>NZ_CP146609.1:1117500-1485833 GCF_037094465.1 Pseudodesulfovibrio sp. 5S69
TACTAAAAACATAGGTCTCTGCTAAGTCGTAAGACGATGTATAGGGACTGACGCCTGCCCGGTGCTGGAAGGTTAAGAGGTGGGGTTAGACTTCGGTCGAAGCTCTAAATCGAAGCCCCAGTAAACGGCGGCCGTAACTATAACGGTCCTAAGGTAGCGAAATTCCTTGTCGGGTAAGTTCCGACCTGCACGAATGGCGTAACGATCTCCCCGCTGTCTCAACCAGAGACTCAGTGAAATTGAATTCCCGGTGAAAATGCCGGGTACCCGCGGAAGGACGGAAAGACCCTGTGCACCTTTACTGCAGCTTGACATTGGTATTTGATTAATAATGTGTAGGATAGGTGGGAGACTTTGAAGCGTGCTCGCCAGAGTGCGTGGAGTCAACCTTGAAATACCACCCTTTATTACTTAGGTATCTAATTCATAACCGTTATCCGGTGTGGAGACAGTGTCTGGTGGGTAGTTTGACTGGGGCGGTCGCCTCCTAAAAAGTAACGGAGGCTTGCAAAGGTTCCCTCAGGCTGATTGGAAACCAGCCGTTGAGTGCAAAGGCATAAGGGAGCTTGACTGTGAGAGAGACATCTCGAGCAGGAACGAAAGTTGGTCTTAGTGATCCGGTGGTTCCGAATGGAAGGGCCATCGCTCATAGGATAAAAGGTACGCCGGGGATAACAGGCTGATCGCGTCCAAGAGTTCACATCGACGACGCGGTTTGGCACCTCGATGTCGGCTCATCACATCCTGGGGCTGAAGCAGGTCCCAAGGGTACGGCTGTTCGCCGTTTAAAGTGGTACGCGAGCTGGGTTTAAAACGTCGTGAGACAGTTTGGTCCCTATCCTCCGTGGGCGTAGGAGAATTGAAGAGGGTCTGCCCCTAGTACGAGAGGACCGGGGTGGACGAACCTATGGTGTTCCTGTTGTCACGCCAGTGGCACTGCAGGGTAGCTAAGTTCGGAACGGATAACCGCTGAAAGCATCTAAGCGGGAAGCCAGCCTCAAGATAAGTTCTCCCTGGACATTAGTCCCTAAAGATCCCTGGAAGACCACCAGGTTGATAGGCTGGAGGTGTAAGCAACGTGAGTTGTTCAGCTGACCAGTACTAATAGATCGTGCGGCTTATTTAACAATTACAGGAATTCTCTCTTCCCCTATTTACTAATATATTCCGAACTCCGGTTCGCCAAAATTTTCTTGGTGGCCAAGGAGGAGGGGGTACACCCGGTCCCATTCCGAACCCGGTAGTTAAGCCCTCCATCGCCGATGATACTGCATGGTAGCGTGTGGGAAAGTAGGTCGCCGCCAAGGAATATTTCAAAAAAGCCCTCAGTCATTCACTGAGGGCTTTTTTGCGTTGTGGCCACCGGCGCCCGGAGAATCCGCCCGGCGGACAAACGGGCCTCTCGCCGTCGCCCCTCAACGCGATTAGGCCGGTCTGGGAGTCGCCGGGGAGAGGTTTGCCTCCCTGGACGTTGTTGGAGAACGTGCTTGACGGGCCGTGGTGGAACCCGCAATCTGGGACGGCATCCATCACCCAAGGAGAATACCATGTTCACGCGCGCAATAACCCGCCGTCCCGGCCCCGAGATGGTCGACGGCATCACTTCCCAGAACCTGGGCAAGCCGGACTTCGATCTGGCTCTGAAGCAGCATGCCGTCTACTGCCGGACCCTGGCCGACCTCGGTCTGGACGTGACCGTGCTGGATGCGGTCCCGGGCTTCCCGGACTGCTGTTTCGTGGAGGACACCGCCGTGGTCTGCCCCGAGGTGGCCGTGCTCACCCCCCTGGGCGCCCCCTCGCGCCAGGGCGAGCAACTGACCATCGAACCGGAATTGGCCAAGCACAAGCCTGTGGTCCGGATCGTCCCGCCCGCGCTCATCGAAGGCGGTGACGTGCTGCTGGTGGAAAAGACCTTCTACGTGGGGTTGTCCGATCGGACCAATGCGCAGGGGGCCGCGGCCCTGGCCGATGCGGTCAGGCCCCACGGCTACGACACCGTGACCATCGCCTGCTGCCCGAGCCTGCATTTCAAGACCGACGTCAATTTCATCGGCAACGACACCATCCTGGTCTCGCCCTGCTGTGACTCCCTGCCTGAGCTTTCCCGCTTCCGGCGCGTGGTGGTCGAGGACGACGAGGCATATGCCCGCAACTGCCTGTACATCAACGGCACGGTCATCGTGCCCGACGGGTTCCCCAAGACCCTGGCTCAGGTTCAAGCTACCGGCGCCAAGACCACGGTGGTCGACGTGTCCGAGTTCCGCAAGCTGGACGGCGGACTGACCTGCCTGTCGTTGCGCTTCTAGGCCCCTGCGGTTTTTCGTTCCGCGTTACAAGGCCCCCGGCTCGTTCGAGCCGGGGGCCTTTCTATTCATCCCGCCCGCAGAGGGGAGGGAGGGAAGCGGCCGGTCGGGGAGGAGAGGTGAATCCCCGACCGGCCCCGGATGGGGTCTAGTACTGGCTGACCGGCTTGGGCAGGGTGAAGAACCACAGTTTGGGACGGGTCCCGGTGTTGGTCAGCTCGATGTGGGTGTTCACCGGCTTGCCCTTGTATTGGACCTGGCCGGAAGGGTCCACGGTATAGGCGGCGGCTTTGGTCACGGGCTTGCCGTCCGCATCGTTGACCGGGTCCACCACCTTGAAGGTGAAGCCGAAGTCGTTGTCCGAGGTCACGGCGATGGTGCGCATGTCGGGCAGCAGGGCAACGCCCTCGGCCTTGCCGGGCTTCCAGCCATAGTCCTTGAGATCGAGGAGCTTGGTCTTTTTGACGTATTTCACGCCGCGGGCCTCGACCTCGCCGCGGTCGGCCAGGGTCTCGAGTTCTTTTCCTTCCTTGGTTTTGACGCCGGTGATGTCCGAAGCGCCGGAGATGTCGATGAGGTAGACCGGGATGCGGGTCTTGCCGTCCGCGTTCTTGCCCCGCTCGATAATCAGGAATTGGGTTTCGGACACGGCGTGCAGGTCGCCGATCTTGGCGTCGGCGGATCTCTTATAGTTGTCTCGGTCATGCGGGTAGGCAAACTGCTCGACCTTGCCGGTGGCCGGGTCCAGGAGGAGCAGACGGCAGAAGGTGGCCTTGGATTTCTTGACGTTGCCATCCACGTCGCAGATGGACTGGATGGCGGCCAGGACCTTGTTGGCCGGGGTCACGGCGATGCCTTCCAGGCCCCGGTTGGGCTGGCGGGAGGCGGCGATCATGGGCAGTCCCTTGCCGGGCACGTACTTCTTGACAATCTTGCCGGTGTAGCCGTCGATCTTGGCGATGAACGGGCCGTACTCGTCGCAGATCCACAGGTAACGCTTGTCCTTCTTGTCGATGGCGATGCCCTCGGTGTCCAGGCCCTCGGGGTCGAAAGGCAGCCTTTTCAGCGAGTCGTTCAGGGGAATCTCGCCGGTGGCGCCCACGGATCCCAGGGGGATGGCCCGGCCCGATACCGGGCGCATGTGCGCGTCCTTCACAGTGATCAGGCTGGCCAGGACGGCGTGGCCGTCCTTGACCCGGACCGCGCCGAAGGAGGGGTGGAAATCAGGAGCCGGAAACATTTTGGTGGGCGTGGTCTTGCCTGCTTCGACCCACTTGGGGGCGTCGGCGTTGGGGCCGCGGTCGGTGATGGCGTAGAACACGCGCGCACCGTCGGCGGCCCGGCCCACGTAGGTCATGCCCGAGCCCACGCCGAGGGTGAATCCGTCCGGGAAACCTGCGGCGTACTGCCCCGTGTAGGGGACCATGAATTCCTTGGGGATCTCTATGTCGTATTTTTCCACGGTAACGTCTGCGGCCCAGGTATTCTGGACGGCGGACAAGAGCAGCAAAGCGGTCAGGATGAGATAGCGCAGCATGAAGTGCCTCCTAAAATATTTCCAGATTATATAAGGGAATGGCGCGAAACAGTTGTTTCGGCAGGGTGGCGTTTGTGTAACGGATGGCGGCCGCCCCGACAGGGGAAGAGGCGGAGGGAGCGGCGGTAAAAAAGAAGGGAGGGGCCGATGTTCGGCCCCTCCCTTATTGTGTTTACGGGGTTCCGTCGCTTACTGGAACAGCTTCCTGAGCGGGCTCAGGGGGTTGTCCGTGGACTTGGAATCGCCGCCGGTACCGGTTGAATCGGACGGCTTGGAGCCGCCGAGGAGCCCTTTCTTGAGGGTCTCTTCCAGGCCCTTGGCGCCCTGCTTGAAGGTGCCCTTGAACAGGGCCTCGCCCATGGCCTTGAGGTCCAGGGAGATGGACGGGTCGTCCAGGCTGCCCTTGACGTTGACGGGCAGGGGCAACCCCTTGAGGTCTTGGATGGACTTGCCGTCCTGGCCCTCCAGGGTGCCGACCACGGTGACCGTGGCGGTGTAGTCCGTGGTGTTCTTCGGCAGGTCGGCCCAGCCCTGGCCGTTGACGCGCAACAGCGGGGACTTCATGAGCAGGTCCTTGTTGACGATGTGCCCGTTGGTCAGGGTGGCGGAGCCGAGCAGTTCGGCGAAGTCGGTCTTGGCCGGTTCGTCGCCGGACACGGGTTGCCCCTTGAGGCGGCTCCAACCGTCGCGGAGCATCTTGGCCACGTTCACGCCGTTGACGGCCCCGTTGGTGAAGGCGAAGGAGGCGGTGCCCGAGACGGACTTCTTGATGTTGTCCGGGGTCAGCCCGGCTCCGTTAAGGTCGTACTGGGCGTTGGCGGTGCCGGTCAGGTGCTCCTTGCCGGTCAGGTCCTTGAGCAGCGGCCCGGCCTGGACGTTTTTGAGCCGGCCTTTTTCGGTCCAGGCGGCCACGGCCTTGTTCGCGTCCAGGGTACCCCGGGCGGTGTAGGCGCCGCCGTAGAGGTTGAGCGACACCGGGTCGGCGGTGACCAGGCCGTTCTTGGCGGTCACATCGGCCAGGATATCGGTGATGGTCAGATTCATGAGCTTGAGCTTGCCCACGGTCAGCCGGGCCTTGAGGTCCAGGGGCCTGAGCGCGCTCAGGTCGGGCTCCTGGGCCGGGGCCGCCTGGGGGGAGCTGGCGGCGGGCCGGGCCGGGGCGGCCTTGGATTCGGACTTGGGCGGCAGGTAGCGGTCCGCGTCGATGTCGTCCACGTTGACGTTGACGGTCACGGCGGGCTTCTTGAAGTTTTTGACCGCGCCCTCGGCGGTGATCAGGGTCTGGTCGAGCTTGAGGTTCAGGGACTCCAGGGTGGCCTCGGTGTCCGAGCCGTTGACCTTGAGGTCGGCGGTCAGGTTCTCAAGGACTTTGGGGTCGCTGGTTTCGGGCGGGGTCATGCCCAACTGCTTCATGAGCTCGCGAACCGAGGCCTGGGCCAGCTTGATTTCGGCCGAGAACGAGGTGTCGTCGTTTTTGCTCTTGGCGAAGAGCAGCCCGGAGAACTCAAGGTTGAGCACGGAGAGCTTCATGTCGTCGACTTCGATGCTCCCCGCCTCCTGGTCGAACCGGGCGAAGCCGGTCAGGACCGGGCGGGTGTCGACCTCGGGTTTGTCGAGTTTGAGGTGGAACTTGAGTTCGAAGGGGAAGCGGACCTTGTCGCCGACCTCGCCGATGACCAGGCTCAGGTCGTTGACCGAGGTCTTGGTCCCGGCCTGCATGTCGTCATAGACGATGTTGGCGTTCGATATCTCCACGCCCTGTACGGACAGGGACTTGGGCTGGCCGGACTTGGCGGCGGGCGCCTCCGATCCGGTGGCCGTCTCGGCCGCAGCGGAGCCGGAGTCGCCGCCCTTGGCCAGATCGTCCCAGTTGGTCACGCCCTGCTTGTTTTTGGCCAGGTTCAAGGTCAGGCCGTCCAGGACCACGGTGCCCACGGCCACGTCGCCCGAGAGCAGGGGCAGCAGCCGGATGGAGGCTTCGGCGCGCCGGATGCGGACCATCTCGGCCGGGGCGAACCCCTGGGCGTTGCCGAGCGCCATGGGGCCGACCTTGAGCCCGAGCCAGGGGAAGAAGTTGAAGGAGATGTCACCCTCGAACTTCAGTTCCCGGCCGGTCTGTTCCTGGACCGCCTTGGATATCTGGGCCTTGTAGTCGTTGGGATTGACGACCAGCACCAGGACGATGCAGGCCGCGATGAACAGGGCTGCCAGGGCCCCGATGATTATCAATCCGATCTTGAGCGTCTTGTTCATGATTCTGCTCCTCGCAGTCCGCTTAAAAGACCTTTTTCAGGAGTTCGCTGGTCACGGCGATATCGCCCGAGCGGACGTCCTTCTCGGTCTTGCCCATGTACAGGAACATGGAGTCCAGGGTTTTGTTCGTCAGATAGTCCACGGGGTTGAAGTCCGTGCCGGTCAGGGCGGAGAGCCTCTGCGCGGCGTCGACGGCCGTGCCCGCTCCGGCCTTTTTCAGAGCGGAGCGGATCAACGGGGCCGCGTTCTCGGCCAGTCCCGGCCGCGCGCTCTCCTCGAAATAGCTGGTCACCGCGTCGCTCTTGCCCGAGAGCAGGCCGGACGGGTTGGCGAACTCCATGGTCTTGATGGTCTTTTGGAACAGCTCGCCGATGGCCGGGACCGCCGCCTCGGCCGCCGAGTTCAGGTTGGCGAGCAGGTCCGGGGCTACGGTCTCGGCAACTTTTCGGTAGCTGTCCGGAAGGGACAGGGAGGTGGCCGCCAGCTTGGAGAAGCCGCCGTCACGGGACAGGGATTCCACGGCGGAATCCGCCCCCATGGAAAGCAGTTCGCGGAAGGCGCTCTCGATCTGGGAGGGGGTCACGGAAAGCCCCGCGGCCTTGGCCCCGGCGTCTCCGGCCGCCTTGAGGGCGTCGCCCCACCCTGTGGCGGATGCGGGCACGGCGGCCCACGACAGGGCCAGCACGAGCAACAGGGGGAGAATGGGGAGAGCGGGATATTTCACGGGCATGGTCGGCTCCTGTCTGCAAAAGGGAATGGGCATTCTCGAAGATTACCACGGGCCGACCGGTCTGCCTAGGGGGCAAGGCGAATTTTGGCGATACCGTATGGATGGGAACAGGACCGCCGACGCGAGCGGCGGCTGCCGGGACCGCGTGCCGTCACGCGCTAACGTTGCATGGCCAGCCCCTTGATCAGGCCGAAGCATCCGGCCAGCATCATGTCGCCGCCCGGAGCGGGGAACTCCACGTCGTACCCATCGAGCATGGCCCGGCGCGGGCCGATGACGAAGGTGGGCGCGAACCCGTCCGCCTCGGCGGGCAGGTCCATGCAGAGGCAGCCGTGGCCCCTTTCGTCGAAGACCTGCTCGAAGGAGAGGCAGCCGCAGCGGAACGCGGCCAGGTCGGCCCACAGCTTCTCGCCGTCCACGCACCCGGTGTGCTGTTCGTACACGCCGTGGATGCGCCCGGCGTAGAGCAGGAAGGCGATGAGATGGGAGTTGCCGATGTTGACCAGGGTGATGCCGCGCTCGAAGCTCAGCCGCTCGATCTCGTCCACGTAGAGCGCGCCGAGCACGGCGGCCGCGCCGGTGTCGGCCACGGGGCCGCCGCCGATGTCCCGCTGCAGGTCCGCAAGGCGGGTGAGCATGGCGGGCGGGGTCCGGTAGACCAGCGCCTCGGGGCGGCCCTCGCCGTCGCCGAGCAGGGCCTGCCAAAGCTTGAAGCGGCCCATGCGGTTGGACTGGCCGGGGTGGAAGCCGTGGTCCTGGGCGCAGGCCGCGATGGAGTCGGGCCAGTCCAGTTCGGCGGCATCCAGAAAGCGGCGCCACCAGGCCTCGTCGAAATCGGTCAGCCGGACCGGGGTGAATCCGTCCGGGCACTCCTCGGTGATATTGATGCTCATGTCCGTCACCCGCGTCAGGTCGTCGGCCATGGTGTAGGCCGCGCCTTCGCTGGCGGCCACCTTGAGACCGGCCTTGAGGTGGCCGTTGACGAACCGGGTCACCCCGCCGCCCATGTTGCTGCCGTGCAACCAGATCGGTTCGCCGCGCAGGCGCAGGGTCTCGATGCGGCGGCCGATCTGGAGGGCCGGGGAGGGGATGACGAACTTGGGACAGTTTTCGATCTCCCTGTCCGGGGAGTAGAGCAGCACGTCCTGGGTGCCGCTGCCGATGTCGAGGCAGAGTGTGGTTGTCACGGGGATTCTCCTTGGATGTCCGGCCTTGGTACACCGAGGGCGGGGCCAAGGCAAGGGAGCGCGCATTCCCGGCCGGGTTGACACCGGCACGCACCGGCGTCATGGTGCGGCATGCCTGTCAGAGTCTTCCTCTACATCCTCCTGGGCCTGACCCTGTTCACCCTGCTGCGCTACGGCATCTTCCTGCTGTCCAACGCCCTGGCCGGGCGGCTCGGGCTCATCCGCGAGGAAGCGGGAGGACTGGGCTCGGCCGTGGCGCGCGGCGTGGTCACGGCCATGGCCGCCGACGTGGTCGCCCTGCCGAGCATCGTCTTTCTGGCCCTGCCGGAGCGGCCCGCCTCGCCCACGGGCACGCCCGTGCTCATGGTCCACGGCCTGTACCACAACCGTACGGCCTGGTTGATCTTTTCCCGCAGGCTGCGGCGGGCTGGATTCGGCAACCTGCACACCTTCGGCTACAACAGCTTCACCAAGGACTTCGACAACGCCCTGGCCGGGCTCAAGGCGCGGCTCGACGCGCTCCTGGCCGACTCCCCGGACGGCAGGATCATCCTCATCGGCCACAGCCTGGGCGGGCTGCTCTGCCGTTGCGCTGCGGGCGATCCCCGGTTCCGCGACCGGGTGGCCGCGCTGGTCACCCTGGGCTCGCCCCACGGCGGCAGCGAGCTGGCCTGGCTGGGCGGCAACCGCATGGCCCGCGGCCTCATCCCCGGCCGGACCATTCCCGAGGCCGTGGCCGAAGCGCCCGACCCGGACTGCCCCAAGCTGGCCGTCTACACCGTGGCCGACGACTACGTTATCCCGCTGGACCTGTTGCGTACCGGCCGCCCCGGATGGGACGAGCGCGTTTGCGCCCCCATGGGCCACGTCTGGATGCTCTACTCGCCCGAGGTGGCCGACATGGTCACCGGCTTCCTGTGCCCGTTACCGCGCGTGGAGCGTGGTGGGGAGCCGGTCTCGGGTTCCCGGAAGAAAACCGGCTGACAATTTTTGCCTTCGGAAACAAAAAAGGGGCCTCGCGAGAGACCCCTTTTTTGTCGTATCATTGTTGATGCTAGCCGGTGACTTCGAGAATCTTGGCCTTGAGGTCGTCCGGCTTGAACGGCTTGGTGATGAAGGCGGACACGCCGGTCTTGGAGGCCAGGCCCTGCTGGGAGGCCTCGGACTCGGTGGTGACCATGATGATGGGCACGTCCTCCATGCCGGGGGTGGAGCGGATCTTGCCGACCAGCTCCATGCCGTCCATGATCGGCATGTTCATGTCCGTGATGATGACCTCGAACGTCTCGCCCTGTTCGATGAACTCGTAGGCCTCCTCGCCGTTGGCGGCCACGAACGGCTCGAACCCGAGGTCCGTGAGGATGGCCCGGTGCATGGCGCACATGGAGCGGGAGTCGTCCGCGGCCAGGGCCTTGCGCGTGCCGGTGACCAGGGCCGGCAGCCGGTCCAGGTCCTGTTCCGCGCGGATGCCGCCGATCTCGGCCAGCACATCCCGGAACTCCTCCACGATCTCCGGGTCGCGGGACTCGGCCAGGGCGTCCACGAGGATGTCCCCCGCGCCCTGGTTCTCGTACAGGTGGTCGAAAATGGTGGTGGCCCTGGAATTGATGACCGCCTTGGCCAGCCGGAAGGACTGCTCGTCGGCCATGGAAATGAGATTGATCAGGGAGGAGATCATGCCCGGATTGACGTGCTGTTCCAGCCCGCCGATGACGGCCATGAGGATCAGTTCGTCGGTCTCGGACAGTCCGTCCACCAAGCAGATGATGCCCTTCATGGTGCCGATGCGGCCCAGGGCCTCGTACACGGCGTAGCGGACGTTGGGATCATCGGCCTGGCCCTTGTCGAAGGCGGCGACCAGCCCGTCCGCGCCCGCCTTGTCGCGCAGAAAGCCGAGCACGTTGGCGGCCAGAATCTTGGTGTCCGTGTCCCCGGACACGAAGGCGTCCAGGAGCATGGGGATGCAGAACGAGCCCACGTTGATCAGCGCGTCGGTGATGATCCGGCGGACCGTGGGGTTCTTGTGGTGCAGGGTCTTGACCAGGAAGGCGATGGTGTCCTCGGTGGCGTTGCGGGCCAGGGCGTCCACGGCCTTCCAGGTGGTGATGTCGCAGACCTCGAAGCGGTCGTCCGCCTCGCTCTCGATGATGATCTTTTTGAACTCCTCGATGGACTGGGGGTCGGCGAGCTTGCCCAGAGCCTCGATGCAGGAGGACTGTATGAACGGGTCCTCGTGGTCCAGGAATCGCCGGAACACGGGTACGGCGGCCTCGTCGCCGATGCGGGCCAGCGAGGTCAGGATTTCCATCAGGCGGTCGAGGTCTTCCTCGGCCAGGGCCAGATCCACCAGCGGCTGCACCGCGCCCTTGAGGCCGTACTCCCCGGCCACGCGGATGCACAAAATATTGAACCCCTCATGCGAATCCTTGAGGCCCTCGATGACCTTGTCTTCGTTGCTCGACAGAACGGCGTTCAGGGCGTTGACCACCATGTAGTCGATGGAGGTGTCGCCGACCGGGTCCTTGAGCAGGTCCACAAGGCCGGGTAGGGCCTCGGAGTCCTTGCTCCCGGAAATCTCATTCAGGATCGTGATCTGATCCAGGAATTCCTTATCTCTGAAGTTCTCTAGTGGTGACATGGCGTCTCCGCGTGTTGATGGGGAAGGCCGCAGCCTACTCGAAGCAGAACTCGATGGTGAAATCCCCGTCTTTGGTCTTGAAGGGGATGGCCATGATCGGGGCCTTTGCCATGTGGGAGATGGTGTGGTTGTCTCCCATGACCACGGTGGGCGTGGAACCTTGGAACACGAGCCCGCGTTCCGCCAGGCCCGCGCGCGCCTGGCCGGAAATCATGTTCGTCAATTCGCCAACGGCGTCCTTGACGTCCTGCATGATGTCGTCGATCTCGTCGCCGAGCATGTTTCTGACGATGGCCACGGCGCATCCCTTGGAAAAAGAAAGGGAAACGCTGCCGTTCTTTTCGCCGGTAATGCCGACCATGCCGGACACGTCGCCGGCGGCGACGTTGTTTCGCTTCACGTAGGGTTTGCCCACCTCGGGTTTGATGAATGCCATGGTGGACAAGACATCTATGGCGGCTTTGATGAAGGGCTTGGCCAGTTCGACGTCCATGCTCTATCTCCTTAAAAAATGAGGGTCTTGGTATCAGCCTTCAAGTCCACTCCAATTATTGGCAATAAATGGAGAACACCTGTATATATCCATTTGAGACGCGCGCGATGGCATAGCCCCGCATTGCAAGTACCTACCCGAGGATGAGTTAAGGGGTCAAGGTGTGTATAATATTAATAATACACCCTTGAGATTTTTTTTTGCCCCGGTGCGGAGGAAGCGTCCGGGGGCCGGCCCGTAGCGATGCGCGCGGCCCTTGACATGGTTTACGTCCGTTCATACTTAGAGGTCAAATACAACAGGAAGCGTGAACTGTGAGCAGCTATAAAATTCACCCGATCGTCATGGGAACCAAGGTCTTCGACAAGGGCATGATGACCTATCAGCACGATTACGGCACCCCGTACACCATCCCCATCTACACATGGTACATCGAGGGCGGCGACAAGAACATCCTGGTGGACACCGGCGAGATGCAGCCGATCATTTCCGAGGACCGCGAAAAGGCCATCGGCGGCAAGATATATACCTTTGAGGAAGGGCTGGCCAAGTACGGCCTCAAGCCCGAGGATATCGACATCATCATCCACACCCACCTGCACAACGACCACTGCGAGAACGACTACAAGTGTCCGAACGCGACCATCTACGTGCACGAGAAGGAGATGGAGTCGGTCTACAACCCGCATCCGCTCGACTTCCGCTACCTGGAGGACTACGTGGACGACGCCAAGGAGAACGGCCAGATCGTGACCGTGGACAAGGACACCGAAGTCCTGCCCGGCATCACCATGATCCACACCCCGGCCCACACCCCCGGCGGCATGTCCGTGAAGATCGAGACCGACAAGGGCTCGGTGCTCATATGCGGCTTCTGCACCATCCTCGAAAACCTGGACCCGCCCAAGGAAGTCCGGGCCATGGAGATGGAGGTCATCCCGCCGGGCACCAACACCGGCCCGTACGAGGCCTACGACATCCTGCTCAAGGCCCGCGACATGGCCGACTACGTTCTGCCGCTCCACGAGCCCAAATGGGCGTCCATGGAGACCATTCCCGAATAGTCCAGACGGGGGATTTCCCTTTCGGAAGTCCCCCGTTTTCCTTGCCATAACATCGCATCGGGGCGTACCGTCCCGTCCATGTCCCCCGTCATTCTCGCCATCCTGCCCATCTTCGGGCTGATCCTTATCGGCTTCGTCCTGTACCGCCTCGACTTTCCCGGCGTGGGATTCTGGCCCGTGTCCGAGCGGCTGACCTACTACGTGCTCTTCCCGGCCATGCTCGTCAGCGGGTTGTCCGGTCGGCAGTTCGACGCCTCGTCCCTGGGGCTCTCCCTGACCCTGATCGGCGCGGTCTGCCTGCTGGGCGCGTTCCTGGTCTTCACCCGGACCATGTTCCACCTGGACGGGCCGGTCTTCACCTCGGTCTTTCAGGGCGCCATCCGGCCCAATACCTATGTGGGGCTGTCCGCTGCGGCCGGGCTGCTCGGCCCGGACTGGATGGCCCTGTCCGCCGTGGCCCTGCTGACCCTCATCCCCCTGGTCAACGTGCTCTGCGTCCTGGTCCTCTCGCGGCACGGACGGCACGGCGGCGGCCTGGGCCGGGTGGGGCTCGAACTGGTCAAGAACCCGCTCATCCTGGCCTGCGTGGTCGGCATGGTCCTCAGCGTGTTCAAACTTCCGCTGCCCGGCGTGCTCTTCGACCTGCTGACTATCCTCGGCAAGGCCGCGCTGCCGCTCGGCCTGCTTGCCGTGGGCGCGGGCCTGCGCTTCCACGGCATCGGTGCGTCCACCCTGCCCGTGGCCCTGGCCTCCCTGGCCCACCTCGTGGCCCTGCCGCTCGCCGCCTACGGTTGCGCCCGTCTGCTCGGCGTGGACGGCCCGGCCGTGACCACCGCGCTCATCTACACCGCCATCCCCGTCTCGGTCTCCGCTTTTATCCTCGCCCGTCAAATGGGCGGCGACCACGAGGTCATGGCCCTGATCATCACCGCCCAAACCGTCCTCTCCGCCCTGACCATGCCGCTTATCCTCGCCCTGCTGGGTTAGGAAGACGCCTCCGGCGCGGCCCCCCAACCCGCTTTCGCCCTTGGAAATTTTTGGTTGCCGTTTCGCGGGGCAGGGGGCTTGATTGGGATGATCGCGCATTTGAATGCGGCAGCATCCAAACGGCGTCAAAACACTGTATCCCTCCTTCAATCCATGCCCCCCCGAAGCGAAACGGGTGCGCAGCACCCGACAACCGCTCTTATTTCTTCAGCCGCCAAGCCGTCCTCGGAAGCCGCTTGCCATAAAGTTGGAATTGAGTAAGTATGCCGCAGATTTCCTGTTCACGGTTTAAAGGAGTGTGCAATGGCTAAAGATTTCAGAGAATATCTCGTCGAGGGCTATCGGTCCGACGATTTCGGCCGCGTGTTCAAGGAACTGGCCGTGGGTTTCAAGCTGTTCGTCTCGTTCCAGGCCAGCCTGGTCCACAGCTGCACCCCGGAGGAGACCCTGGACGACATCTATGGATACACCCACTGGGAGGTCTCCCTGCGGTCCACCACGCCGCCCATCGACACCCCCGGCATCGGGCCGTGGATGTATCTCCGCGACAAGGAATGGGCCGAGCCCTTTGACCGCCCAGAGTTCCAGCGGGCCATGGTCGGCGAGTTCATCCCCACCGAGCATTGCCAGCAGGTCCTTGAGGATTGCATCGCCTACGCCATCGAAAAGGGCCACATCGAGTCCGAAGCCGACATCCGCACCGTGGAGCCGGACGAGGAGGTCAAGAAGACCATGGGCTGCGGCGGCTGCAGCGGCAAGAAGAAGCCCGCCAAACCCGCCGCGAAGCCCGCGCCCGCCGAATAGGCGCGCTCCCGCAACGCACGCAACAAGGCCCGCCTGGTATCAGGCGGGCCTTGTTATTATTGGCAAGCGGTTAGCCGTGCACGGCCAAGACCGCCTCGACCTCGATCTTGAGGCCGTCGGCGAACGGCCCGGCCACCCGGACCAGGGAACTGGCGGACGGCGCGGACATACGGACCCAGCGGAATCGGCGGGCGGAAAGGATCAGCCGAAGAAGCAGGTCAGGACGACCACGTAGACCAGGGAGGGGAGCAGGTTGGCCAGGCGGATCTCGGTCAGTTCCAGGAGGTTGATGCCGATGCCCACGATGAGCAGCCCGCCGCAGCCGGTGATTTGGGCGATCATCAGGTCCGAAAAGTACTGTTGGAAGAACGAGGCGCCCACGGTGATGGAGCCCTGGTACAGGAAGACCGGGATGAACGAGAAGATGACCCCGGTGCCGTAGGTGGCGGCAAAGGCGATGGCCGCGAACCCGTCCAGGATGGACTTGGTGTAGATGATCGTGGCGTCGCCGTGGATGCCTTCCTCAAGGGAGCCGACGATGGCCATGGCCCCGATGCAGAAGAGCAGGGAGGTGGTCACCAGCCCGTCCGTGAAGGTGGCGTTCTTGGAGCGCACCAGCTTCTTGAAGCGGTTGCCCAGCCGGTCCAGCAGGGTGTCCAGCCTGAGCCATTCGCCGGTGATGCCGCCGAGCAGGACCGCGAAGATGACGATCAGGATGTTCTCCACCTTGAGCGCCATCTGGATGCCGATGAGCAGCACGCACAAGCCCAGCCCCTGGAACACGATGGTTCGGATGCGCTCCGGGAAACGGGATTGCAGAAAACAGCCGATCAGCGAACCGCCGATGATGGCGCAGGCATTGACTATGGAACCGATGGGCAGCATGGGGGTTTCCTTGATCAGACGTGGATATATCGTCCAGCGGTGCTACCACCAAGCGTAGGGCCTGACAAGCTGAATGGCGCTTCGCCGCTTCGGAAAAGCGCCTAGCGGAAGAGGGAGAAAACCGAGGCACCCAGGACGTTGAGCATGCCGACGAGGACCATCAGCAGCCCGGCGACGGCCCCTTCTTCGGTTCCGAGTTCATTGGCCTTGGCCGTGCCCGCGCCATGGGCCGCCACGCCGAGCATGGCGCCGCGGGCCAGGGCTGAGCGCAGGGGCAGCCGGTCGGCCAGAAATCCGCCCACGATGGAGCCGAGGACCCCGGTGACGATGACGAAGACGGCCGTTAGGTCGGCCGTGCCGCCGATATCCCTCGACACGTCCACCGCGAACGGGGTGCTGATGGAGCGGGGCAACAGGCTGAGGCGCAGGGCCCCGTTAATGCCGAGGACCGTGGCGAGGCCCCAGCTGGTCAGAAAGGCGGTGGCCGATCCGGCCAGCATGCCGATGGACAGGACGGCCCAGTAACGCCGGATCAAACGGCGCTGCTCGTAGATGGGCACGGCGAAGGCGACCGTAACCGGTCCGAGCATGGTCAGCAGCCAGCCAGCCGCGTCGTGGTAGCGGCTGTAGGACTCGCCCAGGAGCCAGACCAGCACGATCAGCAGCGCCGGGGCCAGGGCCAGCGGCATCTGCCACCAGCGGTGCCAGCGCCTGTAGGCGAACTTGGCCGTCAGGTAGAGGCCGATGGTCAGCAGGGACCAGACCGCGGCCTGGACCAGGGGATAGTTCCAGCACTCAGTCACGGCCGTCACGGCGAGCCTCCATGCGGAAAAAGAGATCGACGGTCAGCGCGGTCACGTTCATGACCGCGACGGTGCCCAGGAAGATGACCGCCAGCAGCTTCAGGCCGAGCAGCCCGAAAAATTCCGGATGGGCGGTGACGGCCGGCACGGCCGGGATGAAGAAGAGCAGCATCTCGCCCAGGTACCAGTCGGACCCGCGGCGCAAGCTGCGCAGGCTGATCTTTCCGCTGGACAGCAGCAAAAAGACGATCAGCAGGCCGACGATGCCCGAGGGCACCGGGGCGTGGGTCGCCCGGACGAATCCGTCGCTGGCCAGCCAGACGAGAAAGAGCAGCCCGACCTGGGCCAGGCTGCTGTTGTGGAATTTCCGCCGCAAGGGAACGGCGATGGCTCTTGTTGTCATGGTGAATACCTCGTGCCGGAAAGGTAGGTCGCGCCCCTTGATGAAGCAAATGACTTGTACAACTCGGAACTATTCCATATTGGAATAGAAATGGAGTTCAGAAAAATACAGATGTTTGTGGAGGTGGTCCGGCAGCAGGGTTTTTCCCGGGCCGCCAAGGTCATGTTCAGCACGCAATCGACCATCAGCAAGGCCGTGCGCCAGTTGGAGAACGAACTGGACGCGCCGTTGCTGGACCGGAACGCGCGGGGCATCGTCATGACCCCTTCGGGTGAGGTGGTCTACCGCCGGGGCCTACGCCTGTTGGCCGAGCAGGGGGACATGGAGCGCGAGCTTGAGGAATTGCAGGGGCTGGCCAAGGGCTCGCTGGTGCTGGGCCTGCCGCCTATCGGGGCATCCACCCTGTTCGCCCCGGTCTTTGCGGAATACCGCAAGCGGTTTCCGGGCATCGACATCAGGCTGGTCGAACACGGCAGCGCCGAATTGGAAGAGCAGCTTCTTGCCGGGCAGGTTGAATTGGCCGCGTCGCTGTTGCCCGTGGCCGAGGATTTCGAATGGCTGCCGATCCGGTGCGAGCCGTTGGTGGCGTTGCTTTCGTGGGATTATCCCCAGGCGGCGCGGGGCTCCATTCGCCTTGAGGACCTGCGCGAGGTGCCGTTCATCCTGTTCGAGGACGGTTTTGCCCTGAACCGGATTATCCTGGAGGCCTGCCGCCGAAGCGGGTTCGAGCCCGCCGTCATCACCAAGAGCAGCCAGATCGACTTCATCTGCAAGCTGGCCGGGGCCGGGCTGGGAGCGGCTTTCCTGCCCCGCGTGGTCGCCGAGCAGCGGACCTCCGGCGAGGTCGGGCTTGTTGAAGTGGAGGACCCGCATACGGCCTGGGACATGGCCGTCATCTGGCGGCGTGGGGCGTATCGCTCCCGGGCGGCCCAGGCCTGGCTCGACGTGGTGCGCGATCTGTACGGGGGGCCGGCGGCGGGCTGATCCCCCGCGCGGCAAAAGAAAAGGACCGGCCGTACGACCGGTCCTCTGTTGAGCGGACGTGGAGCCTAGTACTGGATGTAGGCCACGTGGGATTGCAGGTATTCGTACAGGCCGTGCTTGCCGTCTGCGCCGCCGATGCCGGACTTGCGCCAGCCCGCGTGGAAGCCCTGGATGGCTTCGAAGTGTTCGCGGTTGACGTAGGTCTCGCCGAACTTGAGCTCGTTGATGGCGCGCATCATCTTGCTCATGCCGGAGGTGAAGATGGACGAGGTCAGGCCGTATTCGCAGTCGTTGGAGTACTCGATGGCCTGGTCGAAGTCGTCGACCTTGACCACAGGCAGGACCGGTCCGAAGATTTCCTTGCGGATGATCTCCATGTCCTGGGTGCATTCCGCCAGCAGAGTGGGCTCGTAGAAGTAGCCCGAGGGCTGCCCTTCGGCGCGCTTACCGCCGACCAGGACCTCGACGCCGTCGGCCTTGGCCGTGGAGACCATGTCCTCGATCTTGCCGAGCTGGGCGGCGTTGATCTGGCAGGACATGTCGGGCGGAGTCTTGGCAAAGGGGTCGCCGTAGGTCACTTCGCTCATGGCCTTGGTCATGCGCTCCATGAACTCGTCGTAGACCGGAGCCTCGACGTAGACGCGCTCGGCGCAGTTGCAGACCTGGCCCGAGAAGATGACGCGCGAGGCGACCACGGCCTTGACGGTCAGGTCCATGTCGCAGTCGGCGCAGACGATGACCGGGGCCTTGCCGCCCAGTTCGAGCGAGGTCTTGGTGATGTTCTCGGCCGTAGCGGCGATGATCCGCTGGCCGGTTTCCACGCTGCCGGTCAGGGTGATCAGGCCGACCTCGGGGCTGCGCACCAGGGCGTCGCCCAAGGTGGAGCCGCCGCCGGACACGAAGTTGAGCACGCCTTTGGGCAGGCCGATGCCGGCGATGAGCTTGGCGAACTCGAAAGTGGTGTTCGGGGTATCGCTGCTCGGTTTGAGAATGATGGTGCAGCCGGTCAGGATGGACGGGGCGACCTTGCGGGCCATGACGAAGAACGGGAAGTTCCAGGGGCAGATACCGACCACCACGCCGATGGGCTGGCGGTACAGGAGGATGTTTTCAGTGGGCCGGTCGCTCTGGATGACCTCACCTTCGTACTTGTTGGACCACCCGGCGTAGTAGTCGAAATAGGCGGCGGTGGCGTCGATCTCCACCTGGGCCAGCGGCAGGACCTTGGCCTGTTCCTCGGCCAGGGTCTCGGCGAGCATCACGCGGTTGGCGCGAATGGCCTCGGCCATCTTGGTCAGGTACACGGCACGCTCGGAGCAGGGCTTGGCGGCCCAGGCCTTCTGAGCGGCGGAAGCGGCTTCGAGGGCCAGGGCCGCGTCTTTCGCATCCCCCTTGGGGGCCATGGCCACGACCTTTTCGGTGAAGGGATTGATGACCTCGAACTGCTCCTTGGAAACCGCGTCACGAAATTCGCCGTTGATGTACTGCTGATATGATTTCATTCAGAAACCTCCTGAATAACAAGTGGGTTAACGTGCCGGGCTGAGGGGAGAACCTCACCGCCAGGAAGCGGTACGGCTTGGGACACGTAGGAATGGTTCATAGATTGACAGAAGTGACGGCTTGAAACAACCCCTCCAGCGGAGAAATGTGTCAATTCCGGCATAGTGGATTGTTTTCGCCGGAGCGGGCCGGGGCTGCCGGAAGAGCCGCCGCCCGGCGGTTCGGGCCGGTCTCCATCGGACTTTTGGACGGCCTCTTCTTCGACCCATCTGGAACAGGCGAGCATCTGGTCCTCGGCCAACACGGCGGCCAGTTTCTTGTCGATCTTCCATTTCAGGTCATCCATAAGAGCCTGAAGTTCCCCGCGCTTCCAACTGCCGCCGGGTCGGGCCCGGTCCATGACCGTCTGCCCGCGCTCGAACCGTTCCTCGATGATCGGCTTGACCGCGGCGGCCTGCTCGTCGCTCAGGCCGAGTTTGGCCCGCATATGGGCCACGCGGCGTTCGGCCGGGATCGGCTCGGCCTGCCCGACGTCTCCGGTCCGCTCCCGTCTCCGCCCGTCCCGCCCTTGCCTAGGCCGAGCGCAGTCCCACCCCCCGGCGCATCCCGGAATCCATCGCACGTAATTCCCCTGGCCAACGGCCGCAACCCGCCATCCCGCACCACCCCGGCCGTCCCGGACAAGACCATTGACAGACCAGCCGCCCCTGCCCTATGAGATAACCTCTCCCACGCCAGGGTGGCGGAATTGGTAGACGCAGCGGACTCAAAATCCGCCGGTAGCGATACTGTGAGGGTTCGAGTCCCTCCCCTGGTACCAAGACAGAATCCGACCCAATCCGAGGTCGTCCAAAAAGCCCCCGAAATACGGGGGCTTTCTTCGTTTTATGTGTCTCGGCTAGTCTCAGGTAGTCCGTTGACATCCAGCGGACGGTGTGAGTAATGATGTGCGTAACTGGTGTTCTTATACTCCAAGTTACTCACGGAGGTACCCCATGCCGTTGACCGTAAAAACCATCGAAAAAGCCAAGTCCAAGGATAAGCTCTACCGTATCGCAGATGCCCAGGGGCTGTGCCTTGAGGTGCCGCCTAACGGTTCGAAACGGTGGAGGTTTCGCTACCGTTTCGGCGGTAAGGCCAAAATGGTCAGTCTTGGGGTTTGGCCGGATGTAAAGCTGCCTGAAGCCCGCGATAAACGAGATGACATGCGCCGTTTGCTCAAAAGGGGCGTTGACCCGGCCGAGCATAAGAAATCCCAGCAAGCCATTGCAGAGGGTAAGGATCGTTTTGAGGCGGTGGCCAGGGAATGGTTTGATAAGTTCCATAAGAATTGGGCTGAACAAACCGGAGTGCGCAAAATGGCTCGGCTTGAAGGGCACGTCTTCCCTTTGATCGGGGATATCTCCATTGAAAAGGTGGACGCTCCCCAAATTCGGCGGGTCCTGCTTCGGCTGGAGAGTCTCGGCAAGCTGCATACTGGCCATAGGGTCAAGAATATCATTGGCGAGGTCATGCGCTACGCCGTGGCCATGGGGCTGGTTACTCACAATCCCGTCCCTGATCTTGCTGGCGTCCTCCCTCCTGTAAAAGAAGAGCATCGGGCTAGTATCACCGACCCGGAGGGCATGAAAGGCCTTCTGTGCGCAATTGATGAGTACCAGGGGAGTCCGGTTACGCGGAATGCCATGAAATTGGCAGCCCTCACTTTCGTGCGTCCAGGTGAATTGCGGCATGGCGAGTGGTCAGAGATTGATTTTGAGAAGAAGGAGTGGCGCATAGCGGCCGGGAAAATGAAGATGAAGCGGCAGCACATCGTCCCTCTTTCGAGGCAGTCCATAGCCGTCTTGAAGGATATGGAGTTGGTTACTGGCCATGGCCGATATATATTCCCTTCCGAGCGCTCCAGGGATCGGGCGATGAGCAACAACACCGTCAATGCCGCCCTTCGCCGTATGGGCTACACCAAAGAAGAAATGACCGGCCACGGCTTCCGAGCCATGGCCAGCACCAACCTCAATGAAATGGGGTTCCACCCTGACCAGATTGAACGGCAACTTGCCCACGTAGAAGGCAACAAGGTGAGGGCCGCATATAACCATGCTGAGTACCTGCCCGAGAGGAAGAAGATGATGCAGGTTTGGGCGGACTATTTGGATACGTTAAGGGATGGAGGGAAGGTGATACCGCTAAAGCGTGAGTCCAATGGTGGTTAGGGGGAAGGATGAAGCTTGAAGATGATTTCAAAAAGGATTTGCGTTTTACACTTGGAAAGTGCTTAGACCAGGCCCCTGTGATTGATTTTATCGCCCTAGAATATTGGATAAATCTTTCGTTCGATGAAGATGCACGAAGGGGATTGTTGGAGGCGGTAGTTGGCTATGAGAATGATTGTATTGAGGCAGAATTAATTCCCTCTGTTGAAGTCAACCGTTCGTTGAAAGCCATTATTAAAGCATGCGAGACTCTTGAACCCTTGCTGGATTTTGGAGAGTTTGGCCCCTCTGCCCGTTTCTCGGATAAATTGGTTGAATATGCTGTTTGGTATCATACTGACCCGAAATTTATCCGATTGGATAGGAATTGCCGTCAAAATAGGCGGGGTGAGTTGATGGTTTCAGATAGACATGTGGCCGCTTTCCTCAAACTGTGGAGAAAGAAAGCTCTCAGCAGTCTGGGGCACAAGAACAAAGGGGGAAAGCCTGCCAATATTCCTTTACGGAATTTCATTAAAGCACTCCATGCAATCTACAAAAAGGCTGGCGGCAAAGGGATTGGAAGCTCAAGGGATGCGACCTCAGAGTATACGGGGGATTTTTTGCTTTTGGTCGATGTTTTATTAGAGAATTCAAGTAGGCCGGTTCCCTTTCGCATTCTTGGCAGATACATTGAAGAAAACTCGGGTTTATTAGGCTTAAATAAATAGTTTTCCGTGGGTGACTGATATTGTCACAAGCCCCTATCGTCCCTTCAAGAACAATGAGGCCCATTTTGGGCTCAGCAAATCTTGGAGGTTATTTATGCATCCCACCTTGCCCGATGAGGGCTATGTTCGAATCCACAAAATCTTGGAAGTTATCCCTATCGGCAAATCCAGCTGGTGGGCAGGCGTAAAGGCTGGGAAGTTCCCCCAGCCGGTGAAGCTCGGCCCAAAGACTACAGCCTGGAAAGTCGAAGACATCCGAAAGCTGATTGAAAACCTGTCCCGCAACATCGAGGGGTAATCCATGTCTCGCGGTTGGGTCGCGGTTCATAGGAAAATCGTTGATTGGGAATGGTACCAGGATGCGAACACGTTCCGCCTATTCATGCATTTGCTTTTCAAGGCCAATTATTCATTTGGGAAATGGCGGGGAGAGTCGTTGTCCCCTGGACAATTGGTTACAGGTCGAGAGCAGCTGGCTAGCGACCTACGAATCTCAGAGCAATCAATACGAACTGCGTTGGGACATTTGAAATCAACCGGCGTGATAACCATCAAATCAACCAACAAGTATTCGATAATATCCATCGTGAATTGGGATAGTTATCAGCCTTCAGCGGCCAGTTTTAACCAACAAGCTATCCAGCCGGTTGGCCAGCAATTGGCCAACAATCAACCATCAACTAACCACATCCAACAAAGCAAGAAGGGAAAGAAGGGAAGAAGAAAGAATGAGGAGGGCGAAACGCCCTCGGATGGTTGTAAGTCTTCTGACCTGATTGCTGAGCAGGCGAGGGCTGTTCTTGAGCACCTTAATAAGGTCACAGGGAAACGGTTTAAGGTAACCGGTCTTATTCCCGCCCGCCTCAGGGCCGGGGCTGCCGTGGAAGAGTGCATGCAAGTGATTGATTACAAGGCCAAGGACGAGGGCTTTGATCGCAAGTATTTGGATCACACGACACCCTTTCGAGAGGCAAATTTCGACAAATATTTGAATCAAGCCTTGGCGGATCAACGGCCTAACAAACAAGGGAGATCAAATGAAGATGACGATGCAAGAGGCTGGAGTCCAGAGCCAGAAAATAAGTGGGCAAGAGGAGTCGGCTCGCCTCATCCCAGCTGAGTGCCTTTTGCATGGAACCTTTCTAGGGCATCAGTCTCAGGACGGCCGGATAGAATGTCCAAAATGTGCAGCCAATAAAGCAAAGCGTGATGCCCTGGAAACAGGTATTCCATTTAGATTTATTGCAAAGAGCTGGAATGATTTTGTGACAAGTCGTGCTGAGCACGAAACGGCCTTGAATACAGCGAAAGGATACGCTGAGAATTTCGATGAGGCTTTGCAGGAAGGGGCTGGATTGGTGTTTCTAGGCAAGGTGGGGACAGGGAAAACCCACTTGGCCTGTGCAATCGCAAATCACATTCGAGCCAATGGGAGAAAGGTCTTGTACTCAACTGTTCGTCATGCCGTAGGCTCGATTAAGAACACCTGGAGCCGTGATAGTCATGTTAGCGAAGCGGAGGTTCTTGGCAAGTTCTTTGCGCCTGATTTGCTTATTCTGGATGAGGTCGGGGTACAGTTTGGCTCTGAAGCAGATCGGATTGTTTTGTATGATATTATTGATGGAAGATACGGCCGAGTTCGGCCCACTATCATTGCTTCCAATCTCTCACTTGATGGTCTTCAAAGGGCAATTGGCCTCAGAAGTATGGATCGCATGCGTGAAAAGGGGCAGCTTATTTTGTTCAATTGGAAAAGCCATCGCCAGTGATTTGCATTGCCCTTGTATAGAGGCAAATTCGATCACCATTATGGGAAGATAGGACGTGTCCTCTAGGCGTAAAACGAATGGGGGCGGAAATGTAAAGAAACGAGGTAACTTTACGTTTGGAGCATTCGAGGCAACTCAAGGGCGTCAATGGGACATTTGAGGCAACTATAAGACCGTGAAGGGAGGAAGAAGGATGAAAAGGCCGTTGAAAGATCGCTATTCTTGTAAATGCGCTGAATGCGCCCAATCGTGGGAATGTTCACCATCCGCGTACATGCAGCTCGGCATCAATCGCGGCTTTACCTCTTGCCCCTTATGCGGGGCGTTGTTGTCACTGGAGTTGTCGGGTGACTGTGACCTTATGCTGAGCCGGGCATGGACAAGCAGGTACTCCGAAGAATCAGAACGCATGCTTGAACGAATGGGGGCACTTCGAGATTAGGTGCAGTGAGGTTTGGTCCTCATCCGTTCAGGAGGTGGGGAGGGGGGTGTAAATCACTGGAGCCTGAGCGAATAGGTACCGATAGGGCAGTTTGCTTTACGCAAAATTGAAATGGGGTGGGGGGGGTAAAAGATCATTTTGTGGAAAATCCACCAGCAAGATATCATTAGAAAAAGGGCGGGAATAATGGTGGAAAATCCGACTGGAAAAAGCTGATAAAAAAAGGATAAAATTCCCATTTTTTGTGTTAAAATGAATGATAAAAGTGGTCTGTTTAATTCAATTGTCTGTAACCCTGCGTTTTTTCGGATGGAGAATAGCTGCCACAGCTAACATGTCGATTCTCTTTTGAAGCGGAATAGTCTGACTCTGGGAGAGTCTTTCGTCATCTTCGCAGCTACTTCTGTTGGAGCCAAAGACGTTGTCCTTTGAGTTATGGTTTAGCCTATGGTTCTTAGCCAGGGCTTTCAAGCCCGCGTTGTTCGCTCGTTTATGAAGTTATGATTCTGTCCTCTTACAAGTCGGTTGCTATCGGACAAGGTGTGACTAGCCAATAAAGTGAAATATTTTAGCATGTTGAGTGATGGCATCAGACCGTTGTCAGTGAGCCTTTTTTTGACATAATTCAAGAAATATGGTTTGACCTCAATGGGGTTGGACTCTTTGTCAAATTTGTTTGCCCATGTCAGAGGACCAAAGGTTTTTTTGTTGCTAAGAAAGCTCTCGCCAAGAGTAATCATTAGCTGCTCCAGAGTTTAACTTTCGTTGGCTGGCTGAGGAAGCGTGAGAGAAATAAAGGTTGTTGACCTCTTTTGTGGTTGCGGTGGGATGTCGTTAGGTTTTCAAAACATGGGTTTTGATGTCGTGGCTGCATTTGACCACTGGAAGCCAGCGTTGGACGTTTACAGAGATAATTTTGAACACAATGTTTTTGAATGTGATTTATACGATTCAAGCGCTGAGACGATTGTTCAAGATTTTAACCCAGATTTAATAATTGGTGGCCCTCCCTGCCAAGACTTTTCCAGTGCTGGCCTTAGTAACCATTCCAGTGATCGGGCGTGGTTGATCAATCGGTATGTGGATTGTGTCGAGGCTGCGCAACCTGAATACTTTGTGATGGAAAATGTCCCCAGAGCTCGTTTGCGGCCTGTTTTTAAAGCAGCCGTGAGCAGACTGAGGTCATTGGGCTATGGGCTAAGCTCTCATGTCCTCGATGCTAGCTATTGTGGCGTCCCTCAACATCGTAAACGTCTTTTTCTAGTAGGGGCGGTAGGGGCGGAAGACGGCTTTCTTGAATCGTACGTAGCTGAGCACCTATCCGATACCCCTATGTCCTTACGAGAGTACTTTGGGGGGGCTTTAGACACTGATTATTATTTTCGGGTTCCTACCAATTATGGGCGACGAGGAGTGTTCAGTGTTGACGAACCTTCCCTGACGATCCGAGCAGTCGATCGACCTATTCCTCCTGGCTACACAGGACATCCCGAAGACCCAGTCGCAATCGGGCCTCAAGTACGAACCTTTACGGTCCTAGAGCGAAGCTACATTCAAACCTTTCCTCACTCCTTTAAATTTAAGGGCACGAAGACAAATCTAAATATGATGATTGGGAATGCCGTGCCTGTAAAACTTGCAGAGTTTGTAGCTAACGCTTTGAAACAGTATATTAATGAAAATCATATCGAATATGTCCGTATCAAAACAGCTTCTTAATACAGTAGATCTTTTTTCAGGGTGCGGCGGGCTTTCGCTTGGTTTTCAGAATGCCGGTTTCAACATACTCGCGGCTTATGACAACTGGAGGCTCGCCCTAGATGTTTACCAGCGTAATTTTGACCACAATGCACATGTTTTCGATCTGAGCGATATTCAAGCGTCCGTTGAACACGTTAAAGAATATAATCCAAATGTGATAATCGGTGGCCCACCATGTCAGGACTTCTCTATCGCTGGAAAGAGAATTGAAAAAGATAGAGCTAACTTGACAGTTGCTTTTGCTGAAATCGTAGCAAGCGTATCTCCAGACATTATGGTTATGGAGAATGTGTACAGTATTGAGAGAAGCAAATCTTTAGGAATTGCGAAGAGTGTCTTATCTGATGCTGGCTATGGTCTTACTTCAAGAGTGATAGATGCAAGCCGTACGGGTGTCCCACAAATGAGAAAGCGTTTTTTCTTGGTCGCAGCCAAGGGCTTCAAGGATGATGATTTTGGTGCATATTTAGATCAGGGATTAACTGAAAGGAGGATGACGGTTGCAGAGTACTTTGGTGATGAGATTGAGGTTGAATTTTATTACGCACATCCTAGGAGCTATAAGCGGCGAGCAATATTTAGCGTGCACGAGCCTAGCGCTACAATACGAAGAGTGAACCGCCCCATTCCAGCAAATTACGTTCGGCATCCCGCTGATAAAGCAGATGTAGGAGATTGTGTACGAGTTTTGACAACTGAGGAAAGGAGTAGAATACAAACGTTCCCTAAAGAATTTATTTTTGAGGGCTCGATGTCTCAAAGAGAGCACCTCATTGCCAATGCTGTACCTGTGAAAATGGCACAATATGTGGCTGAAAAAGTTCTTGCACACTGGATAAGCTAACATATACAGATTTTTCAATATATTGATATGTTTTAGGTACGCGGCACTCAATTTCATGGAGGAAGCAGGTGCACACTTCTTGGAAGGAAGTCGAAAAGAGGGCGGTCGAATTCTCAAAAACGTGGGAAGGCGCTTTCTACGAAAAAGGGGAATGCCAAACATTTTATAATGATTTTTTTGAAGTGTTTGGGATTAAGCGGCGGAGTGTGGCAAGGTTTGAGGAACACGTTCGGAGAATAGATAACCGTTCGGGATTTATTGATCTGTTGTGGCCGAAGCGCCTCATAGTAGAACATAAAAGTAGGGGGGGGAGTCTAGAGGATGCAGCCGATCAGGCTGGGGATTACTTCGATGCATTGGCAGAAGAGGTAAAGCCTCGATATCAACTGGTCTGTGATTTTCAACGATTTTCCCTAATTGATCGGGATACAGGGGGTAAGGTTGAATTTGATCTTCCTGATTTGCATAAGAATTTAAGAAGTTTTTCGTTTATGCTTGGGCTACAAGCTCCGAAGCATCGAGTTTCAAAACATCTCAACGTTCAGGCCGCACAGTGTATTGGAAAAATACAAGATGCGCTAAGTAAAGCTGAATATGCTAAAAGAGATCAAGAGATTCTCTTAACCCGAATAGTTTTTTGTCTTTTTGCGGACAACACTGGCATCTTTCAACCTAGGGGGGTGTTCGTTGACTATATTGAATCGCGATCAAAGCCTGACGGGTCAGATTTGGGGATGTTGCTTGCTTTTTTATTTCAAGTTTTAGATACGCCCTTGGCTAGTCGGCAAAGAGGTCTCGATCCTGAACTTACAGAGTTTCCATTTATAAATGGAGGGATGTTTAGCGAGCGCATAACTATTCCCACGTTAAGCCGAGAGGTAAGGGATAGCTTGTTAGACGCTTGTGAATTTGATTGGTCTGAAGTGTCCCCTGCAATTTTTGGATCATTGTATCAAGCAGTTTTAAGCAATGAACAGTGTGGAGATTTGGCAGCGTTTGCAACATCTGAGAAAAATATAAAAAAAGTTATAGATGAATTGTTTTTAAACGATTTGCAGCAAGAATTTAAGAAGATGTCTCTTCATGGTGTCAGCAGGGAGGAATCCCTTTTTACTTTCCTCTCAAAGCTTGTGGGGATGACTTTTTTTGATCCTGCTTGTGGCTGTGGAAATTTTTTAGCAGTAGCGTACAGAGAACTTCGCCGTCTAGAGCTGGCAGTGCTGTTGGAATTGAATCGTCTAGGGAAACTGCAAGTTGAATCGAAAGTATCACAACTAGATGTTGACCAATTCTATGGAATAGAGGTTAATTCTTATTCTGCACGTATAGCCTCAACGGCCATGTGGATGACTGACCACATTGCTAATAACGAGTTAAGCCAATCCCTAGGTGTCGACTTTATACGTGTTCCTTTGGTTAAAAAACCGCACATAGCAATTGCAGATGCTCTTTCTGTCAATTGGGAGTCAATAATACCAATAGTATCATGTTCTTATCTGTTCAGTAACCCCCCCTACAAAGGCAGTAAAAAGCAAAGTAGAGAAGAACGTGTAAAAGTGCGGGAAATCGCAGATCTTGGGGGAGCAGGAGGGACTTTAGATTATGCCTGTGGCTGGATATTGAAAGCGGCTGATTACGCGAGGGGAGGAGTAGGCGTTGGGCTTGTGACTACCAACTCGGTCGTACAAGGGGAGCAAGTAGCTCAGTTGTGGCCATTATTGTTCGAGAAATATTCGCTGGAACTCAATTTTGCGCATCAAACTTTTCAATGGAGTACGGAGAGCAGGGGGAGAAGAGCAAGAGTCCAAGTCGTTGTAATTGGGTTGGTCCCAAAGTCGAGAAACCACCTTTCTTGTCGACTATTTCAGTATGCAACAGCAGAAAGTGATCCTACACTTGTTGAGTGCAATAAAATTTCGCCATATCTAATTGTTGGTGATGAGCTTAACAGTCCTTATGTGACTGTAAAAAAGGTTAATAACCCAATTAATGGTCTTCCAAAGCTAAGAACAGGTACGAAGCCAATTGATGGTGGCTACTATATTTTAGACAGTGAAGAGAGAAGAGTACTAATAGATCGAGAGCCTCTAGCAAAGCAATATATTCGCCCTTTTGTCGGAACAACTGAATTTTTGGAAGGAATTGAGAGATATATTTTGGTGTTACAGGATGCGTCGGCGAAGGATGTGAAATCCATGCGAACGGTGAAGTCCTTAATAGAGCGCGTTGTAAAATATCGTAAAGCCGAGATTATGAACAAAAGTGGTACGCGTAAATTAAAAGCCGTTAATGAGTTATATAGCAGGCCAACGGCGTTTCATATTACAACACTTCCTGAATGTCCTTTTCTCGTTCTCCCAGAAGTAACATCAGAAAACAGGCACTATCTCCCGATCGGTTGGCTTGAACCCCCTGTTATTCCTAGCAACTTGGTGAAAATCGGTGAAGATGCGACATTAGAGCAATTTGCACTATTAACATCAGCAATGCATTTGGCTTGGCTTCAAGGGGTGGGGGGACATTTGGAAGGAAGGAATCGATATTCTATAGGAATAGTGTACAATAATTTCCCGATTCCAGATAAATACGATTCGGAAAAGCTACAAAAACTGGCGAAGTCTGTGCTCAAGGCAAGGGATGAGGAGGCGGGGCGAGGCGGTACGCTCGAAATGATGTATGACGTGCTGTCTATGCCCAGCAAATTAAGAGCTGCGCATGCCGCTTTGGATAACGAGGTTGACAAATTGTATCTTGGCAAAGTGGCAAAAAACGATCATGAACGACTTGTAAATTTGCTGAATAGATACAGTGAAATGATTTAGATTTGTTGGAACAAATGGCTCCACCGGCCAAAGTATATTTGGATTTATGGAGAGTCTTCTGATGGCAGACCATGTGTCAAAGTCTGAGCGTAGCCGCATTATGAGTCTGGTTAAGCAAAAGAATACAAAGCCAGAACTCCTAGTGCGCTCATATCTCCATAAAAACGGGCTAAGATTTCGGTTGCACGACAGAAGACTGCCAGGAAGTCCTGATCTTGTTTTCCCCATGTACCATACAGTAGTATTTGTGAATGGTTGCTTTTGGCATGGTCATGAAAGCTCGCAATGTCGGCGAGCGACCATCCCAAAAACTAATGAGGGGTATTGGCGAGAAAAAATCGCAAATAATAAGCTTCGAGATTTGCGTAATATCTTCCAATTAGAAAACGACGGCTGGCGCGTGTTGGTGGTTTGGGAGTGCCAAATCAAACAATCTGAATTGAGCTTGTTGGTCGATACTATTCGTCGAAATAAGAAAAGCGACCATTTTTCCTACTGATCCATTAAGCGATTTCTTCCTGTGCGGCTCCCTATAAAATATCGCTTTATTTCGTTGAAATCATTAGAAAAATGTTGCACTAGCTGCTAATTGGGCTGAAAATTATAAAGAGTCTATTTGCTCCAGTTGTTCATGTTATCGTACCCACTTCGCGTATGGTGATCCCCCTTTTAGCCATATTTGTACTTTATATTTAACGCGTGCCAATGCTTTCGGTCTGCTTTCTGCAACGGGTTTGACTGTCCGTCGACATTTTTATTGACTGTAAAAATCGCATTGCCCTGATTCTCGCTAGTTTCAGATTTGCCGATTAAAACTCCTGACTATAGGTTAGACTAGAAAACGATGTTGCCTAATTGCAAGATTTAATTTGTTTTACATGTCTCTGTAAGTATGGACGGTATGTTTATCCCAGTTTCTGACTGATTTTTTGCTGGAAGGGCACGGTATCGTTAATTCAGATACTTTTGTGAGTAACTTTGTGAGTATTTATATTTTACAGTTAGGTTTTATCCCAATGTATTCAGGATATTATTTTGTATATTAACGTCCCTCCCCTACCAGGAATAAAATCAGGGCCTTGGAGGTTATACCTCCGAGGCCCTTTTTGTTTTGTCGGTGGGTGTGGGGTGGCCGCTTGGGAGGGGGCGGTAGTTATTCCTTGGCGGCGGCGAGGCAGGCGGTCTGGAGCCTTTCCTTTATGTATCGGACCATTTCGTCGTCGCCTTCGTAGAGGTCGAAGCATTTGGCGTCTTCGCCCAGGAGGCCGCCGGGGACCTCGTCGCCCAGTCCCTGGGGGTCGTCCACCAGTTCGTTGTAGAAGCAGACGGACAGCCAGCGGTCGGCCGGGTCGTCGTCGATGACGTCGACCATGGCGAAGAGGTTGCGTTTGCTCTGATTCTCATGGGCGGCGCGCAGGGAGTAGGTGATGCCGGGCCGGGGCACGAAATCGAGCTTGATGCCGTCCAGCCCTTCGAGGTGGGATTTGAGGGCCGTGAAACAGGCCTTGGTCAGGTTGGGGTCCGTTGTCCAGGTGTCGACGAAGGTTGCCAGTTCATCGGCGAATTGAGTGTCCATGGCAGGGGCTCCTTTGCGTATGCGTGTTCGCGGGGGGACTTCCGTTTGTCAGGCGCGGGGGTGTCCGGTGCGGCGCTCTTCGGGAATTCAGCCGTCTTGCCGGTGCGTCCCAACAAGGCCTTTGGTCCGTCATTTGCCAATGCCGCCTTGATGTCAAGCGGGACATCGGGTCTCCCGTGCCCGGCGCCGCCGCCGGCTTCGGGATCGCCCACGGCTCGTATTTATCAATTTTATCCAATTTTTTTATGGTGATAAAGGTTCGAACGCCTCTTCTTTCCGTTGGTCAGATGGCCATCATGGGGCCGTCGCGCCTGCCTGCCGGGACCATCGGCCGACGGCCTCGGCGGGATGGGGCCGGAGGGCCTGCCGGGGTGCCTTTTTTTGTAACTAGTTATTGCATTGTTAGTTTCGGGAAGATAATTTTGGCTTTAATTAGCCGCTATTACCGCTCGGCTTCAGTGTGAGGCCGGAGGTGGCGGAAAATCCATTAGTTGAGGAGCTTGTTATGAGAAAAATGATGCTTTCCACCCTTCTTGTCCTTTCCATTGCCCTCTTTTCCGTGCCCGCCCTTGCCGAGGGCCCGGTCAAGACCCTTCCCGGCGACATCACCCTGGCCCAGGCCCGGGCCGTCCTCGACGCCGCCCTGAAAAAGGCCGTTGAGATCAAGGTGCCCATGAACATCGCCATCGTGGATGCCGGCGGCAACCTCAAGGCCTTTTACCGCCAGGAAGACGCCTTCCTCGGCAGCATCGACATTTCGATCAAGAAGGCTGTCACGGCCCGGTACTTCAACATGACCACCCGGGCCCTGGGCGCGGTGTCCGTGCCCGGTCAGCCCCTGTACGGCATCGAGGCCAGCAACAACGGCCTGATCCTGTTCGCGGGCGGAGTGCTGCTCGTGGACAAGAACAACGTCATCATCGGCGCCATCGGCGTTTCCGGCGGCTCCGTGGATGAGGATGAGAGCGTGGCCCTGGCCGGAGCCGCCGCCCTCAAGTAGCAACCGTTTTCGTCAACTGCAAACTGTCCGTAGGCCCGGTCCGGGGAATATCCCCGGACCGGGCCGTGTCGTTGCGCAAAGCCGTCGGAACTTGTCGAAGAGGGGTGTTGACACCGATGCAACCAAGTTGCATTGTGTAACCGGATTGCCTATCACGGCAATGTCGCAACACAACCCACGGAGGTCGGCATGAAGGTTTCCAGGCTGATGAAAAAAGTGCTCCCGGCGGTGCTCGGGCTGATGGTTGCCTGGGCCGGGCCCGCTTTGGCGGGTGCCAAGGTGCGGGCGTTCGTGTCCATTCTGCCGCAGAAGTATTTCGTGGAGCGGATCGGCGGGGATCTGGTGGATGTGAGCGTGCTGGTCCTGCCGGGAGCCAACCCGCACATGTACGAGCCCTCGCCGCGGCAGATGACCGCCCTGGCAGGGGCGCAGGTCTTTTTCGCCATCGGCGTCAACCTGGAGGAGGTCTGGCTGCCCAAGCTGGCCGACGCCAACCAGACCATGCGCATCGTCCGGACCCAGAAGGGTGTGGAGAAGATTCCCATGACCGCGCACGGGCACGGCGAGCACGAGGCCATGCATGGGGAACACGGGGGCGAGGAACCCGGGCACGGCATCCTGGACCCGCATATCTGGCTTGACCCCGTGCGGGTCAAGATCATCGCGCGGAACACCTGCGACGGGCTGGTCCGGGTCGATCCCGCCCACCAGGCGGTGTACGAGACCAACCTGGCCGCGTTCCTCAAGGACCTGGACAGCCTGAACGCGTCCATAGCCAAGAGCCTGGCGGTCATCCCGGCGGACAAGCGGACCTTCATGGTCTTCCACCCGTCCTGGGGGTATTTCGCCAAGCGCTACGGCCTGACCCAGGTGGCCATCGAGGCGGGCGGCAGCGAGCCGAGCCCGCGGCATCTGGCCGAGATCATCGAGCACGGCCGCGAACTGGGCGTGAGCGTGGTCTTCGTCCAGCCCCAGTTCTCCCGGCGCAGCGCCGACGTCATCGCCTCGGAACTCGGGGCCCGCGTGGTGCCCCTCGACCCCCTGGCCGAGAACTGGAAGGACAACCTGTTGCACGCCGCCGACGCCTTCGGACAGGCCCTTCGCTGACATGCCCCCATGGAGGTTGCCATGACCCTGCACGACACGGCCGAAGCCGCCCGAGAGTTTCTGGAACAAACCGGCCTGGAACCGACCATCAACCGCATTCTGGTTCTGTCCGCCGTGGCCGCCGGGCAACGGCCCATGTCCGCCGCTGAGGTCCATGCCGAGGTCCTGCGCGAGCACCGCCTCAACCGGGTCACGGTCTACCGCATCCTCGACCTGTTGGCCGACAAGGGCGCGGTCAACCGTTTCAGCACGGGCGGACGGGCCCAACATTACTGCGTGGGCCGCAACCACAGCCATTTCCACTGCACCGGCTGCGGCCGCGTCCAGTGCATCGCCAACGAAGAACTCCACTTCGACGAAAACGCCGTGGCCAACGCCCTCAACCTGGACGTCAGCCACGTCGACCTCCACCTCGAAGGCCTCTGCCCCGCCTGCGCCCGCGCAGCGGGGTAGGGCGGAGGATGCCTCCGGGCCTCCAGCCGTTGGCGAGTCTTGGAGCCCTACGGATGAGGACAGCAGCGATCGGCCGGGGAAGGGTGCTTTCCCCACTGAAAATGTCGCCGCGCTTCGGGTGGCGAAGTCTCCAATATCCCCCTAAACATTGGAGCGACTCGGGTGCCACAGGCACCCGACAGCGGCTCTCGCCACGCACGGTGTCAGGCTTTCGAGAGTGGTGTAGCCGTGCATTTTCCGAGAGGGTGTTTCACCGCAGCGTAGTCCCCCTACGTGAGGATGAAACACCCTCTCGGAAAATGTGCGGATGCGCCGCTCTCGGAAGCCGCGCGCAGCACAAAAAGAAAGGCTCCATGGCGGTGATTGGAGCCTTTCGGGGGGAGTTCCCGGCGGGGATTGCCGGGAAAACAATTGTTGTCGTTGACGGTGCCCATACAGTCATACTTTTATTGTAAATACAATAGGGGAACTTCCTGATGTTCGTTCGCATTCCTGGGAAAAATTCCCATTCGCGAAAATAGAACCGCCCGGCAGGACCGGGCGGTTTGAAACATGCTGAATTTATTGATTTTATTCAATAGGTTACTCGTCGAGCAGTTTGCGCGCGATGTCCCGGTCGTAGAGGGCCAGGGGGTTCCGGTCGGTGTTTTTTTCGCGGAACATGGCCGCGGCCGCTTCGATGGCCTGGTAGGGGACCCACTGGTGCTTTTCCCAGATGACCGGCTCATCCGGATTGTAGAGCCTGAATTCGATTTCGCCCTCGTTTTCGCGCACGTACATGCGCACTTCGGGGTGCTGCAGGGAGGGGGTGTAGTAGACGCCGCGTTCGTCTTTCATGGCGGTTCTCCTAGGCTTGGAAGTTGAAGCGGACCGTATCGCCCGTGTCGTAGACCTTGACGTTCATGGCGCCGAGCAGGACGCGCAGGGGCCGGCCGAAGAGGAAGTCGTTCAGCTCGGCGGGCATGCCGGATCTCTGCGGGACCAGGCGGCGCATCTCCATGTCGTAGACGACCATCTCCTTGAGCGCCTCCCCGGCCTCGCGGTCGCCCTCGCGAGCCGCCTTGGCCAGCTCCTCCATGCGCGCGGGAGCGCAACGCCGGTCGTGCTCGGCCATGAGTTCGAGCAGGGGGTGCCCCTCGGGCAGCAGGTCGGCGCGGGTCAGGCGGTCCTTCCCGTACATGGCCTGGAGCGGCGCGGTGTCCGCGCAGAACAGGACCTCGCACTCGATGGGGCGGTTGGCGTATACGGCGCAAAGATTGCTCTCGGGGCTCAGGTAGAGGCAGGTCCAGGCGCCGTCGCGGCCCTTGATCTTGAGCATTTCGGCCGTGAGCGGCAAGACCTGCTGCGCGGGCTGGTCGAAAACCCATTCCCCGGCGCGCAGGGTCACGATGTCCGCCAGGGGGATGGTGCCGTCCTGAATGAGCGGAAGATCCTGCACGTGGAGGGCGGGGCCGCCTTTACGGCAACACTGCCCGCAACGGTGACATTTCAGTTCATTAGTGGTTGGAATTTGCAAGTTTGTGTTGCTCCTTATACCCTTTTGCGGTAACGCTTATGGCGGTCCATATCCTGTGCCAAGGGTCCGATACTCCGGCTCGGCCGCGAAGGCAAGGCCGGGGGTGGCAAACGATCCCAAAATCAGGTTGTCCGTTGAGTCCGCAAACTGTGGGTTGACAATGGTTTCTTGGATATTTCGGTTGACAGAAAACCGAACGGTCCAGTACATTATCAGCCCTGCATACCTTGTGAATATTGGCGCAATTGCCGGTATTTCAGGTGGTTGCGTTAAGTAGGAAAGGCGCTCTGGCTCCGGGTGAATTTTTTCACCATTTGCCGGCCCGGGCGCAAAAATGGTTGATGGCAACATCTTAATCAAACAATGGAGGTTAAGGGAATGGCGAAACACAAAACTCCTCTGTTGGATCAGCTGGAAAGCGGCCCGTGGCCCAGCTTCGTATCCGACATTAAACAGGAGGCTGACGCTCGAGCCAAGAACGAGAAGGGTCTGGACTACCAGATTCCCGTTGATTGTCCCGAAGATTTGCTGGGTGTTCTCGAAATGTCGTACACCGACGGTGAAACCCACTGGAAACACGGCGGCATCGTCGGCGTCTTCGGTTACGGCGGCGGCGTTATCGGCCGTTACTGTGACCAGCCCCAGATGTTCCCCGGCGTCGCTCACTTCCACACCGTCCGCGTGGCTCAGCCCAACGGCAAGTGGTACAACACCGAGCTGCTGCGCAACCTGGTCAAGATCTGGGAGCTTCGCGGTTCCGGCCTGACCAACATGCACGGCGCCACCGGCGACATCGTGTTCCTGGGCACCACCACCCCGCAGCTCGAGGAAATCTTCTGGGAACTGACCCACGACCTCGAGATCGACCTCGGCGGTTCCGGCTCCAACCTGCGTACCCCGGCCACCTGCCTCGGCATGTCCCGCTGCGAATACGCCTGCTATGACACCCAGGAGCTGTGCTACAACCTGACCCAGGAATACCAGGACGAGCTCCATCGCCCGGCGTTCCCCTACAAATTCAAGTTCAAGTTCGACGGTTGCCCCAACGGTTGCGTTGCCGCCATCGCTCGTTCCGACCTCTCCTTCATCGGTACCTGGAAAGATGAGATCAAGATCGACCAGGAAGCCGTTGCCGCCTACGTCGGCGGTGAGATCGCTCCCAACGCCGGCGCCCACGCGGGCCGCGACTGGGGTGCGTTCGACATCCAGAAGGAAGTCGTTGACCTGTGTCCGTCCCAGTGCATCTCCTACGATGGCAAGCTGACCATCGACAACAAGGAATGCGTCCGTTGCATGCACTGCATCAACACCATGCCTCGCGCCCTGAAGGTTGGCGACGAGCGCGGCTGTTCGATCCTGTGCGGCGCCAAGGCCCCGATCCTCGACGGTCCCCAGATGGGCTCCCTGCTCGTCCCGTTCATGGAAGTGAACAAGGAAGACGACTACCAGTCCATCAAGGATCTCATCGAGAACATCTGGGATTGGTGGATGGAAGAAGGCAAGAACCGCGAGCGTATCGGTGAGACCATGAAGCGTCTGGGCATGTCCGCCCTGATCGACGCCGCCGGTGTTCCGGTCGACGCCCGCCAGGTTCAGGAGCCTCGCCACAACCCCTACATCTTCTGGAAAGCCGAAGATGTCGAAGGTGGTTGGGATCGCGACATCAACGATTTCCGCAAGCGTCACCAGCGCTAAAAAGAGGAGTGTATCGATATGGCTTTTATTTCTTCTGGGTACGATCCTGCTAAACCGATGGAAGGTCGGATCTCCGACATCGGACCTCGTCACTTCGGCGAGTATCTGCCCCCGGTTATCAAAGAAAACTTTGGTAAATGGGACTACCATGAAATCATCGAGCCCGGCATCCTGCTGCACGTGGCCCAGTCCGGCGACAAGACCTACACCGTCCGCGCCGGTACCGCCCGCCTGATGTCCGTCACTCATATCCGTGAAATCTGCGACATCGCCGACAAGTTCTCCGGCGGTTACGTCCGTTTCACCACTCGTAACAACCTCGAGTTCCAGGTCGAGACCGAAGAGGCCGCCAAGGAACTGAAGGCCTACCTGAACGACCAGAAGTTCCCCGGCGGAGCCCACAAGTTCCCGGTCGGCGGCACCGGCGCCGGTGTGACGAACATCGTCCACACCCAGGGTTGGGTCCACTGCCACACCCCGGCCACCGATGCTTCCGGTACCGTCAAGGCCACCATGGACGTCGTCTTCGACGACTTCACCGACATGAAGCTGCCCGCTCCGGTGCGCATCTCCATGGCCTGCTGCCTGAACATGTGCGGCGCAGTGCACTGCTCCGATATCGCCATTCTCGGTATCCACCGCAAGCCGCCCCTCATCGACCACAAGTTCCTCGACAACCTGTGCGAGATTCCCCTGGCCGTTGCCGCCTGCCCCACCGGTGCAGTCCGCCCGTCCAAGGTCGAACTCGATGGCGAGACCTACAAGACCGTGGCCATCAAGCAGGAGCGCTGCATGTTCTGCGGCAACTGCTACACCATGTGCCCGTCCCTGCCCCTGTCCGATGGTGAAGGCGACGGTATCGCCATCATGGTCGGCGGCAAGATCTCCAACCGCATCACCAAGCCCGCCTTCTCCAAGGTCGTGGTTCCCTTCGTGCCCAACGAGCCGCCTCGCTGGCCCACGCTGACCAAGACCATCAAGAAGATCCTGGACACCTACGCCCAGGATGCCAACAAGTACGAGCGCCTGGGCGACTGGGCCACCCGTATCGGTTGGGAGCGGTTCTTCGAGAAATGCGACCTGCCCTTCAGCGAGCACCTGATCGATGACTTCCGTGATCCGGCGTACTACACTTGGCGCCAGACCACGCAGTTCAAGTGGTAAGATAATGAAGCTCCGGGGTACGGCTAGCTCGCCGTACCCCGACTTTATGTAAAAATAAGGAGTCCATTATGGCACTCGATCCCGAAGCTGGAAAAGCTGAAATACTCAAATTCTGCGAAGAGAAGTCCAAGAGCAAGACCAAGTTTTACTTCAACGACTTCACCAAGCTGTTCCCGGATGAGAAAAGCCGCGCCGTCAAGAAGCTCCTGACCCAGTTGGTTCAGGAAGAGAAGATGGTGTTCTGGTCCTCCGGGTCCACCACCATGTACGGCCTGGCCGGTGTCGGCAAGCAGGCCCACTCCGAGGGCGAAGACTAGTCTTCGGCTCAATTCGGTCCACAAGGCCTTGCCCGCATCCAAGAGGTGACGGGCAAGGCTTTCTTGGTTACAAGAACCCGTGCGCAACGTGGCGAATCCTATCCCCCGCATACTCCTGGCCGGGCTGTCCGGCGGCACCGGGAAGACCATCGTCTCCCTGGCGCTGGCCCGCGTCTTCAGCCGCTTGGGCCGGACCGTGGCCCCGTTCAAGAAGGGCCCGGACTACATCGACGCCCAGTGGCTCGCCCTGGCGGCGGGCCGCCCGTGTTCCAACCTGGACCCGTTTTTCCATTCACGCGACATCATCCGGTCCCTGTTCTTCCACCGCTCCGAAGGCGCGGCCCTGAGCCTCATCGAGGGCAACCGCGGGCTGTTCGACGGCATGGACGAGCGGGGCACCTGTTCCAGCGCGGAACTGGCCCGCATGCTCGACTGTCCGGTCGTCCTGGCCATCGACTGCACCAAGATGACCCGCACCGTGGCCGCCATCGTCCAGGGGTGCGCCGGTTTCGAGCCGGGCCTGAACCTGGCCGGGGTCATCCTCAACCGCACCGCGGGCGAGCGGCACCGCACCGTGTTGCGCCGGTCCATGGAGACCTATTGCGACGTGCCGGTGCTGGGCATGCTCCCGAAGATGAAGAACCCCATCCCCGAGCGGCACATGGGGCTCATGTCCGACCAGGAATACGACGGCTCCGCCCACCTGGACGGGCTGGCCGACCTGGCCGCCGATTGGCTGGACCTGGACGGCATTGTCCGGGCGGCGGAGGCGGCCCCGGATTTCGGCCCGGATCCCGGCCCCGTATTTACCGGCCCGCCGGCTGAAAAGACCGTACGCATCGGCTACGTGCACGACGCGGCCCTGTGGTTCTATTACCCCGAAAACCTGGAGGCCCTGGAACACGCCGGGGCCGAACTGGTCCGGCTGAGCCTTCTTGATGGCGAACCCTGGCCCGAGATCGACGGCCTGTACCTCGGCGGCGGGTTCCCCGAGGTCTTTGCCGAACGCATCGCGGCCAACCGGCCCGCCCTTAGGTATCTCCGCTCCCTGGCCGAGTCCGGCATGCCCGTCTACGCCGAGTGCGGCGGGTTCATGGTCCTGTGCGACCTGCTCGAAATCGACGGGCAAAGCCACCGCATGGCGGGCGTCTTTCCCCTGACCACGTCGTTCTGTCCCCGCCCGCAGGGGTTGGGCTACACCGAGGCCGAGGTGGTCGAGGATTCGGTCTTCTTTCCCAGCGGCGAGCGCATCCTGGGGCACGAATTTCATTATTCCATGTGCGTGTCCGACGGCGCGGCCGACCTCCGCCACGGGCTGCGCATGCTCCGCGGCCAGGGCAGCGCGCTCGGCCGCGACGGCTTTCTGCACAAGAACACCTGGGCCGGATACAACCACATCCATGCCCTGGCCGTGCCCGGCTGGGCCGAGCGGTTCGTGGCCGCCGCGGCCGCCCGCCGCCGGGGTGCGGAGCGGTAAACCCCTTGTCTCGGCACGGTCTTTCGTGAGACACTGCCGCCACACAATCACCCACTCCTACAAGCGAGTATCATAATGAGTATACCCTTCATCGACCTGAAAACGCAGTACAGACAGATCGAGAACCAGATCAAAGCGAATATCGAAGGCGTCCTGGAACACGGCGCCTACGTCATGGGCCCGGAAATCCGCGAGCTCGAAGCCAAGCTGGCCGGCTATACAGGCGTGTCCAACGCCGTGAGCTGCTCCTCGGGCACCGACGCGCTGCTCATGGCCCTCATGGCCCTGGGCGTGGGCCCGGGCGACGCGATCTTCACCACGCCGTTCACCTTCATCGCCACCGCCGAGGTGGTGGCCCTGCTCGGTGCGACGCCGGTGTTCGTGGACATCGACCCCGTGACCTTCAACATCGATCCCGACGACCTGCGGCGCAAGATCCGCGACGTGCGGGAGAACCGCAAGGATCTGACCGCGCGCGGCGTCATCGCCGTGGATATCTTCGGCCAGCCCGCGGACTACGACGCCATCGAGCCCCTGGCCCACAACTCCGGTCTGTTTCTCATCGTGGACGCGGCCCAGTCCTTCGGGGCCACCTACAAGGGGAAATCCGTGTGCGCCCTGGGCGACCTGGCCTGCACCTCCTTCTTTCCGGCCAAGCCGTTGGGCTGCTACGGGGACGGCGGCATGGTCTTCGTCAACAACCAGGAGCTGCACAAGCTGCTCGTCTCCATCCGCGTTCACGGCATGGGACTGGAAAACAAGTACGACAACGACCGGCTGGGCTTGACCGCGCGCATGGATTCCATGCAGGCCGCCGTGCTCCTGGCCAAGTTCGAGATCTTCCCCGGCGAGATTGAAAAGCGCCAGGAAGTGGCCGCCCGCTATGCCGAACTCCTGTCCGAGGTGGACGGCCTGACCCCGCCGTCCGTGCCCGAGGGCAACGTCTCGGTCTGGGCGCAGTATTGCGTCCTGGCCCGTGACGCCGAGCAGCGCACCGAGGTCATGGAGCGGCTGTCCGAGGCCTCCATCCCGTCGGCGATCTACTATCCCAAGCCCCTGCACCTGCAAAAGGCGTTCGCCGACTTGGGCTACTCCATGGGCGACTTCCCGGTGTCCGAGGACGCGGCTTCGCGCATCTTTGCCCTGCCCATGCATCCCTACCTGGCCGCCGAGGACCAGGAAGCGATCGTCAAGGTCCTCAAGGGGTAGCGGGCGTGTTCCGGGTGACCTGGGCGGGCACGGTACGGGTGCTCAAGCCGGTGCTCGCGGGCGTGGCCCTGGCCTACCTGGCCACGGGCTTCGTGGACGGGCCGCCGCCCGTGAACTTTCGCCCGGAAAGCCCCAACTCCGCCAAGCAGACGGAGATCGTCGAGCCCCAGGCCGAGCTGGTCATTGAGCGGAACATCCTCAAGCTCGGCTCCCTGCTGACCTTCCGGGCCGAGAATCCTGCCCTGGTCCGGCAGGAGGCCTCGCCCAACGAGGGGCTGGGCATGTTCTACGATACCGAGGTACGGCCGCCCGCCGCCGGCGGGGGCGGGGCGCCCGAGGCCGGGCAGTAGGCGCGCCCGGCGGCCTGATTTGCCAGGCGCATCGGGCTTTGGTAAGGGGAAGGCCCCTAACGACATCACGCCGGGCGCGACCCCGGCACAAAGGAGCGTATTCATGATCAAGATGGAAACCAGCATGGGCGACATCGTCATCGAACTCGATTTCGAAAAGGCCCCCGAGAGCGCGGCCAACTTCCAGCAGTACGTGGAAGAGGGCTTTTACGACGGCCTGATCTTCCACCGCGTGATCTCCAACTTCATGATCCAGGGCGGCGGCATGGACCCGGATATGAAGGAGAAGGCGACCCGCGCGCCCATCAAGAACGAGGCCAACAACGGACTGACCAACGACAAGTACACCCTGGCCATGGCCCGGACCATGGACCCGCATTCCGCCTCCTCCCAGTTCTTCATCAACGTGAAGGACAACGGCTTCCTGAACTTCTCCTCCGAGACCCCCCAGGGCTGGGGCTACGCCGTGTTCGGCAAGGTCGTGGAGGGCCAGGACACCGTGGACAAGATCAAGGACGTGCCCACCGGCCGCCACGGCTTCCACGACGACGTCCCGGTCGAGCCGGTGGTCATCAACAAGGCCACCGTGGTCGAATAGCGGCCTGACCGCGCCCCCCGGCCTTCGGGCGCGGGGGTGAATTGCATGGAAAAGGCGCACCCTGTTTCGGGGTGCGCCTTTTTTGCCGTGCGAAAGGCGGGCCGGGCCCGCTAGACCATCAGGTTCAGGCCGGTGTAGGACGCGCTGCTGCCGCCCATGGCCAGGAGGCCGCCGCCCTCGAACCAGCTGGCCGGGTCGGTGTTGTCCGCAAACCACCACGACATGGCCTGCTGCTTAAGGCTGGTCATCATGTCGTTCTGCGAGAGCTGGCTGGAGGCCGTGGAGGCCAGTTTGCCCAGCTGGATGATGGTGTGGAATTCCTTGACCCTATCCGGGTTGTCCTCAAAATATTTGTTGATGATCTCCGCATCCTTGGTGGAGTCCGGGACCGTGACCTTGCCCGTGTCCGGGTCGTAGGTCATGGCGAACTCCTTGGACACGTCCACGCCGAGCTTCTTCAGGTCGGCCATGACCGCGACGTCCCACTTGTCCCCGAGTTTCTCCCGGTAGTCCTGCACCTCCTGGAAGGAGAGGCGGTTGTCGTCGCCCTTGGGAATCTGGTCCAGGACGGACGATATATCCGAGGCCAGGCCCTTTGTGGCGCCGCTCTGGGCGCTTTCCTCGTCCAGCGCCTTGGCCTGCTGGCGCAGTTGCTTCTCCTCCACCGAGGCGCGAAGCAGGGTGTAGGTGCCGGTGATCAGGTCGCTTCCGATGGATGTGGTCGACATGCTTGCTCCCGCTGTTGCCGTTGTCCATGGGGAATGTTTTTCCCTCCGCCATGAACAGCACAAGCCGTGCCAACTCGGGACAGGCGAACGGCGCACCGTCCGGAATCCGGCGCAAAAAAAGGGCTGCCCGTCTGAGCAGCCCTTGTGTCTTGCGTGTTGCGAGCGGGGCTAGCCGCCGAGGTACGCCTTCTTGACCTCCGGGTTTTCCATGAGCTCGGCGGACGTGCCCTGGGCCACGATCTCGCCGGTGTCGATGACGTAGCCCCGGTGGGCGAACTTGAGCGCCAGGTTGGCGTTCTGCTCGATGAGCAGGATGGTCATGCCCTCCTCGTTCAACTCCCTGAGGGTGCGGAACATGTCGTACATGAGCAGCGGGGCCAGCCCCATGGACGGCTCGTCGAGCATGATCACCCGGCAGCCGGACAGAATGGCGCGGCCCACGGCCAGCATCTGCTGCTCGCCGCCGGACAGGGACTCGGAGCGCTGTTTCTTGCGTTCGTCCAGGCGCGGAAAGAGCTTGTAGACGCGCTTGTAGTCGCGGTCGATCTCTCCCTGGCCGTCCTTGCGGGAGTAGGTGGCGATCTTGAGGTTTTCCTCCACGGTCAGGTTGCCGAAGATGTGGCGCCCTTCCGGGACCAGGGCCATGTGCAGGTCCGAGACGACCTTGTCCGCGGGCATGCCCAGGATGGACTTGCCCTTAAAGCGGATGTCGCCCTTGATGACCTTGGGGGCCTCGGGCGGCGGCAACTGGGCGATGGACATGAGCGTGGTCGACTTGCCCGCGCCGTTGGCGCCGATGAGGGTGACGATTTCGCCTTCGCCCACGGAGAAGGAGATGCCGTGCAGGGCTTCGATGTTGCCGTACTTGACGTACAGGTTTTCGACTTCGAGTAAGGGAGTAGTCATATGTTGTCGTCTCCAAGATAGGCCTTGATGACGGCCGGGTTGCTCTGGATGTCTTCGGGGGTGCCCTCGGCGATGGTGGAGCCGAAGTCGATGACCTTGATCCACTGGCACAGCGAGGTGACGACCTTCATCTGGTGCTCGATCATGAAGATGGTGATGTCGAAGCGGTCGTGGATGCCTCGGACCAGGGTGATCAGGTCTTCCACGTCCTTGGAGTTCAGGCCCGCGGCCGGTTCGTCGAGCAGCAGGAGCTTGGGCCGGATGGACATGGCCCGGGCGATCTCCACCCGGCGCTGCAGCCCGTATGGCAGGTTCTTGGGATACTCCATGGCCACCTCGGTCAGGGACATGGCCTCGAGCAGCTCCTCGGCGATCTCCAGGATGCGCGCTTCGCGGGCGCGGTACCTCTTGCCGCGCAGCACCGAATCCAGAACCGTGTAGCCGAGGCGGTAGTGCTGGGCGATGCGGATGTTGTCCAGCACGGTCATGTCGTGCCACAGGCGGATGTTCTGGAAGGTCCTGGCGATGCCCATGGACGTGACCTGGTGGGGCTTGAGCTTTGCCGTGGGCTTGCCGTCGAAGGTGATGGTCCCCTCGGTGGGCTGGTAGAAGCCGGAGATGAGGTTGAAGATGGTGGTCTTGCCCGCGCCGTTGGGGCCGATCAGCCCCATCAGTTCGCCGCCCTGCATGTCCACCGAGAACTCGCTGACGGCCTGGAGGCCGCCGAACCGCTGGGTGAGGCTGTCTATTTTAAGCAGTGACATGAACAGCCCCCTATTTGAACGTGTAGTATTTTTTGAGTTTCGGGAACACGTCCGACAACTCCTTGTTGCCCATGATGCCCTCGGGCCTGAACTGCATGATCAGGACCAGGAGCAGCGGGATCATGACCCACTTGATGACGCCCGCGGACGGCTCCCAGTCCGGGAACACGAAGGTGGCCGGGGCCATCAGGAAGTCGATGAGCGCCTGGGAACGCAGGATCTCGAGCAGGAAGGTGAAGACCACCGCGGAGATAACCGCGCCCGAGAGCGAACCCATGCCGCCCAGGTAGACCATGACCATGGCCTCGGTGGACTTGAGGATGTTGAACGACTGCGGGTTGACGTAGCCGATCACGTGGGCGAACAGGCCGCCCGCGCACCCGGCCAGACCTGCCGAGATCATGAAGTTTACGGTTTTGATCTTGTTGGTGTTCACCGACATGATCTCGGCCGCGGTCTCGTCCTGGCACACGGCGTCCACGCCCTTGCCGTAGGTCGAGGTGATGAACCGGCGGATGACCCAGATGTCGAAGATGGTGAACAGGATGACGTAGAGCAGGACCCAGGGGAAGTCGTTGTCGCCCGCCAGCCAGGACGGGGTGGAGTCGACCATGGCCCAGACCGTGTCCTTCATGCCCTGGAAGCCGCGGGAGCCGCCGATCCAGTCCATGTTCTCGATGCCCGAGATGACCATGTAGTTGACCGCGATGGTGATGATGGCCAGGTAGTCGTCGCGGGTCTTGAACGAGGGCAGGGCCACCAGGATGGAGGACAGGGCCGCCATGAAGCCGCCGATCAGGATGATGATCGGGAAGACGAAGTAGGAAGCGGCCGCCGGGAACAGCGGGTCGCCGAACTTGGAGCCGAAGCAGACCACGGACAGGATGGAGGCCACGTAGGCGCCCACGCACATGAAGGCCGCGTGGCCGCAGGTGAACTCGCCCATGTTGCCGTTCACCAGGTTCAGCGAGGTGGACATCATGATGTTGATGCCGCCGAACATGATGACCGCCTGGATGTAGTTGTCGAGGATGCGGTATTGGGCCAGGACCAGCAGGACCACGGCCGCGAACGCGATCAGGATGTTGAATGAGTATTTCTGCATGCGCTTGGCTCCCGACTAGATTTTGGTGGACTGCGGCATGCCGAACAGTCCGGTCGGTTTCATCCAGAGAATGATCAGCAGGATGGTGAAGGCGAACAGGTCGCGGTACGTGGACGGGAACACGGTGACCACGCCCACCTCGATGAAGCCGAGGAGGAAGCCGCCGTAGAATGCGCCCCGGATGTCGCCGATGCCGCCGACGACCGCCGCGATGAACGCCTTCCAGCCGATGAGCATGCCCATGAACGGTTCGAGCACCGGGTAGGACATGGCGAAGAGCAGCCCGGCCAGACCGGCGAAGCCGGAACCCAGGATGAAGGTGAAGACGATGATCTGGTCGATGGGGATGCCCATGAGCGGGATGGCGAACTTGTCGTAGGAGATGCCGCGCATGGCCATGCCGATCTTGGTCTTGGTGACGATGAAATTGAGGATGACGAAGACGGCGATGGCCGCGAAGATGACGATGACCTTCAGATTGGTCACGGTCACGCCGCCGATGTCCCAGATGGTCTTGTGGACCAACTCGGGGAACTTCAACCGGCTGGCGCCGAGCACGGCGAGGTTGGAGTATTCAAGGATCAGGCCGCACATCAGCGCGGTGATGACCACGTAGAGCCGATGCGCGCCCTTGCGCCGCAGCGGGCGATAGGCCACACGCTCCAGGGTGACGCCCACGCAGGCGGTCAGGAACATGGTCAGCGGCACGGCGAGCAGGAAGGTCACCATGGGCGACAGTCCGAGCGCCGGACCGAGCATGAATCCGGCCACGAAAAACGCGATGTAGGCGCCGACCATGAAGATATCGCCGTGGGCGAAGTTGATCAGGCGCAACACGCCGTACACCAGGGTGTAGCCCAACGCGATGAGCGCGTAGAAGCTGCCCCACTGCAGGGCGTTGATGATGTTTTGAATGATGAAGTCCACGATAGCCTTCCCTGGGAAATTTCTGAGGATTTCGGGCCGACGGGCGCCCCGGCCCCGGAGGGTGTATACAAGAGCGGGGGCCAACGGCCCCCGCTCACCTAACTCGGTGTACTCAAAGGCCTACGGGCAGACGGACTGCTCGAAGACGAATTCGCCCTGGTCGGAGATCTTGACCACCACGGCGCACTTGATCGGGTCGCCCTGAGCGTCGAACTTGGACTTGCCGGTGATGCCGTCGAAGGACTTGATGGCGGCCAGGCCGTCGCGGATGAGCTGGCGCTCCTTGCGCGGATTGGAATCAACCTTGCCGGCGTTCTGGATGCCCTGAACGAGCAGGCCGATGGAGTCCCAGGTCAGGGCCGCGTAGTCGGCCGGGGTGGAACCGTAGGTCTTCTCGTAGCGGTCGATGAAGACCTTGGTGGCGCCGGTGGCGCCGGCCGCGGCGTAGTGGGTGGAGAAGTAGTTGCCGTAGCACTGCTCGCCGCAGAGCTTGATCAGGTCGGGGGTGCCCCAGGCGTCGGAGCCCATGAACGGACCCTGGTAGCCGAGGTCACGCGCCTGCTGCACGATCAGAGCGACCTGGTTGTAGTTGTCGGGCACGAAGATGAAGTCCGGGTTGGCCTTGATGATGGTGGTCAACTGGGCGGAGAAGTCCTGGTCCTTGGTGCCGTGGGACTCGAAGGCCACGACCGGGCCCAGGCCCTTCTTCTCCCAGGCGGCCTTGAAGATCTCGGCCAGGCCCTTGGAGTAGTCGTTGGACACGTCGAACAGGACGGCAGCGGTCTTGGCGCCGAACTTTTCGGAGGCGAAGTCGGCCGCGACCGGGCCCTGGAACGGATCCAGGAAGGCGGCGCGGAAGACCCAGGGGCGGTCCTTGGTGGTGTCCGGGTTGGTGGACCAGGGGGTGATCATCGGGCAACGGTTATCGTTGCAGGTGCCGCCGGCGGGCACGGCCTGCTTGGAGGAGTTGGGGCCGATGATGGCGACAACGTTCTCCTGCTCGATGAGCTTGAGGGCCGCGTTGACGGCGGATTCGGCCTTGGACTCGTTGTCCATGTACACGAACTCAAGCTGGTACTTCTTGCCGCCGACCTCGAGGCCGCCGGCGTCGTTGATATCTTTGAGGTACATCTCGGCGGCCTTCTTGGAACCGTCGCCGACCTCGGGAATGTCGCCCGTCAGGGGCAGGTTGAAGCCGATCTTGATGGTGTCGGCGGCAAAGGCCGGAACGATCATCAGGAAGCTCAGAACGAACGCGAGAGCCAGCAGGCCCGTCTTGTGCAAACTCAGTTTCATTACTCCTCCTCTCATAGGAATTATGGTTGCTGATTGAAACAGTGATGATTCATACACCAAAAGGGGGGTGAGAGGAAGTGGTTTTCGGTAATACATTTTTGCAAATCTGGCGGTATGGTTGAATTAATTGCGCAGTTCCAGGTGAAAACAGGCCATAATTTCTCGAAAAGAAATTTTTAGGGGAATAAAATTTTTCATTAATGTGAGAAAACCTCCCGAGTAGCGCCGCCCGGCGTCCGGCGTTTCCGCGAAGCGGGGGACGCGATGCGCCCCCAGGGCGCGAAAAAAGGCCGGTTCCGAGCGGGAACCGGCCCTTGATTTCGGGCTTGCGGACGGCCTGTGCGGCGGTTATTCGCAGGCCTCCCCGGCCTTGGCCTGCTGCTTGTCCGCCCGGCGCTTCTTCCTGGCCGCGGCCTTGGCTTCCTCTTCCTCGCGCAGGGCGCGGCGCAGGACCTTGCCGACCATGGTCTTGGGCAGGTCGGTGCGGAACTCCACCTGGCGCGGGACCTTGTAGTTGGCCAGCTTCTCGCGGCAAAACGCGATGACGTCGCAACGCTCCAGCTTTTCGCCGTCGTGGACGACCACGTAGGCCTTGATGATCTCGCCGCGCGCCTCGTGAGGAATGCCCACGGACACGGCCTCCTTGATTTTGGGGTGGCCGTGCAGGACCTCGTCGATCTCGCGGGGGTAGATGTTGTATCCGCCGGAGATGATCAGGTCCTTTTTGCGGTCCACGATGTAGAAATAGCCTTCCTCGTCCATGGTGGCGATGTCGCCGGTGTACAGCCAGCCGTTGCGGAGCACGTCGGCCGTGGCGTCGGGCCGGTTGTAGTAGCCCTTCATGACCTGCGGTCCGCGGATGACCAGTTCGCCGCGCTTGCCCGCGGGCAGCGGCTCGCCGCCCACGTCCATGTCCACGATCTTGGCGTCCGTGTCCGGGAAGGGCAGGCCGATGGAGCCGTTCTTGCTCTTGCCCTCCAGGGGGTTGAAGTGGGTCACGGGCGAGGCCTCGGTCAGGCCGTACCCCTCGGTGATGGACGTGCCCGAGCGTTCGAGGAATTGCTCCATGTACTCCACGGGCATGGGGGCGGACCCGGACACACAGACCTCGATGGATTTGAGGTCGTATTTGTCGATGTCCTTTTGCTGCAACAGCGAAATATACAGGGCGGGCGCGCCGGGAAAGACCGTGGGCCGGAGCTTGTGGATGCCCTTGAGCACATCCAGCGGCACATAGCGTGGGAACGGGGCCAGGGTCGCGCCCAGGCTGGTCGGCCAGGCCAGGCATGTGGTCAGCCCATATATATGGAAATAGGGCAGGATGCCGAGGAAGGTCTCCCGCTTTTTGCCCAGGGTGTGCATCATGGACTGGCACTGCTGCATGTTCGCGCCGATGTTGAAATGGGTCAGGATGCATCCCTTGGCCACGCCGGTGGTCCCGCCGGTGTACTGCAACAGGGCCATGTCGTCGGCCACCACCCGCTCGTTGGTGAATTTCTCGCGCCCCTTGGCCAGGGACTTGAAGGGGAGCACGGACTTGCCGTCGAAGGGGACCTTGGGCGTACTGCCGTTCTTCCGGGCCTGCAGGGCGTAGAGCACGTTCAGGGGAAATTTCAGCCCCTCGCCGATGGAGGTGACGAAGAACTTCTCCACCGGCAGGGAGTCGCGGAGCTTTTCGAGCTTGGGCCAGAGCAGGTCCAGGGTGATGCAGCAGCGCACCCCGGCGTCGTTGAACTGGTGGATGATCTCGGTCTCCATGTACAGGGGATTGGTCATGACCCCCACGGCCCCGGCCCGGAGCACGCCCCAGAAGGCGATGATGGTCTGGGGCAGGTTGGGCAGCATCAGCGCCACCCGGTCGCCCTTGCGGATGCCCGCCGCGCGGAGGTTGGCGGCCACGATCTCGGTCCGGGCCTTGAGCCCGGCGTAGGTAATCGACCAGTTGCGGAAAACGATGGCCTTGCGCTTGGGCCACTTGTGCGCGGCCCTGTCCAGGAACTTGAACAGCGGAATTTTCTCGTAATCCAGGGTCGGCGGCACATCCGGATCATAGGATTTGAGCCAGGGGCGGTCGAGTTGCTCCATCTCAGGGTTCCTTCAAGGGGTTTCGGTGATGAAAATGTGCGGCGAACGTATAATAGGCCGGTGACGGGGTCAATATGGCGCGTTTCAAACAACGGGGTCGAATTTTTGACGTTTTTTTCGCGTTCGGCAAGGTCCGTTGCCGAACCGGCCTTCGCTTGGAGGCATGTTGGGAATAAGATTCTTTCATTATAGTGTGTTGTGGTAAAATCAGGTGCGAGACAAAGCCTGCTTGCCACCCTTGGCAAACTCCTTGCAGATACCCCCGCACGCCCCTTTCGGGGGAAATCATTGCCCGCCGGCTAAAGTCAGAGCCGGAACGCGCCGATTATTCAATATGTCAACGATTGATCGGCGGGCGGGCTCGGCGGAGGGTGCGGCAGACGTCCGGGAAAGCCCGGTCCAGGCCCGAGTTGACAGGTAAGGTGGCCGTGTCTAGAGTGAAATCCTCGGCAAAGCCGGACGCCTCTTCGAACGGATGCATCATTGACCGAACGAATGACCGAGAAGTTGTATGGCTGAATACGCTGAAAATGTGGTGACCGGAATGCTGATAACCGAAGGGTGCTACCTCAGGCCGAGCAAGAGCACCCGAGTCCTGGCCATCCTGGACGCCCTGTCCAGGGATTCCAGCCTGTCCCAGTACGAGTTGGGAAGACGGCTGCATCTGTCCGGGGCCATGGTCAACCAGTACCTCAAGCAGTTGCAGGCCGACGGGCTGGTCGAGTTCCTCCCGGTCAACGGCAAGAGCTACAACTACACCCTGACGGAACAGGGCCGCCGCTCGCGGCAACGGATGTTTTCGGACTATTCCTCGGAAACCGTCCGGCTCTATTCCACCATCAAGGAGTTCGTGCTCGACAAGCTCAAGGGCCTGGATGAAGAAGGCAAGCGGGACCTCGCGCTCTTTGGTGCGTCCGAGACCTGCGAAGTGGTCCTGTCCGCTCTGCGCGGCTCCCGCTTCCGGATCAAGGTCCTGCTGGACAACGACACCGAAAAACAGGGGCAGATTTTCAACGGACACGTGGTTTCCGCACCGCATGTCCTGGATCAGGTGGACTGCGATGCCGTGGTCATCACCTCCTTTGGCAAGCAGGGCGAGATCTATGAACAGGTCAAGCCCTATTCCGAAAAGCGCGGATTTCAAATCGTGAGATTCTGATTATGAAACAGATTCAATCCGTCACATTGCGTTCGGGCGTCACCATCGGCAAGGGCCATCCCTGCTTCGTGGTCGCGGAAATCGGCAACAATCATCAGGGCGAATTCAACATCGCCAGGCAGATGATCGACGAGGCCGCGTCCGCTGGGGTCCAGGGGGTCAAATTCCAGAAGCGGGACAGCGAGGCGCTGCTCACCCGGCAGGGCCGGGCCGCTCCCTACACTGGTCCCAACAGCTTCGGCCCGACCTACGGCGAACACCGCGCCGCGCTCGAGCTGTCCATCGAAGAGATGGCCCGGCTCAAGGAATACTCCGAATCCCTGGGCCTGGTCTTTTTCGCCTCGGCCTGGGACGACCCGAGCCTGGCCCAGATCCTGGACCTGGACGTGGAACTGCTCAAGATCAGTTCCGCCGAACTGGTCAACGTGCCCCTGGTGCGCAAGTACGCCAAGGCCGACATTCCGGTCATCCTGTCCACCGGTATGAGCGGTCTGGACGACATCGACGTGGCCATGGCCGAAATCCGCGCCTACCACGACGACGTCATCCTCCTGCACTGCAATTCCACCTACCCGTGCCCCGAGGAACACATCGGCCTGCCGGTCATGGACGCCCTGCGCGAACGCTACGGCGTGCCGGTCGGCTACTCCGGGCACGAGAAGGGCATCGGCCCCAGCGTGGCCGCGGCCGCCCTGGGCGCGTGCGTGGTCGAGCGCCATTTCACTCTGGACAAGACCCTCAAGGGTACCGACCACCAGGCCTCCCTTGAACCCGCGCAACTGGCCGCCATGGTGACCATGATCCGCGAGGTCGAAAAGGCCGTCCAGGTCAAGGGCAAGGTCGTCTTCCCCGACGAACAGGCCGCCGCCAAGAAGCTGCGCAAGTGCATCGTCTTCTCCCGCGACCTGCCCGCCGGGCACATTCTCACCGAGGCCGACCTGACCACCCGCTGCCCGCGCGTGGGCGTCTCCCCGGTCCACTGGGACGAAGTCCTCGGCGCGGCCCTCAACCGTTCGGTCAAGCACGAGGAACCCGTCCAATGGGATGCCCTCAGCCTGACCCAATCCGTCTGCGCAGGCGCCGCCTCGTCGTAGACGCCGAGTAAGCGAAATGGAAGTGCGGACGCGCGTGGAGCGTCCGCACTTTTTTTGTCTCCGACGGCCGGGGGAAGGACTGTTTTTATATGGGCTCCATATCGTCATCCTTCGGCGTGCGCTCGTCCTTGCCGAAGGCACATAAAAAGTTTGGGAGGGTCCAGGGAACCTTTTTCAAAAGGTTCCCTGGCGGGGTCTGGGGCAGCGCCCCAGCGGGGTTCGGGGCAGTGCCCCGGCCTCCGGAGGCAACAGTCTATACGTAAATTATCATTCATCTCGGGCGTGGAGCGTGCTAGGAGGTGAGGCATGGCCGCAACCGTGCCGGAGGAGGGCGAATGAGTCAGTCGGACATTCTGTTGGAAACAGGGACCAATGAGCTTGAGATCATTGAGTTCTTCATCGACGAAGTCACCCCGGACGGGGTGGAGCGGCAATATTTCGGCGTGAACGTGGCCAAGGTGCTGGAGGTCGTCGAGGCCCCGGAGGGGCTGGAGGGTTCCGAGGCGGCGGTGCACCCGAGTTTTCTGGGCACGATCCCGTTGCGCGACCTGATTCTGCCGGTGGTGGACCTGAGCGTGTGGCTGGACATGGAGCGCTCGCCCGCCGCGAACGAGCCGATTATTGTGACCGAGTTCAACGCCATGATCACGGGCTTTCTGGTTTCCGGGGTGACGCAGATCCACCGGGTCTTCTGGGCCGACGTGGAGCCGCCGAGCAAGTACGTGTCGTCCATGGAGAACAACTGCATCACCGGGACGGTCAAGATCAAGGACCGGTTCGTGCTCATGCTCGACCTGGAGCAGGTCCTGGCCGATCTGGACGAGTCGGGCCAGACCCAGGCTAACCTGAGCAGCGTTGTTTCGGAGCAACGGTACCGGGCGTTGGTGGCGGACGATTCCACATCGGTGCGCCAGTTGCTCGAAAGCAATTTCAGCCAGGCCAATTTCGAGGTGACCATGGTCCGCGACGGGGCCGAGGCATGGTCGTTTCTGGAGGGGATCAAGGCCAAGTGCGCGTCCGGGGGCGGGAGCCCGCTGGACTATCTGGACGCCGTGGTCTCGGATGTGGAGATGCCGCAGATGGACGGCTACACCCTGACCCGCAAGGTCAAGGAGGACCCGGTCCTCAAGGTCCTGCCCGTAGTCCTCTTCTCATCGCTCATCTCCAAGTCCGTGCTGCACAAGGGCAAGGCGGTCATGGCCGACGAGCAGGTCACCAAGCCGGAGTTCCACGGCCTGACCGAGAAGGTCATCAACCTGATCCGCGGCTGGGACGGGAACGGGGCCGCGGGCTAGCCGGTCACCTCGTCCAACTGCCTGCGCAGAGTGGACACGCCGCAGGAGTGGTGCATGTAGACCGGCACGTCCTTACCGCGCACGGCGTCGAGCACATCCTTGCGCGCCTTGTGGGACACCTTGTTGGTGAACATGACCACGAAGTCCACCTGGCCCAGGGCCTTGGATATCTTCCGCTCCTTGCCGGTGAAGTGCTTCAGCTTGATCCCGCTGCGTTTCGCTTCCGAGACGTATTCCTGCTTCAACCGGTCCATTCCGCCTATCAATGCTGCGCACATGTTGCCCTTCCTTCGTTGAGATTGAAAATCGTTATCAATAAATACCCGGCAGCGAGGGGCGTGTCAACAATTGATCGCGATTTCTTCGCGAGGAATTTCAACCGGCTTAATCCGTTGGGGATTTGCGCAGCGCCTTGCCCTCGTGCCAGGCCCTGCCGACCTGTACGCCCACGGCCCAGTAACGGTTGTCGGGCATGGTCAGGGTGAAGGGACGTGCCTTTTCCACGTCGACGTGGCCATCGGTCAGGAACCGCTCTTCGGTCCAGGCGGCGACCAGTTCGCCGATGAACAGGGTGTCGTTGGTCATGTGGAACTGTTCCTTGAGGCGGAATTCCATGGCCAGGGGGCAGGCGCGGATGAGCGGGGCGTTTTCGAGCTCGCCGAAATGGACCTCGAACAGGCCGGACTTGTCGGTCCGGTTGCCCGAGGCCAGGCCCGCGTAATCGGTCTCGGCGACCATGTCCACGGACGGAAGGTTGATGGAGTACTGGCCTGTTTCGAGGATGGCCCGGTGGCTGGCGTGTTTCTTGTTGACCGCCATGGCCATGATGCACGGGTCGTAGTTGACCCGCGTGACCCAGGCCATGGCCATGAAGTTGGGCCTGCCGTCGAGCATGGTCCCGAGAATGGTCTGCGGTTCGGGCAGGATGAAGGCGTTGTTGCCGATGTTGATCCGCTCGGACATGGTGAGCTCCTTTTTTATTGTATGTACATACAAGTGTTCTTGGCGATAAAACCGGACGCCGGGCCTCCGGGTCAGCTTAGGTCTTCGAGGCGCTGGTGCGCGGCAAAGGTCTCGCGGGCCAGGTCGTCGCCCGCCTCGCGGCCGAGCACGGCGGAGTAGTCCTCGTGCAGTCGGGTCCAGGCCTTTTCGATCTCCGCCTGGGCCTTCCGTGCCCTGTCCGTGGGATAGACGCGGGTCAGCTTGCCTTCCTGTCGGCGCTCCACCAGGTCCTGATAGACCAGCTTGTCCGTGAACCGGGTCAGGGTGGACGGGGCCAGGTGCAGGTGGTCGGCGAGCTCCGTCACGGTGATGCCCGGCTGGTCGTTGACCAGCATGACGGCAAAGGCCAGGGACGGGGAGAGCCCGGTGTCGCGGAACGCCTTTTCGGCCAGGCGCGTGACCGACCGTGCCAGGGCGTTGGCCGTGAAGAACAGGCAGTTTTGCAGATAGAGGGATGGTTTTTTCATGGGGTTCTCGCTTGTATGTACATACAACTATCATCGATATACGGAGACGTAAAGGAGGCGAGGCCGGAAGGGAGGCCAAAGCGGATGCGGGACGCGTCGTGGGCAGCGGATGCGGAGGGGATCGGAGTGCCGGGTGCCGGTCGGATCCGGCGCGGCACAAACCGGCGGGAGGCGAAGACCGAGGCGGAAACCGGACACGTGGGGTGAACAAGGCGGTATCCGGACACCGGGGGACGAGGAATCCGGGGAAAGAAGGGCCCGGGGCAAGGGCGGCATCCGGGGAGCCTGCGCCTGCCGGGAGCCGGGGAAGGCGCGGCTATGGTGCCGGGGGCCAGGTTTCGTTTTCGGGGTCGGCTTCGGGCAGGGCGCATGGGGCGCAGTCCGCCACGCGGTTACCCTGGCCGTGGTCGATGAGAGACGGGACCGTTCCGACCACCACGTTGACCCGACCGCCGAGCAGGACCTGGCCCTTGAACCCGGTGAACAGGCCCAGCTCGGTCCAGGCAAAGGTGTTGGCCGTGGCGGTCAGGGCCTCGAAGGGGTAGCAGAACAGGGCGTAGTTGGCCCGGCCGCGCACCCGGTTGTTGGCGAAGAATCCGCGCGAGCCGGTCTGGACCGCGCCGCGCGCTCCCCGGCCTCCGGCCATGACGATATCGTTGCAGGTGACCACCAGGTCGTTGGCATAGAGCAGCAGGCCGATGGACTCTTCCCCGCGCGCCTCAATGCGGTTGCCGGTGATGATGGCCCGGTTGTTTCTTGAAAAATCAGCACCTCCATTGGTGTCGAAATACCAGCCGACAACAACTCCGTTGGGCCCGAACTTATTGGGGTAGGCGATTCCTTCGTTGTCCGTGACGATGCGGTTGGACTCGATGCGGATGAACCCCTTGCCCTCGGGGCCCAGTTCGTTGTCCAGGACCTCGATGCCGTTGCGCGAGGTGCGGTTGATCTCGTTGCCGCGGATGGTCATCTCTGCGCCCGTGGTCCAGTCCGCGAGCACGCCGTACCCGGCGGTCTCCTCCGGGTGGTCGTTGATCATCTCCAGGCGGTTGTGCTCGATGAGCACCGTGCCCGTGACCGCCCCGTTGAGCCCGCCCTTGGGGTGGACCAGACGATTGCCGACCACGATGCCGGCCTGGAACGGCAGGGAGTCGCCCTGGCTCCAGGTGATGGCCGTGTCCTGCGGCAACACGTTGGTCACGACGCAGCCGCCGATCTCCAGCCCGCCCGCGTAGGCGAAGTGCAGGGGCGTACCCTTGGCCCCGTCGAAATGGAGGTTGCGGACCACGATGAGCGGTCCGTCCTTGCCCGGCGGCGCGGTGTCCACGGGCAGGGGGGAGTAAAAGGTCCAGTCGCCGCCCGAGATGGTGGTCAGGGGCTCATCCGCTTCGTCCAGCCTGCCCAGGATGCGGACGTTCTTGGTGATCTTGACCCGCCCGTCCGCGCCGAAGTCGAACCGGCCGCGCAGCCGGACCGTGCCTCCCTTGTCCAGCGCGGCCTGTACGTTGGCCACGTCTCTGGCCGGGTCGCCCGTGCCCGTGACCACGGCGTCTTCGGCGCCGGCGGGGACGGCGAGAAAGAGGACAAGAAACAGGACGGTGAAGAAACGGTGCATGGGGTCTCCGTGCGGCTGGTCGTTCATTTTTGCGGCTATCTGAATGATTTTACCCCCTTTGGCGACGATGTTCAATGCGCTGACCGGCGTCCCGCGGGCGGCCCCTGCCCTCGCATCAATATTTATAATGGCGTTTATCAATTTGTTCGCGAACCATAAAGACCACGATGCATAACGGATGGCTGATACGGCCTGACAAGCGACCCGCGAGGGGGGGGGATAGCGATGCGTTTGAGAACCAGAATGACGTTGATGCAGGTGGCCACTGTTGTGGTGGTCATCGTGGCCCTCAGCCTACTCTCCATACAGGGATTGAGAGGGTATGCCGATGGACAGATGAAGGATTTCCGGCGTGAGCAGATGGAGGACGCCCGCCTGAATCTTGAGGACGCCGTCCAGATGGCCGAGGGTACCATCAAAAGATATTACGACCGCTCCCAGGACGTTGAGGGCTTGAAGCGGGACAGGGAAGAGGATCTGAAGCGGGTGGTGGACGTGGTCTACGGCCAGGTCAAAGCCTACTATGACGCCAACGCGGGCCGCCTGGATCAGGCAAACCTCATCCGGGGGCTGCGCCGTATCGTCGAGCCCGCCCGCTTCGACGGGGACAACTACGTCTGGGTGCAGAATCTCGACAACGTCATCCTGGCGCACCCCTCTGACGCCCTGCGGGACAAGGACATGTCCGGACTCAAGGACAAAAAGGGATTTCCGATCATCGCGGGCATGAGCGACATAGCCAGGAAAAACGGTCAGGGCGTGGTCGCCTATTGGTGGCCCAAGCCGGGCGAGGACGTGCCCAAGCTCAAGATATCCTACGTCCGCCTCCTGCCCGAGGCCGGATGGGCCATTGGGACCGGGGCCTGGATCGAGGACATCACCCAGGCCATGAAGAAGGAGGCCCTGCGCCAGGTGTCCAAGATGCGGCTCACGGACGGCAACTATTTCTGGGTCACCGACCTGACCCCCAAGATGGTCATGCATCCGATCAATCCCGGGCTGGACGGCAAGGACCTGAGCCGAGAACTGGACAGCAAGGGCAAACCGTTCTTCGTGGAGATGGCCGATGTCGCCAAGGCGGCGGGCCAGGGATTCGTGAGCTACTTCTGGACCAAGCCCGGCGAGCAGGGCGATTTCCCCAAGCTCTCCTTCGTCAAGCTGTTCAAGCCGTGGGGCTGGGTCGTGGGCATGGGCGTCTACGTCGACAACATCGACGCCGCCATCGCCGCCAAGCAGGCCGACCTGGACAAACGTATCGAGAGGATGATCCTCATGGTCCTGGGCATCGCCCTGCTGCTGGCTGTTCTCGGCGTGGTCGCGGGCATGATGAGCGCCCTTTCCGTGACCCGGACCTTGGGTGGAGAGCCTTCCGACATCGCCGGGATGGCCTCCCGGGTGTCCGAAGGGGACCTGACCATGGCCAAGGCCGACGACCGCGACCGGGGCGTGCTCAAGTCCATGCTCCAGATGGCCGATCGGCTGCGCGGCGTGGTCGGCGAGGTCCAGTGCGCCACGGACAACGTGGCCGCGGGCAGCGAACAACTCTCGGCTTCGTCCGAGACCCTGTCCCAGTCCACAGAGGAACAGGCCGCCTCCATCGAGGAGGTCTCCTCGTCCCTGACCGAGATCGTGGCCTCCATCCGCAAGAACGCGGACAACGCGGAAAAGACCAGCGAGATCGCGGACCAGACCAACCGGGAAATCCTCACCGGAGAGGAGTCCGTGCGCCGGACCGTGGGGGCCATGCGAGAGATTGCGGACAAGATTTCCTTCATTGAGGAGATCGCCCGGCAGACAAACCTGCTGGCGCTCAACGCGGCCATCGAGGCGGCCCGGGCCGGAGAGCACGGCAAGGGGTTCGCCGTGGTCGCCGCCGAGGTCCGCAAGCTGGCCGAGCGCAGCGGGACCACGGCCCAGGAAATCCGCGAGCTGTCCGCCTCCAGCGTGCAGGTGGCCGAGCAGACCGGCGACCTGTTCGCCCGGCTCACCCCGGAGATCGCCAAGACCGCCGAACTGATCAAGGACGTCTCCAAGGTCTGCTCCGAGCAGAACCACGGAGTCAGCCAGATCGAACGGGCCATGGGCCAGTTGGATACGGTCATCCAGCAAAACGCCATGGCCTCCGAGGAGATGGCCTCCACCGCCGAGGAACTGGCCGGACAGGCCACGACCTTGCAAAGCGCCATGCACTACTTCCATGTGGACAGCGTTGACCAGACCTGCGAACAGGCAAACTTCAAGGCCCTGCCGCCGGGCGGGGCATCCTGATCGATCCGAAGAGAAAGCCCCCTCGCGGTCTTCCGCGAGGGGGCTTTCTCTTGCGCTCTGCCGTGCCGGAGTCAGTACCCCTGGCGAAATTCCGAGGTCCGGCGGCCCGCTTCCCGGAAATTCCGGTCCCGTGCGTTGACCTTGTCCTGCTCGAACACCGCCCTGGCCACCGTCTCGCATGCCGCGCCGAGGTCCGCGCCGCCCGCGCGGATCCGCCTGACCTGCTCGTTGAGCGCGGACTCCACCGTGCGCTGGCCCGCCCAGGACGGATACAGCGCCCAATACCGGGCCGCCTCGTTCGCCCGGCCCAGTCTGGCCGCGGCATACCCCGCGTTCAGAAACGCGTCCGGAATTTCCTTGCGCTCCACGCATTCGGATAGCACGCGCAAGGCGTCCTCATACCGGCCCGTACGCGTGTAGCACACGCCCGCCATGGCCAGGTGCGAAGGCCGGACCTCGTCCGGCTTCCCGGCAAAATATTCGTCATAGGCCGCCGCGCCCTCGCTGAAGTACGTCTCGGCCTTGCCGAAATCGCTCCGCGCCTCGGCCGCGCGCCCGCGCTCGAAGTTCTTTTTGCCCTTGGTCTCGGGCCGTACCAGCTTGGAGAAGAATGTCATGGTAGGCACAATAGCGGTTTGCCGCCCCGAGGACAAGGGGGATGAGGGCGGCGGACGGGGCGCCGCCCCGAACCCCGCTGGGGCGCTGCCCCCGGCCCCCGGAGACAAAAAAGTGGGGACGCGCATTGCGCGTCCCCACTTTTTAATATTGATGAATCGGGGTGACTAGTCTTCGTCGGCGACGTAGTCGGAGATGGCGCATTCTGTGGTCAGCAGCATGCTGGACACGGACGCGGCGTTCTGCAGGGCGATGCGGGTGACCTTTTTGGGGTCGATGACGCCCTCTTTGACGAGGTCGGTGTATTCGCCGGTGGCGGCGTTGAAGCCGTTGTTGCCCTTGAGGGCCTTGACCTTTTCGACGACCACGGTGCCTTCGAGGCCGCAGTTGTTGGCGATCTGCTTGAGCGGCTCTTCGATGGCGCGGGCGATGATGTCGATGCCGGCCTGCTCGGTGTCGTTGTCGCCCTTGAGGTTCTTGAGGGCCTTGCCGGCGCGCACCAGGGCGGTGCCGCCGCCGGGGACGATGCCTTCGTCAACGGCCGCGCGGGTGGCGTTGAGGGCATCCTCGACGCGGTCCTTGCGTTCCTTCATCTCGATCTCGGTGGGGGCGCCGACCTTGACCACGGCCACGCCGCCGACCATCTTGGCCAGCCGCTCCTGGAGCTTCTCGCGGTCGTAGTCGCTGGTGGCGTTGTTGGCCATGTTGGAGATCTCGTCGCAGCGGGCCTCGATGGCCTTCTTGTCGCCGGCGCCGTCCACGATGAGGGTGTTCTTCTTGTCGACCACGACCTTCTTGGCGGTGCCGAAGTGCTCGGGGCGGATGGATTCCAGAGTCACGGCGGTGTCCTCGGAAACCGGGGTGGCGCCGGTCATGATGGCGATGTCGCGGACCATTTCCTTGCGGCGGTCGCCGAAGCCGGGGGCCTTGACGGCACAGACCTTGAGGGCGCCGCGCATGGCGTTGATGGTCAGCCCGGCCAGGGCCTCGTTTTCCACGGTCTCGGCGATGATCAGCAGGGGGCGGCTCGCCTTGGCCACGGCTTCGAGGATGGGCACGAGCGCCTTGATGTTGGAGATCTTGTTTTCGGACAGGAGGATGAACGGGTTCTCGAAGGTGACGTTCTGGTCTTCCTGGTTATTGACGAAATAGGGGGAAAGGTAGCCGTTATCCCACTGCATGCCCTCGACCACGTCCAGCTCGGTGGTCAGGCCCTGGGACTCTTCCACGGTGATGACGCCGTTGTTGCCGACCTTGTCCACGGCCTCGGCCAGGATCTCGCCGATGGTCATGTCGTTGTTGGCGGAGATGGAGCCGACCTGGGCGATCTCGGAGGTCTTCTTGATGGGCTTGGCCATCTGGTCGAGCTCCTCGACCACGGCGGCCACGGCGGCGTCGATGCCGCGCTTGAGGGACATGGGGTTGCGGCCGGCGGCCAGGAGCTTGACGCCCTCGTTGAACACGGCCTGGGCCAGGATGGTGGCGGTGGTGGTGCCGTCACCGGCGATGTCGTTGGTCTTCTTGGCCACTTCCTTGACCATCTGAGCGCCCATGTTTTCGAGCTTGTCCTCAAGGTCGATTTTCTCGGCCACGGTCACGCCGTCCTTGGTCACCTGGGGCGCACCCCAGGTCTTTTCGAGCATGACGTTGCGGCCCTTGGGGCCCAGGGTGACCTTGACGGCGTCGGCCAGGGTGTTGACGCCGCGCTGCATGCCCTCGCGGGCTACCGCTTTGTAATCAATTGCTTTAGACATTGTTCCAAGTCCCTATGAAAAGTGGTTGTCAGTGATTGTAGTCAGCTTCGCAAAACCGTTCAGAAAGGTTCGAGTGCGAGGCGCAAAAAAGAATCAAGGCCGAAACGTAGTCTTCCTACGCGAGGATTTGATTCTTTTGCAGCAACGAAGCAATCGGGCCTTTATGGGCGGTTTTAGGCGAAGACGCCGAGGATGTCGTCCTCACGCATGATAATCAGATCGTCGCCGTCCATGCTGAATTCGCTGCCGGCGTACTTGGCGAACAGGACGATATCGCCGTCCTTGACGGTCTTGCACTCGGGGCCTGCGGCCACGACGATACCGTTCTGGGGCTTTTCCTTGGCGGAATCCGGGATGTAGATGCCCCCGGCGGTCTTTTCCTCTTCTTCCTTCCTCTGGACGATGACGCGGTCATTGAGCGGTTTCAAACCCATGAAAAGTCTCCTTATGCTGTCTTCACCGCAAGCAGTGGCGGCGTATGTTTCGACTGGGCCAAGAGATAAGTATGGTGAGGGCGGTGTCAACAGGCGGGCGGAATATTTTTTCCTGACCGTTCCGGAGGCGCGGTTGAAATCCCCACCGAAGCAGGGTAGTGCTGTAAATAGAAAAAACCGAATAAGCAAAGCAAACAGGAGCAAGTACAGGATGGAACCCGCGCTAAAACGGCTGGTGGTGGTCTCGAATCGGCTTCCTGTCGCCCTCCGCAAGGAAGAGGACGGCTGGAAGATCAAACAGGGCTCGGGCGGGTTGGTCACGGCCATGGCCCCGGTGCTCAAAAACCGGGGGGGCATGTGGATCGGCTGGTCCGGAGCCACGGACTCCGAGGCCGACATGGACGAGCTCCTGGCCGACTTCACGGAGGAGGCCGGGTACGAGTTGTGCACCGTGCCCCTGACCGAGAAGGACGTGGACGGCTACTACTACGGCTTTTCCAACGAGATCATCTGGCCGTTGTTCCACGACCTGCAGAGCCTCTGCCGTTTTCATCCCCGTTACTGGCGCACCTACCTGGACGTGAATTTCAAGTTCGCCGAGGCCGTGGCCCGGCGCTCCTCGCCCGAGGATTACATCTGGATCCAGGACTACCACCTCATGCACCAGGCCTTTTTCCTCAAGTCCATGGGGGTCAGGCGCAACACCGGGTTCTTTCTGCACATCCCCTTTCCGCCGCCGGACATCTTCATGAAGCTGCCGTGGCGGTCCAAGCTCATCCAGGCCCTGACCGAATTCGACCTGGTCGGCTTCCAGACGGTCCAGGACCGGCGCAACTTCGTGGGCAGCCTGCACCGGCTCATGCCCGAGGCCAAGGTCGAGGGCCGCGGCGCGGTGGTGACCATCAACCTGGGCAACCGCTCGTTCCGGGCCGGGGCGTTCCCCATTTCCATCGACTACGCCCAGTTCACGGAGATGGCCGGGCGGGCCGACGTGGTCCAGAAGGCCTTCGACCTCAAGGAGGCGCTCCGGCACCGCAAGATCATTCTCGGCGTGGACCGGCTGGACTACACCAAGGGTATCCCCGAGCGCATCCGCTCCATCCAGACCCTGCTGCGCCGCTATCCCGATCTCAAAGGCAAGGTGAACTTCATCCAGATCGCGGTCCCGAGCCGCGAGGAGGTGGACGAGTACAAGGATCTGCGGACCGAGATCGAGCAGTTGGTCGGCCGGGTCAACGGCGAGTTCTCCTTTCCCGGCTGGGTGCCGGTCCATTATCACTACCGCAGCCTGCCGCACGAGGATTTGGTGGCCTACTACGCCGCGGCCGACGTGGGACTGGTCACGCCGCTGCGCGACGGCATGAACCTGGTGGCCAAGGAGTACTGCGCCTGCAACAACAAGGGCGACGGGGTCCTGGTCCTGAGCGAGTTCGCCGGGGCCGCGGCCCAGCTCCAGCGGCACGCCTACCTGGTCAACCCGTACGACGTGGAGGGCATCGCCAAGGCCCTGCACCGAGCCCTGCACTGGCCGCTGGAGGAGCGCAAGGTACATATGACCCGGCTGCGCGAGCAGATCCGCCGCAGCAATATCTTCCGCTGGGTGGACTCCTTCCTTCGGGCGGGCATCGCCAAGTCCCTGGAGGACTTCCCCGAGGCGGAAACCGTGCACTTCAACAGGATGTGACGTGCTCGTCCTCAAGTGTGCCGACTGCCGCCGCAAGCTCTGGAGGTACCGCAAAATCGGCCAGGGCGAGGTGCACCGCTGCCACAAGGACCGCATCGACAGGATATGGAACCTGGAGGAGCGGGACGGCAAGGTGTTCTGTCCCTGCGGCCGGGCCGTGGGCATCGACCGGGGGAGCCACTACACCATGGACAGGAAGGCCTTCACCTACAAGGGAACCAAAACCAACGGTTGACAGGCGGTCGCCCTTTCGGAAAAGGTATGCATATGAATATAATGGAACCCGCGTACAAGGAGCTCGCCTTGAAGACCCGTATATTGATCCCGGCCCTGATGCTGACGTTGTTACTGGCCACCGCGGCAGCGGCCGCGACCGCTCCGTCGGAGTCCGCCCAGCCCGCCGTGGAGGACTGCGGCTCCATCCCCTGGGGCGCGCCCATCGCCACCGTGGAGGAGATCACCTACTCCCACACCGTGGCCGGGGTAAAGTACTACAAGGTGACCAAGACTGAGCCGTGCGGGGTGTTCAACATCCAGGGCGCGAACGTGACCTACGGCTTCCGCGACGGCCGGCTCTACACCGTGCTGGTGGAGATCGCCAAGGTCCAGGACATCAAGCAGGTGGTGGCCACCCTGATGGATTCCTACGGGCTGCCCGACCACAAGCAGTCGGACGGCTGGGACGAGTACCGCTGGGAGACCGCCACCCTCAAGGTCAAGCTCAAGAGCCAGTTCTCCACGGACCGCATCAAGATCGGCATGTACTACAAGCCGCTGATCCCCAAGGAGTAGCGGCCGTCTGACCTCTTTTCGCGGGGCCGTCCCGGAACGGGGCGGCCTTTTGCTCCATTTGCCTTTGGCCGGGCCGTGCTTATCCTCTGCGGGGAGGAATCCATGTCGAAACAGATGAAGAATTTCCTGACCGTCGCCGGGATCATCATCCTGGGGGCGTTTCTCGCTTTCCTGTACGACTGCATCACCGGGCTGGCCGACTTCGCCGGGCGCATCAACCCGGCGCTGGCGCCCTGGGTCTTCTGGGGGCTGCTGGCCGTGGTCCTCGCCTCGCTCGCCTGGTGGGCGGCGCTTGTCCTGGTCCGGCCCAAGCCGCTCCTGGTCCACGCCGATCCCACGCCCGAGGAGCTGGCCGGGTTCCGGCGGGAACTCGTCAAGCGGCTGTCCAGAAACCGCGTGCTCAGGGACTCGGGGGTCGCGGTGCGCGACGAATCGGGCCTGGAGCTCGGACTCGAGGTCCTGCGCAAACGGGCGGACGAGGAGATCCGCAGCACCGCCAAGCGCGTGTTCATCGGCTCGGCCGTGTCCCAGAACGGGCGCCTCGACTCCCTGGTGGTCCTCTTTCTCATTTCGCGCCTGGCCTGGCGCATCTCCAAGCTTTACGCCCAGCGGCCGCACTACCGCGAGCTGGTCAATCTGTACGTGAACATCGCGGCGACCTCGTTTTTGGCCGGGTCCATCGAGGAGTTCGGCATCGAGGAGTACATCCACGAACTCATGGGTCCGCTGGTGGCCGGGTCGGCCCTGGGGGTCATGCCCGGGGCCGAGGCCGTGGCCTCCACCGTGACCAGCTCCATCCTGAGCGGCTCGACCAACGCGTTGCTGGCCATGCGCTGCGGCATCGTGGCCCGCAACTACATGAGCCTGGACCTGGACCGTCGCGGGGCCATGCGCCGGTCCGCCACCCTGGAGGCGGCGCGCATGTTCATGTCCATCTCCAGCGAGACCGTGACCCAGGTGACCAAGCTGCTGGTCAAGGGCTCGTCCAGGGCGGTCAAGGGCGGGGCAAAGAAGGCCTTCACCTCGGTGGGCAAGGGCGTCTCCGGGGCCGCCGGGAGCGTCGGGCGCGGCGTGTCGGGCGCGGCCGGAGCCGTGGGCAATGGAGCCAAGAGCGTAGGCCGGGGGGCGAAGACTGTCGGGCGCGGGGTCACGGGCACCGCCCGCTCGGCGGTGGACGGCGTGGACCGGGCCCTGGACAAGGCTGTGGACGCCACGACCGGAGCGGCGAGGCAGTCGGCCCGCAAGATCCGCGATGCGGCGGACGGGGCCGGTCGGCTGGCCAAAAAGGCGGGGGGAGCCGTGACCGGGGCGGCCGGTTCGGCCAAGGGCGCGTTACGCTCCACGGGCAAGTCCGTGGAAAAGGGCATGCGCTCGGTGCGCGACACGCTGCTGCGTCGGAAGAAGAGGCCGGAGAAGCCGAAGGAACCGTTCGAAGACGGTTAGAGCACGCGCCGCGCGCCCAGGAAATGTTCCATCCAGAAGGGTGAATTGAGACTCGATTCCATGACCCGCTTGCCGGAGCTGGGGGAGTGCACGAACGTGCCCCGGTCGGTGACGATGCCCACGTGCAGGGACTTGCCGTCCTTGTCCACTTGGTGGAAGACCAGGTCGCCGGGCCGGATGTCGGCGCGCCTGACCGGGTTGCCCGCGCCGAGTTGCTGCCAGGATATACGCGGCAGGTCGACCCCGTTCTCGTGGTAGACGTACCAGATGAATCCCGAGCAGTCGAAGCCGGTCCCGGGCGAGTAGCCGCCCCACTTGTACGGGGTGCCGACCAGCGAGCGGGCCAGGCGGATGATCTTCCGGGCCTCGGGCGTGGCGGGCGCGGGCCGGACCGCGGCCTCGGGCGGAGCCGGCGCGACCGGGGCCGTCGCGGCGCAAGCGCAGAGCAGGAGCGCGCAAGCCGCGAGCCCGAGCGCGGTGAACCGTCCCCTCGTCCTGCCCGCCTGCATCGAGCGGCCTAGGGCCTGCGTTTGATCCGCAGGAAGGACTTGACCGAACGCACGCCGGGCACGGACTTGGCGTAATCGATGATCTTGTCGCGCTCGGTCGCCGAACCGACGATGCCGAGCAGGACCACATGGCACTGCACGGTCTTGATCTCCACGTTGGTGGACCAGATGTCCTTGTCCTCGACGAGCAGGCTCTTAACCTTGGCGTAGATGTTCAGATTGTCCGTGGTGCCGCACGAGTCGTCGGCCTTCTTGGGCAGCAGGTAGGTGGTCACCGAACGCACGCCTTCCACGGACTTGGCGATCTGGATGGCCCGGTCCACCTGGGCGCGGGATTCGTACTCGCCCACGATGTAGACCATTCCCTCATAGCTGGACGCGTCGAAGTCCATGTACTTGACGAGATCGTCGGCCAAAAAGTCCTTTTCGATGAGAAAGGCGATCTTTTCGTCGTTGGCGTAGTCGCCCACGTTACGCTCCTCCACGGCCACGTCGTAGACCGTGCAGCCGTTGGCGAACAGGCCCACGGCCAGGAGCATCAGGATCGAAAATATCAGTTTGTATCGGTGCATGGGATTCCCCCTGGGTTTTTCTAGATTATCTCTATACCGGTTTCGCGGTGCGCTGGCAACAACGGCGCTCGGTCCCCATTGACCCGGTGCACGTATTTCCGCATACTCCCCATACTGCCATTGGAGGTGGCTCGATGCAACGAATTTGGTTTGTTCTCATGGTCATTCTGGCGGGCTTGCTCCTGGCGGCCTGCGGTCCCAAGCGGCCCGTGCTCTATCCGAACGCGCACCTGGACAAGGTCGGCATGCAGGTGGCCCAGGCCGACATCGACGACTGCATCATGAAGGCCGAGGCCGCCGGGGCCAACGCCACCGACGCGGGCGCGGCCGCCGGGAACGTGGCCAGGTCCGGGGCCATCGGTGCCGCAGCAGGGGCCGTATTCGGGGCGATCATGGGCAACAGTGTGGGCCGCGCCGCTGCTGCCACGGGCGGTGCCGCCGCTGCCGGGAGCGCGGTCAACGAGGGCTTCAAATCCGGCGACCCGACAGCCATCCACAAGAATTTCGTCGAACGCTGCCTGCGCGAAAAAGGCTATGACGTCATCGGCTGGAAATAGGAGGAGACCATGAACCGCCCGCTTTTGCTCATTCCGCTTCTGCTCTTCCTGGCCGCCTGCGCCGCCAGGGGCCCGCTGACGGAGAACCGCAACGACAACGTGGTCAGCTTTGTCCGGTCCGATACCGGCCACGCCGTGACCGTGACGCTCGGCCCGGAACTGGCCTACGACAAGCGCGTGCACCGCGACTTCATGGGCGCGACCATCGAGGGCTGGCTGTACCGCGCCGATGACGGCACCTCGGTCCTGGTCTCCAGCATGGACCGGGCCAAGTTCGAGGACCTCATCGGCCGGACCATCGAGGCCCCCAGGACCGGGATCAAGGCCTACCCGCCGCAGACCTCCTGGCTGCCGCGCCTGTGCCAGTTGGTCCGGGCCTACGTGGTCTCCCTGGACAGCGACGTAGTCTCCGCGGTCAAGTTCGGCCCGCGGCCCGAAGGGGAATGCGACGGCCTGGTGGACAACGACGAGTACATGGCCGCCCATTTGGACCAAGTGGCCGAGTTCGACCGCCGGGCCGAACAGGATATCGCCATCGGCTGGTAGCGGGCTCAGTCGAAGAGCAGCCCGAGCGCCTTCTGCAGGGCCTCCCGGTCCACTTCCCAACCGCCCGACCAGGCCGGTTTCAGGCTGATGGTCCGCTCCCCGGCGCGCAGGGCGTAGCAATGCAGGCGCATGTTCGTACGCGACGTGCGGGACCCGCTCTTTCCGTACTTTCTGTCTCCGACAACGGGGTGCCCGCGCGAGGCGAGCTGCACCCGGATCTGGTGCGTACGCCCGGTGAGCAGCCGCACGGCCAGCAGCGAGCGGTCCCGGCCCGCGGCAAGGACCGTCACCCGCGCCAGGGCCGTCTTGCCCGACCCGGTGCGGACCCTTTCCCTGCCCGGTGCGCCGCGCTTCTCCATGACGTCCTCAAGCAACGCGCCGTCCTGCTCGTCCCAACGTCCCTCCACCCAGGCCAGGTAAACCTTGGCCACGCCGTTTGACGCAAAGAGGTCGTTGAGTTCGCGCAGGGCCTCGTAGCTCTTGGCAGCCAGGAGCAGGCCCGAGGTGTCCCGGTCCAGGCGGTGGGCCAGGGTGGGCATGAACGCGGCGTCGCGGTACTTGGCCCGCAGTCGCGCCGTGACCGAATCGGTCACCCCGTCGCCGCCGTGGGCCGCCAGCCCGGCGGGCTTGGCCACGGCCAGCAGCTCGGCGTCCTCATAGGCCACCTTCAGGTCGCCTGTCTCCGACACCTGTTTACTCTCGCCCGGCGTGTACGGCGGAATGCGCACGGTCTGCCCGGCCTCGATGCGGTCAAAAGGCTTTTTGCGGCCCTTGTCCACGCGCACCTGGCCGGTGCGGATCCATTTCTGGATGGCCGAACGCGGCACGTCGCCGGTCAGCCGCCGCTCCAGGAACTGCAACAATTTCTGGCCCGACTCGGCCTGCGTGACGATAACGAATTGTGTTTCCGGCATGATGGGAGAATGCCTCCCCCGGCCCCCCATCCCCTCCTTTTCCTGAACTTTTTTGGTCGCTTCGCGAGGGAGGGGGCGGGGGGAGAGTTATGGGGTGGTTATTTTTTGTACCAGGTGCCGTCGGGGTTTTGCAGCCAGGTGCCGGCCGGGGCCTGCTTGGCTACACGGGAGGCCCGGCGCTGACCCACCAGGTCCGGAGTGGTTTTGATCTTCTTGGCGATGGCCGCGTAGACCGTGGCCCGGTCCTTGTTCTCGGCGGCCACCACATCGGCCTGTTTCTCCGGGCCCCGGAATTCGAGAAAGCCCTGATTGTTCTCGCCCACCGTGCCGTCGGCCAACAGCGCAGCCACCACGGGCTTGCGGGCGATGAACCGGTCCTTGAGGGGCCCGGCCAGGGCGGCGCTGGCCGCCAGCCCGAGGACAAGGGTGAATATGAGGACGAGTCGTGTCTTATTGCGCATTGGTCGCCTCCGGTGCGGCTGGGGCTTCGTCGACGTCGGAGAAGAAATCGTCCAGGGCCCGGTCGACCCGGACGTTCACGTCGATGGTGATATGGATGGGCTTGACCTCCACCGGGGCCACCTCCACCTTGTGGCTGGTGGAACAGCCCAGGGCGAGGAGCAGCACGAGGCAGGCCGTCGCGGCTAAACAATGTTTCATGGCATGTTCTCCCTATTCGATCATGCTTGTGATGTCTTTATACAGCAAAATACGGTCCAGCGGTACGCTGAAATTCACGTCCAGGCGCAAGCCCTGGAAATTGGAGCCCTTGACGTCGCCGGTCACACGGATGAACCCGCCGAACTCCCGCTTGTACACGAACGGCAGGGTCGAGGCGGGCTTGCCGTCCAGGGAAAGCCGCACCAGCAGGTCCTCGCCCACGGTGTCCGCCTTGATGCGCACCCACTTGTAGTCGAAATCCCGGACCGCCTCGCGGGCCAGTTCGATCTGGCCGCGTTCGGGCGTGCCCTCGGGGATGGCGTCCACCAGGTCCTGCATGGCCTCCACCCGGATGGTCCCGCCCTCGCCCGGCGTGGAGTGCAAAAATCCGCCGTTGAACGAAATTTTCCCGTTCTTCCAGGTCACGGGCAGCTCGCCCGACAGGGCCGCTTCGCCCTGGGCCTTGGCCAACCCGAGCTGTCCCAGGATCTCCGAGAGCTTGAGCTCGGAGCAGAAGAGGGTGACCGCGTACTCGTTGGATTCGGGCACGATGCGGAAGGCCCGGCTCGACACGTGCCCGCCGCACCAGTCGAACCCGGCCTGCTCCACCAGGATGGAACCCATGGACTCCAATTGGTACACGACCCGCCCCTTGGTCAGGGCCATGTCGCCTGCCCTGAGGGAGTCGAAGGACAGGGTCTGGGCCGGAGCGCTGCGCAGGGTGAACAGATCCGGGGTGTAGTAGGCCAGGTCTATGCCGTCGACCACCGTGTTCCCCTCGTTCATGGTCAGCCTGCCGTGGGTCAGGAAGACCCCCAGACGGCTGTCCACGCCCCGCTCACTGACATTGATCCCGCCGTCCGCGCGCAGCGTCCCGCCGAGCGTCACGCCCTTCAGCCCTGTCGCCAGCGTTGCCGGGTCGAATCCTTGGGGCAGCGCGTACCCGGCCACCTTGAAGGTTACGTCCGATTCGTTGCGGACCATGGAAGACCGGCCCGAAAAGGGTATCCGCAGGCCGGGCAGCAGTTCGGTGTACAGGGTCCCGCCGTAGGTCAGGTCCGTGCCCTCCTGGCGCACCCTGGCCTTGACGTTGCCGAGCGTGCGCTTGTCCAGCCTGAGGCCCGACAGGCTGATGGTCCCTTGCTTGTTGGCCTTGGGGGCGGGCCATTTGAGCGGCAGGGTCAGGCGCATGGGGCCGGAGGAAAATCCGGTGTTCGCCAGCCCCGTGCCCCGGGTGCCGCAGTTCAGGACCACGTCCGCCGACTCGGCACCGGCCGTGCCCTGAAGGGAAAAGATGAATCCGTTGAGTTTGATGGTCCGGCCCGAGGTGCGCACCGTCAGATGGTTCGGGTTGGCCGCAGTGAGGGAGACGTCCCACGACCCGCTGCCGCCGGGCCTGCGCGCGGCGTCGAACCGGCCGCCCATCTCCACCCCGGCGCCGGCCAGGGAGAACTGCGCGGACAACTCGTTCTCGCCGAGGCTGCCCGCCGGGATAACCAGCGCCGCGGGGTACGGCTCTGCCAGGGCCACGCGGTTCGTGGAAAACCGGACCTCCCGCTCCGCAAGCCGCCCCTTGATTTCGACGACCGCGCCCTCGGCCAGCCCCACACCCAGGGCGCGCAGGTCGCCCCCGGCCAGGGCAAGCGAAAAATCGGCGGCGGCTCCCGCCGGATCGGCCAAATCGACCTCGGCGGTGGCCGCCACGGCGGCGCTTCCCTCCAGCGGCACGGGCAGGAAATCGCTGAACGCGCCCACCCGGAGCGCGTCCGCCGTGACCGTGAGCGACAGGTCGTCCAGGGTCGGGCCGAGGGCCCCTTCCACGTGCACGGACTGGTCGCGCGGGGTCAGCATGGCCTCGAAGGCCACGGTCTTGCCCGGCGTGATTTCGGCATCGATGGGTACGGACACGGACCGGCCCATGACCTCGCAGTCCAGGACCGCGTCGCGCAGGGTCAGCGTGTCAAGGGGCAGGGCCGGGACCGGCGCCGTCGCCTCTTCCGCGCCGCCTCCCGATCGGGGGAGCATGTCGAGGACCGGCAGCCGGAAGTGCTTGCCGTCAAAGGAGCAGGCCAGGTGCAGCCCATCCAGCCGGACCGCGTCGACCCGCCCGGCCTTGAGCGAGGCCGGGGTGTAGGTGACGTGCACGTTGGCCAGCGTCAGCCCGTCCGCGCCTTTCCCCAGCCTGACCGGCCCGATGTCCGCCGAAAACAGCCCGGCGTTGCGCACATGGAATTCGGTCAACGCAAGCCCCATGTCCGCCGCCAACTTCGGCACCAGCCGCTCCAGATACCCCGGCGTCCAGACCGTCAGCCACCAGCCCGCGGCCAGCACAACCGCCAACGCCCACGGCGTGACCAACACGGTCCACTTCAGGATGGATTTGCCCGGGGATTTCGCCATGCATTACCCATACAAGCCCCGGTCACCCATTGGCAAGGAATAGCCTCCTGGCCTCCAGCCGTTGGCGAGTCTTCGAGCCTTACGGATGAGGACAGCGGCTCTCTTACCGCGCTGGCACAAGGCTTTCGAGAGTGGGTCGGCTGTGCGTTTTTAAGTGAATTGTAGGCGAGTCTTCGAGCCGTACAAGATCTTATGCCCCAGGTACAGACCCGGCCGGGGCAACCGCAGCGTAGCCGTCTACGTGAGGATGGAAGCCCCCGGAAAAAATGTGCAGATGGCCCGCTCTCGGAAGCCGCTCCCCACTCGTGGCCGGCCACCTTTACATGAGGCTCGGTAGAAACGTCACCAACTGAGGGACCGCAAGCATCAGCGCCACACAGACAACATAGGCGGCCACAAAATACGCAACCCCCTTGAAAGCGTCGGTCATGGACACGTCGTGCGCCATGGAGGCGACGATGAAGAGGTTGACGCCGACCGGCGGGGTGATGGCGCCGAGCGTGGTGACCACGGTGATGAGCACGCCGAACCAGATGGGGTCGTAGCCCATGGCCGTGACCACCGGGAAGAAGATGGGGATGGTCACCAGGAGCAGGGCCAGGGCGTCCATGACCATGCCGCCGATGACGTAGATCAGGCAGATGACCATGATGATGACCACCGGCGGGATGGGCAGCGCGGCCACCCAGCCTGCGGCCTCGAAGGGCAGCCGGGTGATGGCCAGGAAGCGGCCGAAGATGACCGCGCCGAGCATGATGACCATGATCATGGAGGAAATCTTGAGGGTGTCGCTGACGGCCAGGCGGAATTTTTCCACGCTCATCTTGCCCGATACCGTGGCGATGAGCAGGGCCAGGGCCGCGCCCGCCGCACCCGCCTCCGTGGGGGTGAACAACCCCATGAACAGGCCGCCCATGACCAGGAAAAACAGGGTGACCATCTCGATGGAGCCGGGCAGGGAGCGCAGCTTCTCGGAGAAGGTGGTCTTGGGACCGGCCGGGCCCCAGTCGGGGTGGCGTTGGCAGAGGTACCAGATGGTCCCCAGGAACAGCGCGGTCAGCAGCACGCCGGGGATCATGCCGCCCACGAACAACTGGGCGATGGACTGGCTGGTCTGCAGGCCGATGATGATCAGGACCACGGACGGCGGGATGACCACGCCGAGCGTCGCGCCTGCGGCCACCGAGCCCGTGGACAGGATCGGGTTGTACTTGAACTTCTTCATCTCGGGCAGGGCCACGGTGGACATGGTCGCGGCCGTGGCCGAGTTGGACCCGCAGATGGCCGCGAACCCGGCGCAGGCCAGGACCGTGGTCATGGCGATGCCGCCCCGGATCTGGCCCATCCAGGCGTAGGCGGATTTGTACAGCCGCTCGTTCACGCCCGAGTAGAAGCAGATCTGGCCCATGAGGATGAACAGGGGGATGACGGTCAGCCCGTAGTTGGAAAAGACGTTCCACAGCTCGGTGCCGAGCATGCCCGTGGCCGCGTTCCAGTTGAGCACGTAGGCGAAGCCGCCGAATCCGATGATGCCCATGGCGAAGGCCACGGGGATGCGGAAGAGAAATATGGAGACCAGGAGCAGGAGGGTGCCGAGAATGCCGGCGGTGATCGGATCCATTACGCCACCTTCTCCTGGGTCAGGGACTTGAGCGTGTCCACGGCCAGGACAAAGGCCAGGGCGAGGCACCCGGCGGCCGAGGCGAACACGAAGGGATGGTAGACGATCTGGAGGGTCTCGGAGACCTCGCCGGTCTTGACCAGGAAGGCCGCCCATTTCCAGGTCTCGATGCCTGCCAGCAGGAAGAAGCCGCAGGACAGCCCGTTGGTGGCCGCGTCGGCCAACTTGCGGAACCAGGCCGGGAAGCGCGCGAGCAGGATGCCCACGGCGATGTGCGCCTTGCGCCGCTGGGCGAAGGCCAGGGAGAAGGCGGCCACCACCGCGCCGAGGAAGCCCATGAGCTCGAAGGTGCCCTGTACGGGCACCCAGACAGCGCGCAGGACCATGTTGGCGCAGGCCAGGAGCATCATGGAGACGAGGAATATGCCTGCCAGCACGGCCAGCGCCCGAGCGATCAGCTCGCTGGCCCGATCGAGGAAATGCATCATGGGAGGCCCCGGAAAAAACGCCCCCGCGCGGACGCGGGGGCGTTGCGGTATGCGGTTACAGGGATTCGTATTTGGCCTGGTATTCGAGCAGGTCCTTGAGCACGGCGTCGGCGTCGATGCCGTCCTTGGCGCACTCGGCCTTCCAGTCGTCGACCAGGGGCTGGCCCAGCTTCTTGAGCTCGGCATGCTCGGCCGGGGTCAGCGTGTGGACCTCGACCTGATACTTTTCCCGGGACCAGTTCAGCGAATCGTCGATGTGGGCGTCCAGGTACCGGCCGGTCCACTGGGCCTGCTCCCGGCCGAGGTCGTTGAGGACTTCCTTCACGTCGCCGGGCAGGGATTCCCACTTGGCCTTGTTCATGATCACGGCAAACGGATAGACCGGCAGGTTGGTGATGGTCTCATGCCGGCAGATGTCGGCGAAGTTGAAATCCTTGAGCACGTCGAAGGAGGAGACCAGCCCCTTGACCACGCCCTTCTGCAGGGCCTCGGGGGTCTCGGACATGGGCATGCCCACGCCCTGGGCGCCCAGAGCGCTCAGGACGCGCAGGATGGTGCCCGAGGCGCGCAGCTCCATGCCCTTGAGGTCGGCCAGCGTCTTGACCGGCTCCTTGCTCATGATCTGGGACGGGGCCGAGGTGAACATGGTCAGGACCTTGACGTCCTTGAACTCCTCGGGCTGGTATTTCTGAAAGAGGTCCCACATGGTCAGGCTGGCCGCTTCGGTGGAGGTGAAGGCCACGGGCAGGTTGACCGCGGACATGAGCGGGAACACGCCGGGATAGTAGGCGATGGAGATGCAGCCGATGTCGGCTTGCCCGGTCTGTACGCCGCGGAGCATGTTCTTGGCCCCGAGCAGGGTGGAACCGGGGAAGGTCTGGACGGTCAGCTCGCCGCCGGTGCGCTTCTCCACCTCAGTCTTCCACCGCTCCATCTGGACGCAGGGGAAGGTCTTGGCGGGCGGGAAGTTGGCATAGGTCACCATGGTCCCCGCCAGGGCCGAAGCCGCCAGGAGGCCGACCAGAACCAGGCTCAAGGCCAGCACGGTCATCGTTTTTCGCATCACTCTCTCCTTGAAATGCGTATGGTTGGGAACGGCCGGTCGGCCGCTCCCCTATTTGGCGTTCAGGTCGTAGGCCAGGACCAGGGTCTTGCGGTTGCCGTAGCCGTAGCCCACAAAGGTGTTGACCAGCACGCACAACTGCTTGTTGCCGTCGTTGTTCAGGTCGGCCAGGGCCACGTCCGCGACCTGGCCCTTGATGCGCCGGGTCTTCCAGGCCAAGTTCAGACCCACCTGGTCGTAGACCAGCGAGTGGATTTCACCCTGGGTGAAGTACTTGTAGTTCTTGAACACCTGCGCCGTGGCCGACAGGTCGCGGTTGACCAGCAGCTCGTAGCGCTTGTTCGAGGTCAACGGTGCGGCGATGCCCCGGATCGGGATGTTGTAGGTGATGCCGTGCTCCTCGGTGGGGCCGCCGCCCATGCCGGCCATCTTGTCGGCGGTCTCGATGACCACGCCGGAGCTGTTGTAGGTCTCGTCGCTCTCGTAGAGGCGCTCGAAGGTCTGGCTGTAGACCACCAGCTTGTGGCTGTTGTTGATGACCACGCACTTGTAGCCCAGGCCGTCGGGCAGGTAGGTCAGATTGTAGACGTTGCCGAAGGGCGGCACCGGAATGGGCTGGCCGATTTCGATCCTGTCGCCCTTGATGAAGGCCTCGTTGACGTGCTTGTCGAACAGGTCGCGCTGGCCCTTCTTCTGGGCCACCAGGACGGGCATGTAGGTCGGGGGGATGCGCAGCACGCCGAGAAAGCGGTCCACCTTCTCGACCACGTACTTGAACCTGTCGCCCTTGAACGAGAGGACGCAGGACTGGGGGATGCCGCGCGGAGCGCGGATGCCGCCCTGGCTCTGGAATCGATAGGCGCCGACGATGAATTCGGGCATGCCGTCACGGTTCAGGTCCGCGATCTCGAGGCGGACGCTCATGACGTTGGCGGGCAGTTCGAAGGTGTTCAGGTGCTGGAGTTTGCCGTCCTTGACGCGGTAGGCCGAGATGGCCGATTCCTGGAGGATGAAGAGTTCGTTGCGGCCGTCGCCGTCGCCGTCGGCGATGTACATGCCGAAGGAGAAGAAGGGCAGGGTCTGGCTCCGCCAGCGGCCGGTGGTCTCGGTGCCGCCTTCGTAGCGGAACTGCGGGTTGAGGGCCGTGGGCTGGAAGGCCTGGCCGTCGCCGGTGAGGAACGGGCTGTCCGTGGGGGCGGCGGTCTGCACCGTGTTCACCGAGGCCTTTTTCTTTTCCACGGTACCGTAGCCGGGGCGGTTGAACACGTCGCCCTGGAGGAGCTTGGCCTGGGAGTCCAGCCAGTTGGTCATCTCGTCGATGCCCACCTCGCCCTTTTTCTGCCAGGAATTGCCGTCGGCCGAGATGGCGTCGATGCGCATGTGCGCCTTCTGGCCGAGGATGGCGATCTCGCCGTACATGATGTAGTCGACGCCCAGGCTGCGCAGGGCGTTCAGGGCCGTGCCCGTGTCCTTGGGCGTGGCGACCGACTGCAGGCTCTTGGTGGTGGGCTCGACGTGGCCGAGCCATTCCAGGTCGTTCTCCAGGCTGGCCTGGACCGCCTTGGAAAAGTATTCATACTTCTGGGGCCCGTTGTAGACGAACGGGAGGACCGCATAGGTCTTGGCTCCCTGGGCCAGGGCCGGGGCGGCCAGGAGCAGGGTCGCCGCTAGGGCGATCAAGACGGTGATGACGGGTCTTCTTGCCATGTATTCCTCCGGAAGGTAGGTGATAACCTTGCTTTTGTGACATGCGTGGACATGCGGTTTCGCACGGGAGCCCCTTGTACCAGTTTCCGGACCGGATGCAAAGGGCCAAGAGAGTTGATAAGGCGGGGCATAGCCGCTATTGCTGCCGTCGGCGGACGGGCCGGGCGGCAAGGTGACGGCCCGGTGTCCGGCCGCCTCAGGGAGAGTACATGACCCAATTCGGACGCACCTTCAGGCTGGTCTGCGACGAACCGGCCGTCCCGGTGGTGGAAGGGCTGCTGCGCGCGCAGGGGTTCGATTTCGGCCCCGAGCCGTTCTACGCCTTCGCCCGCAGGCTGATTCATGAGCCGTTCCCCCTCGGTGAAAGTCTGGCCGCCCGGTTCGGCCTGATCTACATCCAGGACCGCTCCTCCATGCTGCCGCCGCTGGCTCTCGACCCTCCGGCCGGGGCCGACGTCCTGGACATGTGTTCCGCGCCGGGCAGCAAGACGAGCCTTCTCTCCCGCCTGGTCGGGCCGCGGGGGTTCGTGTTCGGATCCGAGCCCTCGGCCGACCGGCTGGGCACCCTGCGCGCCAACCTGCGGCGCACCGGCTCGGTCAACACGGCCACGGCCAAGGCCATGGCCCAGGACCTGCCCTTTGCGGACGGCGCCTGGGGCCGTATCCAGCTGGACCCGCCGTGCAGCGGCTGGGGCACCGTGGACAAGAACCCCAAGGTCATGGAGGTCTGGTCCGGGTCCAAGACGGCCCCGCTGGTCTCCCTGCAAAAGACGCTCCTGGAGAGGGCGGCGGCCATGCTGCGCCCCCGCGGCACGGTCCTGTACTCCACCTGCACCACCAATATCGAGGAGAACGAGGCCCAGGTCGCCTGGGCCCTGGAGACCCTCGACCTTGAGCTCACGCCGCTTGCCGAGCCCGAGGGGTTCGTCTTCGAACCTCCGCACATGCCGGGCATGGACGGCGTCCTGCGCGTGGCCGAGGATTCGGACGGCCAGGGGTTCTTTCTGGCGAAGTTCGTCAAGCGGGGCGGCGAAAGCGCAACGGGCGGAGAGGGTGCGCAAAAAAGAGACCTGCCGGGGAACCGGCTGAACCTGGCCCGGATGGTCGGGGGCGACCTGCCCGACCTGACCCGGCTGCCTCCGGGCGAGGTCTATGATTTTGGCGGCAAGGCGTTCTTTCTTCACCAAAAGGCATTGGACTTGGTGCCCGGCGGCCTGCGTTGGCAGGGATTTCCGCTGGGCAAGGTCGCGGGCAAGGGCGACCGGGCCAAGTTCACCCCAGCGCCCCTGGCCCGCATACTGCTCCCGGAGGATCCGTCCAGGGCCGTCTGCGACGTGCTCGACGCGGATGATACGGACATCCTGGAGCGCCTCTTCACCGGCCAGAGCGTACCGTTCGGGCAGGGCAGGGGGAGCGTGGGGCTGTATTATCGCGGCCTGCCTCTGGGTTGGCTGGCCCGGAAGGGCGGGCGTCTCCTTTGGTCTGCGAAATAGTCATTTCATTTCAGCATGTTGTAGCATGTAAAATTTTTGTCAAAAAGCGTTGACAAAAGAGAGTTGTATGGGCAGTATGCCCTTCGCTGAACGCGGATGGGTGCTTGGACAAGAGCGCGTCGCCACTGCCGAAAATGGTTGACAAGCGTGCCCTGCCAAGCTAAAGACTCTCTTCCTGCGGGCGCGTAGCTCAGCTGGGAGAGCATCGGCCTTACAAGCCGAGGGTCACAGGTTCGAGCCCTGTCGCGCCCACCATCTTTGAAATAGAGGGTACGCTTAACACCCTTTATCATATAAGTGCGGAGCCGTAGTTAAGCTGGTTATAACGCCGGCCTGTCACGCCGGAGGCCGCGAGTTCGAGTCTCGTCGGCTCCGCCACTAAAGATCAAGGACATCAAGCAATTAGCTTGAGGTCCTTTTTCTTTGCCATATCCAAATCAGGGTTGGTGGGCCCCGAGGTGGGCCCGGAGAATCCCCCACCTTGCAGAATCATGAGGTGAGGACGTATCGGTTCCATGCCTCGGACATACCTTTCAGTAGTCGCCAGCTTCTTGTGTCTGAGTATTTGCTGGATGGCTATCATGGGCACGTTGTTGTTCGCCAGGATGGATGCCGTGAGGTGTCGGATACCATGACATCCAAAAGGCTTAACACCGGCCTTCTTGCAGAGCTTCTGGGGGAACCCCCGATTTTCCATGTAGGGCTTGCCGTTGAACCGGCCACCTTGTTGGGTGAAGACCCATTCAGTGGTCGCCGCCTGCTTGTGGGCTAGCAGGACCTCAAAGAGCTCGTCCGTCATGGGGAGCCATTCATACTCCATAGAGCTGTCCTGTCGCTTCTTGGTGCCCAACTGGATACGCTTCCGGCTGAAGTCCACATCTTTCCATTGAAGCCTGTATATCTCTCCGCGCCGGGCTGCTGTGTGCAGCAGGGTCAAGAGCATGACCTTGTTCTGCCCCTCGGCCACGGCCATGGTCTTCCAGAAGTCCTTTTCAGGCGGGACGTATCGCTCTTGTCTTTGCTCGGGGAACTTTTCCACTGCCAGGAAGGGATTCACGGCAGGGAAGCCTTCAAGGTACTTGATACCGAAGTTCCAGGCAGCGGCCATGTTCTTCCGCTCCTTGTTGGCGGCATAACCTGTGCGTTGCTTGTAGATGCGCTGAAGGTGCTTCAGCGCGTCCATCTTCTTGAAGGTGTTGATGTCCGCATGAGGGTCAAGGGACTTGAGGAACCGTTTGAAAGCGGTTCGCTTCTCGCTATAGGTCTTGGGACTGTATTTGACCGCAAAGTCTAAATACAGGTTTGCCCACTCAAGAAAGGAGGTCGTGTGGGTCTCTGGCTCTGGCGGCAGTTTCGCCAGTTCCTTTTGCTCGACTTCCCATTTCTTTGCTTCGTCCAGCCTCGTAAACCGCTTGCGGAGTTTCTTGCCGTCTATTTTGACCTGCGCCATCCAAACGGTCTTCCCGTTCTTCTTTTGCTTGTAAGGCATAATGCCTCCTAATCGCTTCGCCTATCAGATTTTCAAAGAACAGGATGCGACGGCCTAGCTTTACACCACCGTACCGGGCAGGGTGCCTCAATACCGTGGACTCGGCAACCTCAAAGAAATTCGCAGCCTCTTCCGATGTGTATTTCTTGCCAAGGTTTGGGAGTTTCATTTGATCACACCCATGTCATAGAGTTCCCAAGCGTAATCCGGCTCTATGCCCAAGGTCAGCATGTCGGCGGGATGGCCCTCTTTAATACGCTGGTAGTTTGCCAGTTGGTATTTCCCTTTGCCTCTATAGTTCTTGGCGCGCTTCCGGTTAACAGCATCCTTCAATTCCAATTTGCTTTTCCCGGAGAGGTTAAGAGCCTTGCGAAAGACCTTTACGAGTCCTTCCTGGGACACTTCCTCAAAAAGGGGAGTGGTTCCGAATTCGTCGTCCACGGCAGCAAGCGCAATGACGAGTCCCACTGCCTGAGTTGCCAATTGGAATTGGGTTGCTCGTACAGCCTTCGCACGAATTGCCGGAACCGGGTCTGAAACGCCGATGAAGTTGTTTTGGACGGTTTGCCACCAGCCCAATGTTTTACGCTGAGTATGATGCTTGCCTGGGTTGGTTTGGAACTTGAGCCATTTCTTGGTGCAATAGCCCCAGATGCTATCAAGGATTTTGAGACAATCTTCAATCGTGTCGATTCCGAGGTTTTTGAGCGGTTCCCGACGAAGTTGGAATTCAACCCGGATTACCCTCTTTGTCTCAGGCACTTCAGAAGTGCCCCAGACGTCGTACATCCAAGTCTTGTGTGATTGTGTTTCGATTTCCTCCACCTTGTCGTAGAGGCGGCAAGACAGATCGTCTTTCCCGATGTGGACGCCGGTAAGAATGTTGCTTTTTGTGTAGTAGGCAACTTTTCTGGCCCTGGACACTTTGTTTCGGAACAGCTCACCATCCCATTCGCAATCCGGGATGAGTATGTCCATGCAAAGGTCAATTCGGCTGGGCTTGATTACGAGGATTTCCGAATGGACCCCTTCAAGGGCCAGGATGATGCGTTTGATTGCATCTTGAATTCCGAACTGCCAGAGCGTTTCAGATCGAATTTCAATGAACACATTCGGCCTGGAATTCGGAATAAGTGCTTTTCCAAATTTGACCGCGTATTGGGTTCCCGAAATTATCCATTTATATCCGTTGCCTCCGTTCGGAAGCGTTGTGAAAAGCAATTCGTCATTGAACTCCGGAATTTGAATCTTCATCGGGTAGGAGTGCCCGGTATTCTGGGCGGCCTTCTTATTCATATCCAAGAGTTCGTGGAAAAAGTGGTCCTTCCACTTCACGCCTAGAGACAGATTCAGAGAATCCACCCCGGACGCGAGTACCTCCGGCTCCAAGGGAAGCTCCGTGTTCACCTTTGAAGGGGGGCTGATAGTCATCAGCCCCCCTTCTAGTGAACGCGAAGGCTGTGTGCGTTGTTTCTTCGTGCTCATGTGGTGGAAAATATGGAATCGGAAAAAGAAACACCTGGACACGAAAAAAGAAAATCGTGTCCAGGTGCCGGGGAACGGGGAATGCTATTCTGGAAAATTTACCTAGAAGTGGAGAGCTTCCAAAAATCCTTTCTTCTAGTCAGAGCCTTGGCGAAGGCTTCAGGGGTCATGCCCCCAATATCAGGGTCTTGAAGTCCTCGGCCTGAATCTTGAGCTATGGCGTTGAAAAGCTCTTGGATTTTAGGTGCGGGCATACGCTGCCCAGCCCTCAGGGATGTATCCAGGATGAAGCGTGCCCAAGTAAGCTTGACCTGCTGTAAAGAGACATCCGGGATTGATTCGCCTAGGAAGCTCCCGATTTGGGCAAGCTTGTCCGTTCGCGCCTCCGCTGACCACTTCCGAATCTTTCGAGCTATGCCTTGTTCGGAAATGATGCTCTTATCAAGCTGTATCAGCTTACGGGCCGCGTCGAGATCGCCATGCCTAGCTCTGAATAAAAGCTCAGGAGGGTTCTCGCCCCAGATGCAATTGCATGGAACCCAAATGAGGATGAAGAAGAGCAGGGCTGGCGGCGAGTTGTGCCAATCCAAATCCAGGTTGTTTAGTTCTGGGGTCCCGGCTGGCGTGAGAGATAGGAGGAGTGCATGGGCATCTATGTCAGAGGGCAACGGCTCTTTCTCTGTAAGAATGTCTTGTGGCCCATGCCCGTTAGGGGCCTCTTGCTGGAGAGGTGCGTAGAAAGCGGTAACATCCGCAAGGAGTTTTTTGTGGCTCCTGTAGTATGAAAACCAAACTTCCGTGTCGGGGATGTTTTCGGGGATGATTCGGATTTCGCCAGAGCGGATGGCGTTGAGCTTATGGAAGAGGGGCTCCGAGTCACAGGCTAGGAAAATTGCGACGCTGGCCAACAGCGGGGCAACGCCTTCCTTCCATGCCTTCACTTTTGGACCTTCTATTAGGTGGAATTCAGATTGGTCTGTCTCAGCGGCCATGGATGGCGTTTATACTAGCTGAGATTCTTCTGCAAATCAGACGAATTGCTATGATGGGAATGGCGTTGCATTTCATGTTTGTTTAGCACCAGTTTTAATGCGGTTCAGGCACATAAAGCATATTTCTTGAGGTAAATTGGTTTGGTCGGCAGGAAGTCCGTTCTGAGGGGGAAAGATAAAAACATCTGAGTTAGACCATATTGTTAGCGGGTGTACTTAACAAGAAAGGTCGACTCATTATTCACTCGTTATTCTTGGTGCTAGCGGCTTGAATTGCTTTTAGTGTTTGCCCGCTGGCGTCTTTCCAGCAAATCCTACCATTCGAGCTGTTGCCCAGGACCACGTCTGAGGCAGCGCTAGGTGACGAGAATAAATAGTTTTCAGTGAAGATATATCGACCGCTTTCTTCACGAAACACACCGTTCCTTATGAGATCCTTCCTTAAGTTGGAGGTTGCTTCGTGGCTTGATGGAACCTCTTTTAAAACACTCTCTGAGCCTTCAAGCACGACAAAGCCTCCACTTGCCTCATAACCTTTTGCAGAGACACCTTTGGCCTTTATATAAAGAAATTGTCTTTCCTCTGTTATTTCTTCTGGTTTTTCAAAAACAGATAGGCCAACAAGCGGGAAGACTTTCAACATATCTTGGATGAAGCTTTCCATGTCTGCCACATCTGCTTCTGAGAGGTTTGGCTGACTGGAATCATTGGAATTGTCCAGATTGCATTGCTTGGCATCTTTCGCCAATGTGATAAGTCGGCTCTCAAGATATTTTACATGGGCCTTGTTAAGGCTTTGGTTGCTGGTGACAAAAAATACTGCCCAATTCCAAAAGTCTTTTTGGGCATAGTGTGAATCGAGCCTGGGGCGAACCGGGTCTCCCTCGCCGATGTATAACGTCGGCAAGCTGCTGTCTTCAGATGAACCAACCAAAACATAAACCCCAGTCCTTTGGAATTCATCTCGTTTTAAGGCTTCTTTGTAACCAGAACGGGAGAATACGACACCTATTCCTGTCCAATTTGATTTTTCAATTAGCCTTAGACCGTCTGGGTCACCGCCAGGGAGATAGATTTTGATGGAATATGGTGTCATTTGTTTTTTTATAACCTTGGTTGTTTTTGACGACTGAGCGTGGCTATCGACTTGTTGCCACCTGTTGCTAGTTAAAATTGATTCGATACATTGCTTCGGTCGTTTTTTTCCGTTTGTCGGCCCTACCGGCCAAGACGCTATGCCGAGAAAGCTGTCTGTATTCGCCAATGCCACTATACAAATCATGGATAGATTTATGATCTGCGTTGCAAATAACAATATGAGATCCGCGATTAGCAGCTCTGGCTATTGCCTCGTATAACCTAACTTGATCCGCCCAACTGAATATGCTCTCATTGTATTTTATGAAATTGTTGTTATTGTGCTTAACCGTATATGGTGGATCAACAAAAACAAAATCGTCTTGATTGGCTTCGTCGATTATATTCTCAAAATCGGAGCAACGGATTTCGGAATTCTTAAGAGCTGCTGCTGCTCCAAAGAAATCGTCTGTATCAAGAATCACCTTGTTTTTAGTCCCAATTGGGACGTTGAATTCGCCATTCCTGTTCACCCTGTATAGTCCATTCCAACAGGTTCGATTCAGATACAAGAAGCGAGCAGCCCGTTCTAATGGGGTGTCATAATTAGTTGATCGTTGAATATAATAGTATTCTTTTGAGTGCTCTCGCTGGTGAGACTCCATAGCCCGGATTAGGTCATTCGGGGAGTCTCGTAATACTCTATAGAACTCTATTAATTCAGGGCTGATGTCAGAGATGAGAGACGTCTCAGGTGATAGCTGGAAATAAACAGCGGCCCCACCTAGGAACGGCTCAATGAATCGTTGGTATGTTGCTGGCGGCTTTAGCTGGTCTTGTGATATCAACCAACGCTTACCGCCTGCCCATTTTAAAAAGGGAATTATCGGCATAACCTTCCCATTCTGCTGTTGCCTCTTCAAGTCGAGAATAGAATTCGTGTTTCAGCCAGTCTATGAACGCATAATTTTCTTCAGAGTAAACTCTCAAGCTGCTTTTGTGCCCAGGCGTTCTTCTAAGTTCATTGAATGTTAATAACCAATCGAGGTAATACTTTTTCCCTTTTTGCTCGTCAGGCATCGGGATGTTGAAGATTGACTCAAAATGCGGCCAGTTGTTCTTTTGCTTTGCAATGTCTTTAAGGTCGACTAAGTCCAGATAGGCTTCCTTTGGCAGTTGATCCTGTGGGCTATAGTCTTGTTGTTTAGCATAAGCTTTTTCCTTGGCTCTTCGATTGTCGATGCCTTCAGCCCAATAAGCTTTTTCCCCAGATGGTAGCTCTTTTTCTCCATAAACATGTTTTAAGTTTGCAATAACATAGTCGGTAATGTCTTCGGTTAATTTGATGATATCTAAATGCGCAGCTTCAGCCCGCCCATCTTTCTTTTGTTGTATGTAGTCTCTGAAGTCTTCTGATCCGAAATCGGCATATTTACTTGCAACGAGTTCACACAGTCGCCAGTAGTATTCCTTGACTCCTCCTTCGCCGAATTTTCTTGAGAAGTCTTCCTTAATCTGCTCATCCGAAGCAGTTTTGATGTAGGACCTGACGGGAGTAGTCGATTCGATCAATATGCTTGCTATTTCATCTGTGGGCATTGAGTCAAATTCAAGCTCGTCCTTGAAACCTCGGTAACGAATAATTTCGTCAATCAAGAGTAAATGCGCCCTAATTCCAGGGTTTACAGCGATATAAGAGGGGTTCCCATTGTCCCAACGTTCTGGGTGTGCGTTGCATATTTCTTCAAAATATAGGTTGAGGATCCGTGTGGCCTTTTTGAATGTTTCTTTGTCAGTCCCTGCTGCAAGAGGGCCAGGAACAAGTGTATTGAGCACAACCTTACCAACAAGGCCAGAGCGAGTCAGGCCATTAACAAATTCGGGCATGGTTAGATTTCTCAGTCCCCCACCTGCCACGCCTTCAATTTTGAAGCGTTTAAAGAAAACACTTGAGGGCTCTGCGTTCAGCATTTTCACTATGCCGGAAGAGAGGGCTGAGATCCTCTCCTTGGGGATCTTTGAATCGATTTTGAGGTCAGACATCAAGCTGACTAGAATGCTCTTGGGGACACTTTTCTGTTTGTTGTTGATCGTGATGAAGAGATCAGCTTCTTTGTGAGTGGATAGTTTCTCAAAAGCTAGAACAAATAAGCTCTGGTCCAAATACTCGTCTTCTAGATATGAGTATCCATAAAGTCTGTGCTGCCCGTCAATAATCCATGCGCTCCGGTACTTTTTGGGCAGAGTGATCCAGCCAAACTTGATATTTGGATCAGTGTTTTGCTTGCTTGAGATGGCATCCCAGCGGGGCGATTCGATTAGGTTAACTAGTATGTTTGTGGGGAAGTATCCCCCTTTTTCGATGTACTTACCGATCTCCTTGATGCGATTTGTCGTTATCATTCTTTGATATGCAGGTCGGCCATCAGGATGATTAAGGGCTTGGTGGTTAACGAAGGCGATTTTCAGTAGCGCTCTTGGAGTGCAAACGAAACTGTAAAAAGTTTCGCCTCCAATTTTCCCTTTGATTGCAGGAAGGGTGACATTATCTAGCCCATGTATCTTTTGCCCTTTCAAGAATTCAGATAGGATTTGATATTTTCCTGCTGGGCCCATGTGCTTCAAAAAGGCTTCAAAGTAATCGAGCTCATTTTCAGTGACTATGACAATATTTCCAGAGACCGCTCTCTCAATGTCTGGTGTGGACCAGATAATGTTATTGGTGATGTACATCCATACAATTTTTAAGGGGGGGAGTTCGACCATACTTTTTATGGAGAGCATTGCGTATAGGCTGTTGTAGGTAGATGCTTTCATGGATGTCTTTTTGGAGAGAGCGACGCCCACGACTCAAACGAGATTTGCATTCGACAATGACAACGGTCTCATTGTCTTTGCCAAATGCATCAATTTGTTTAGTGCCTATTGTCCCATCCTCTCTCTCATAGGTAATCTTAAACTTTTCATCATTAAGTGTTGGATAGCCCATTTTATAAAAGAGAGTCCAAGCCCTGTCTTCAAGTAATATATCGTGCCTTTTATCTTTTTTGACCCTATATGTATTTTTGTTCGTCCGTTGGATTTTCCAGCCCTGTTCAAGCCGACTTTCGAGTTCGTGTTTCTTAATCGTTTCCGATTGATAACTCAGTTTTTTCCTTTTAAAAGCGGCAATTCTTTCACTCTTTTCTTCTAACAGGGGGGAGAAGTCGATCTCATGTGCTTCAAAGGACATAGGCTGCTCTCGAAGTTATAGGTGGTCCTATTCCAGAAGCAGGTACACTAAAAGGCTTATAAAATCTATATGGTCACGAACAAGGCTGTGAGAAGCAGAGCCGACAAAGTGGACCCACATATAAATACTAGAGTCGTGTCAATGAGCAGTAAGCTAATCTGACTTATATGCTCCACAAGTTTAACCGATGAATGGCGCCTGGTTCGGCCTGTAAATGAAATTCGATATGTCTAAAAAATCAATGATATTATGATCGGTTCAGTTTGGAGGTAATCGAAGAGCCCTAACAAAGAGTTTTGTTAGGGCTCTGGAGAGTTCAGGTGTGTGAAGAAAGTTATTCAAACATCCCGGTGAGAAGGTCTACGTTACGCAAAAAATCCTCTTCTGAGCATTTCATGTAACTTGAGGCTGTGCTTATAGTGATTAATTTTTCTTTGTAGCATTTCGCAACTCTATAAGAGAATAGCCCCCTCCTAGAAACAGGAACATTGGATATTGGGAAAAGATCAATTCCGAATGACTCTTTTCCGTCCCAACTGCCTCGATCAAGACTTTCATCATTAATTCGTTGTGGGGTAACGTTTCTACCAAGTCGGTTGGCAAGATGATACGTTGCACTAGTCACAGAGAAGCCAAATTTTTCTACTGCATTGACAACTAATTCTGTATCATCCGTAATGCCTGTTGCGAATTTATGATCTATTGGGCCAATGAAATGAACAGCAAAAGCATTGGCTCTTTGCTCCACGTATCTATCGTGATCATCAACAGTGTTCATGAACTGCGGGTTCTCGCCAATGTGGTCAAAGGTGTCTACACGAATGTCGTTTAAGTTCTCTTCCGTATCCCATAGCAGGTGGCCGAGTTCGTGAGCGATGGTCATTCTGCGTATTAAGACATCATCGTGCCGCCGATCATTTGCAACAACGATTGCTCTCATTCCCGCAACTGAAAGCGTTGCGCCAGCGATGTTTTCAGACAACTCGGTTTGAATGACGGGTATACCGAGCTTTTCACATGTTTCACGAAGGAAGACATGGTCTTGGTCTACCTCAAGCAATTCTCTGGCCTTTTCTGCTAATTCATACCCAATTCGCCAAGCCCGATAATTAGGATTGCCATATTCAGGGTTCTTTTCAAATAAACATAAAGGATAATCTGCTGTGAATCCTAGCCAGGATTCCAGCTTAAGCTGTGTTTGAGCTACCCAGGCAGCTTCTGCAAACGCCATGACGTCTTTTTTTTCAATGGTATTGTCGTCACTAAAGGTTCGCAGCCGATACCCAAATGAATGATTGTCGCTTTTGGGATTGATTGATAACTGAGCATCATCAATGTCAAGCGCATGTGCTATTTTTTGCAATTCTAAAATTGGAGTTCGGCTGTTAGAATTCTCGGCATCACGAATGGTTTCTTCTGGCACTTGTGTATATCTTGCAAGCTCTTCAATGCTAATTCCAAATGATTCACGTGCTGATCTTATAGTGTCCGCGGGCTCATCCCTAAGGCATGGCAAAGAGGCAACACCATATTCCAGTACTTCCATAAGTTTGTCGGGATAATATGTTGCAGTCTCAAATGCAGTAAGAACTCTTCCATTTGCATTGCTGTCATGAACGGCTAGGTGGTCTTGGCTGCGAACAAATAACAACTTGGAGTCCTTAATGGCTTCCCAGTCGCCGGCCTTCACCTGTGAAATTAATGTCTTCAGCTCATTCATAGCTACCTCGGATACTTCACTGGTCGAGCGGTTTCATCATCCCACCCAAGGGAGATTACTTGCCAACCTGATCTTCTAACCACTTTGACTATCTCACTGAGCTGCTCCGCAGTCCTGGGGCCATAACGCCCTGAGCATCCATTGAGCACAATTGTTTTAGGCGCAGTGATCCACATTTCGCCGCCAGAGTATGCTTTACTTCCGCCTGTCAAATTCGTGTGTTTTGCTTTTTTAAGAGCAAGACGTTTTGTGGCGTTGGCTTTCTCGTTAACGATTTTGATCCGATCCTTCAGCGCCACCCATAAAAACGGAGGATTGTCCTCAAGTTCAATGCTCGAGGTTGGTGGTTTCTTGTGCTCTGTAACATGATCAGCTTTAGGTGGAAATCGTCTAACCCCGTGCTGCCACTTGAGTGGTCTCAACTCATCTTCGTGCTGGAGAGTGGATAGGTCGGGAGCTTTCGGCTTGTTGTGCTTGCCATATTGAGCGAGTCCAATCCGAATCTCAGAATGTGGTGTCTGCTTGTTGCTCATGAGGCTTATTGCAATTTTGCGAGTTGTCGTAATGTCTTTTTATCCTAGCCTTTCGACACAATCAACCTCATACGCTACGCCCAGGCAAGGTGTAACGTCAATACAGGGCCTTCTAAGTCGTATTATAATAGGGTCAAATCTTTTGTTTTGCACTCCCGGATTGATGGGCAATAAGTGTGTTAGTGTGTACACGCTGGCTATTTTTGAAATTCTAGCCAGCAGTATCCGGCGAAGGCGGGGCGATTTTGGTGGGCCCTCAGGTGGGCCCTTGGGGCCCACCGAGACTCCTTGAAACTACGTGAAGCTACAAAAAGTTCAATAAAATTAGGTGGTGAAAGCTAGAATTCGCACCTGTCACGCCGGAGGCCGCGAGTTCGAGTCTCGTCGGCTCCGCCACTAAAGATCAAGGACATCAACGAAAGTTGGTGTCCTTTTTCAGTTTTCTGATCCGAGAAACATCGAGCACATCCATCGGACACACTCTGCTTTCGGTAGCAATCGAGTAGGGTTGAAATGTGAAATTTTGCTATGGTTTTCAGCCAAATGGACTTATCCCGTAGAATTTATATGAAGATTTGAATGGGTCATGGATAAGTGAGATTGTGGAGCTGTTCGATGAAGTTACTAAGAGTGCGTGGGACATGATTTGCTTTGTTGTTCAACAGCACTCTAAATTTGCTGTCCTTCCCAAGGGGGGCATAGTGGAAAATGATTCCTGCAATGTAAGCATTATCAGGATCGGTTAGTATTCCTTCCTTGTGAAGGGTGCCATCTTTATTCGATGCGCCTTCAAACTCTACAGGACGATACATATTTTGGTTATATTCCCCATACGCAACCGTGAACAGAATGCCGCTAGCCTTAGAGTTTAGGTGGTAATAATATCTATTGATTTCATCTTCCAACTTACTCAGCAGTGGAATTTGGCTGCTCAAGTCAACTAATAGGAAGGTTGTCCCCAGTTCAAATTGTTCTTTTTTAAGATTCTGGTTTGTTTTGTCGATTATGATTTCTGAAATATACTTGGGGGAAAATGGGTCATAGTCATTTCTTGTTCCTTTCAATGGGGTGATATGCGGACCTTCTTTAATGACAAAATCGTTGTCTTTAAGTTCATCTTCGATCTCAATAAGGCTTGTGAGTGAGTCATTCATGTAATTTTTGTATGAGTAGTCACCACCGAGGAAGCGAAGTGATTTGTTTTCAATGAATATAGCTTCTCCATCTAGAATAATTTTAAAGTCAGGTGTTTTTTTGTCACTTTCTGGGATGTGCGAAATATTAAATGCCTGCTGAAGGCATCGATAGATAAATGCTTCTGAATATGCCTCAAATAGTCGCCCTTGAGCGTCCATGTTGCTGCAACAACTAACAATTGCTTCGCACTCATTTTTTATTAATTCAGATTTTTATGAAAGAAATTCGTCATCAGATCCACTGAGGTAAGTGATGAAATCATGATTTAAAAAAGACAGCAGTGGAGATCGAGAGACAGAGTTAATCGCTTGTAGTGCGAGTGTTAATGCTTCTTTTAAGTTTCGATGATTCGCCGATGTCATAAAAATCCTATCCAGTTGTTTAATCGTCCTTGGACATGACATAATCACAGTAGCTGCAAAAACCTCCGAAATGCTGTTCGTCAACGGAAATGCTAGTGCCGCATCTGAGGCACTCCTTGTATGATCGTGTGCTGCCGCATGCCAAACAAACGTCTTCATCGATGATATATGTTTCGCTAGAACATTCGGGACATGTCTCTGTCACTGGCCCGCATCCATCTCTGGCTGCTAGATAATTATCTCCATCGTAAGCGTCGTGTACGGCTGATTCCAGCACCTCATCAAGTCCAAATTCATGGCTTCCTTCTTCGCAGCACAAAGTCATGTTGTGAGAGTATCCACCGTTGCCTTTTGCTTTGATGAGCGTGGAGTTGCATCGTGGGCATCGCAGATGTGGTAGTATGTAGTAAAATGATTCGTATGGCCATTCGATCCTTTTCAAACTTTCATAGCACCTTTTCTTTGCCGCTTCGAATATATCGTTGTTCTCAAGGAGGACTGTCCAATAATCCTCGCCTAAGACTATCGAGTATTTAATTGCAGGACAATAGTACTGGAGGGTCGGGGCTCCGAGCCGCCGACATTGGTTACTCCCTGGTCAGATTGACGGTTTCAATGATGTCGACACTTGGCGAATTCCTCGCTCCTCGACGGCTTTCAAGTCGGGCCATTCCTCGTAGACCTCGCCGTCCAGCTTGTTCCCTCCTTTCTTCGGTTTGCCGCCGTAGCTGCCGACCTGTTTGAAGAAGAACGGGACGCCCGCCTCACGACATGTCGCCAGGATTTTGCGAGCCCAATCGAGCTTCATCTCACGGGCTCCCGTACCGGATTCGCCGCCTACGATCACCCAGTCGATGCCATCGAGCATTTCCGGGGTAAGGCCGACGAGTTCATCCAGGAGCGGTTCACAACTCAGGAATCGTACATTTGCCGGGACCTCCTTTAGGTGGGCGATCCGGTCAAGGTGCTTGTTGCCCTCCACCGTCACACCACCCCATATGTTGGGAGACCATTCGAGCTCTCAGGCCATGTCCGCCATCCGCTTGGAGCGTTTGGTCAGGACCCTGTAGGTGTGCTGGTCGGCATCGTTCATTACGCGGAACATGCCGTGCAGAAATGCGTCGGGTACGTTCGCGTGGAAGGTGTCGCTCATCGAATTGACGAAATAGAGCGTGGGTTTTTTCTTGCCCAACACTTCATCCATCACGCCGGGGTGACAGGTCACATCCGTACCATTGCGGTACTTTTCCAGACCGAATCCCTTCAGTCGCGGGATCATCCGCAAAGCGTAGCAGTTCTTGCACCCGGCGGAGAGTTTATCGCAGCCGGTAATCGGATTGATCGTTTCCTCTGTCCAAGAGATTGTTGTTTTAGCCAAGAGTAACCTCCTTGGCTGTCTAGTTGAATTCCCTATGCAACTGTTAAAAGAACGTTGGGCTTTCGATTGGGGAATCGAGTGTTTTAACCCGTTGAAGATGTATAGATATGAATTTTGGGCCGTCGCCAACGAATTTACGTTTACAGTAAAGATCAGATATTGACTGTTAGCGTTTACGTATTTTTGAGTGAGGGATAACTAGTTGCCATCGATAGTTCAGCGCAGACAGGCATTGGCCGGGGCCATGCGGAGACTCATCAAATTCCACAAGTTTACCCGCCGAACGGACTGGGGTGCCGACACGATTCAAGATACGGACGCACGGCGGCTGCAAGGGGAACTGGTCGGCCTGTTCAGCGGGCTCTACGAACGTGTTGAGGTGGATGCGCAAGCACGATCCCGGCAGCGCTCAACTGGCGGGGAGTGCGTGGACATTGAGGAGATGTTTGAAGCAGCCAAATGCGTGCCCCTTGCAAAGTCGGAGAATGAGTATGCCCCGCCGGGGACAGGCATTATTCTCAATCTGTACCCCACTGAGGATGAACAGCTTTACGAGGAGCTATGGGAACCTGGCAGAGCAATTCCATTCCCGGTTCGCTACGCCGACCTGATCGAGTTCAATAACACTATGGAGCATTTCAGGCTCTCTCTCATAGCTTCTCACAAGAAATGGCAGGAACTGTATTTCGGCGGGGACGATGATCCGAAGGAGAGAGTCCAATTTCCTATTGTCGAAACGTTTTCCAGTAAGCGGACAGAGCCTTATGTTGGAGAGGAGTTTGGCTATTATATGCCGGATCATCATTTCAAGGCCATAACAAGGTATAAGGTCCTGGCCGGGAGTGAGTCGAAAGAAATATATTTGCTCACCACCGACTCTGCCGACTTGCCGCACGATGCGATGGAGCGAGAAGTGATTAGTATCTTTTCCGGTGTGTGGCGTGATCTGAAAAGTTTCGCAGAATCACTTCTTGTCACTTACTATGACCATATCGGGTCATTCGCGAAAGTGCGTTCATGCAAAGAGTGCGGAGAGTTGCGTATGCCTCCTCGCGTCCATCCGACAAGAGAGGGGGTCTGTGATGAACATTGCAAGAACAGGTGGCATCTGAAAAACCGGTATAGCAACTGCCGAAGGCGGCACAACGAGGCTATGGGGCGTCACGAAAGCAAGTCGGCTCGAAAATTGAAGCCGCACCTTTTGACCTTTGAAGACTGTACTGCCGCCAACTGCCCGGATGAGAAGAAAGAGCGGAAGGGCTTTCACTGCATTCTCGCCGCAGAGAAAAATTATGACTACCTGTGCTCGATCGTTGAGGCTGACAAGAACTTTGCGCTTAAAGGCGATATGCTCAAGTTGCTCAAGAAGGTATGACGTCGCCCCAAAGTTGCTGTTTGGCAAATCTCGATGAATAGTATAATCGGTATTGCTGAATAGAAACAGAGAGTCTTGAATGAGTAACATGTTTTTATTTTTGGTTTTCGCCGGGTTGGCTGCGCTGGGTGCAGTTGCTCTTGTTTGTCGGGCTTATGTCTTGGGCAATAGATCAGAGACAAAGAGTAATGGGTGGACACTCCTCGTTGGGGCTTTGGCTGTCGTCATATTAGCAGTGCCTTGCAGCGTCATTGCTTTTGTTGGTCATGCATTTATCGATGTTAATTCTGATCTTGATTGGGTTAAATCAATTACGTCTTGGATCGTTGTGCCTCCACTATGCTACTATTTGTTATATTGTTTGGCTCGCCGGTTTCACTTTTTTAGGACATACTCATGTAAGTCTTGGGTCCTACTCGCGTATTCAGGTGTATTGACTACCTGGGCATTTGAGGCACTGATAATGTACGAGTTAGCCACAACATCATGATGGTTATAGGGAGAGGTTTTTCACCTCCCCACTAGAATTTATTTGAAGTATTGGAATTGCCGTGACTCGCTCAACTAAGAACAAACTTATCTTTGCAACCGGCATTGGGTGCATAGCTCTCGGCTACTCTCTTTGGATGTTTGTTGGCATGTACAATCCAGACGATATGTCGCTCACGCTGCCTCCTACTTTGGCCGCACCGGTAGGGGCTTTCGTTTTTGCTGCACTGTGTTGGTATGTTGTAATTGAGAAACTGTGCAGATGCGGCACAGTGGCAGGGGTAATAATTGGAGTTATGTCGAGTTGGTCAATTTTTGCCTCTGGATTATCGGCAGCTTTGATCCCCGCGGTCATAACCGGAAACGGTTTCAGCAACATCGAAGATATTGTCGTTTTTGTCGGGATAGTATTTGGAAGTGGCCCGTTGATTCTATTCTTTGCATGGGGCTGGGTTCCGGTCCTGTTGTGTCTGCTTTGGGGTTCCTTTTGGGTCCCCTATAGTAACACTGGGGCAACGAAAAAGTCGGAAGGATAATCCTTTCCGACTTTGGCCATGCTATCGAACCGGTGGCAACACCGGCATAGACTCAATTACGGTCTTGGCTGCTTTTCCTAATTCTTCTTTGGAGGGCACCAGGTGAGAAGCTCCTGTTAATACGGAGCGGCCTGCTTTTCCGAATTCCCTCTGCGATATGAACTCGCCTCCAACCTGAAGCGATTCCTTGAGTGCCTTAGGGTCAAGCATATCCATTCGGTCAACTGCCTGAATTACCTTGTCGATATCCTCCTGCGGCAGATCAGCCAAACCAGCTTCCAGATACGCCTCCGAGTGCGAATCATACGCCTTTTCTTTCAGTTCCTCAGGTTTGGATTCATCCCATTTCCCGCTACGAAGCCCTGACTCCATTTTGACCTGGAGCAGATCCTTGGTTCGCTCCATCCACTCCTGCCCTTTTTTGGAAAGTCCCGGCTTCAGCTTGTCAAATCGTTTGACATACTTATCGCCGTACTCCCGATAGTAGGCCGGGGCTGTCTTGCCGGGATTTCGTTCCTCGAAGTCCTTGGCTCTTTTTTCGTAGTACGCGGTTTTGCCGAGTTCATCTTTGATCCATGTAGGCTTTGCTCCCGGCTGCTGCCTGTAGTGCTCTTCAACCTCTTTTGCGCTGTTGCCGGTCTCTTTCTCCCACTCTCCGATGAGATGTGCGGCTTGCGTTGAGTTGCCGGGCTTGGCGGCTTCGGCCTCCATCTTACGGGCATGTTCCGTAGAAGATTTGGCAGGCGCTGCCTGTCGATCTTCACTTTTTTCCATGACTGCGGTTGCTTTTTGTTGCGCCGGATTGTCGCCGTCACCGCTGTCCTCCATTGCAGAAGCCTCTAAATTCTTGGCCGCCTCCACCCCCGCATACCCCAGGTACTTGCCGTACATGGCATCGGCGTCCTTCTCGTCGAACCTGGCCTCGGACAGCACGTACTTGTTGATGAGGTCGAAGGCAGCGTCATCGTGGGCCTTGACGCCTTTTTCGTCCCTGGCTCCGAGTGCGCCTTGGGCGATACGCTGCAACCCCTTGTCGAGGACGCTTCGGGACCGCTCGTTGAGCTTGTCCACGGCGAATTGGTGCCCTTGCTTCAGGAAGCCGTCCTTGATGCCGGGCAGAGACTTCGAGAGCGCCTCGTGCCGCTTGCCGCCCTTGGGCACGCCGGAAAGGATGGAGTGCTCGTAGTCGTCGAATTGCTTCTTGAGGTTGGTGGCGTCCTTGGACGGATTGCTGCCGGTGACGTTCTTCCGCCAGTCGGCCAGCCCCTTGCCGAAGAAGTCGTGCGCCTCGTTTTCCTTTTCGACGATGGTGTTGAGCCGGTCCAGGTCGTGGTAGGCGTCCCGTTTTTGCTGCCGCTGCTGTTGCTGTTGATTCTGATTGTTGAAACCGATGCCCAGTTCCAGGGCGGACTTGCGCTGGCCGGGCGTTGCGTTGCCGAGCATCTTCTTCTGCTTGTCGGGGTCCATGCTGATGAGTGATTTTCCAAAGTCGAACATAGCCGATTTCCTCCTGTCGGGATGTTGATTGTTCAGAGATCAGACATCCTAACCCCGGTTTTCCGCCCAGGAGGGAAACGGGAGAAAAAGGGTACTAAAAGGAGAGAAAAAGCATAAAAAGGGAACTTGACATGGTTTCAGCGAGCCTGTTCGAAAAAATGTTCGCCGAATAATATGTTATGATAGTTGTTTCAATATGTTGCGACGTTGTCTTTCTGCTTTTCCCAAGACGTCGGAAATGGCTCGGGACAAGAAAGGGGTACGAAGGGGTACCAAAAGGATAAAAAGGAAGGGTACCCACTCTGTGGGAGTGGGGAGAAAGACTGCTTCGGATAAAGCGTGTGTTTTTAAGTTGTTGCTGGATGTCTAAAATAATGCAGAATTCTATTCTGATTTCTGACGAGAAAGGGTTATCCCAGTATCGCCCCGCCCAACTGCATCCACCAGGAAGGCTCTTCCGGCGGAAAAAGCCATGTGCCTATTTTGAAGAGCAGGAAGGCAACCACCAGATATATGCCGACGAATGCCGGGAGATTGCCCGCACCAATTTGGGCCACGATGATGGCGGTGACGAGAAACGCTACGACCAGCACGATGAATGTGAGCATGACCTTTCCTACCTGCTCATGATGGCAATGCGTTTGGCGCAGTTGTAGCAGATGTTTTCATTCTCCTTGCCTTCGACGTAATGATTCTTTTTGACCCTGGTGTTGGTTTTCCCGCAGGAATTGCAGGTTCCGACCAATGTGAAGCCCTGCCTTGCGGCATGTTCATCCGCCTGCTTTTGCTTTTTCGCTCTTTCTTCCGCAATGTTCTCTTTCAACCATTTCAGCATGACTACTCCCGTGTAATCCGTTAGGCGTTCAAAATGAGTATCCGGCCACGCTCAAGGACTTTCCAATAGTCCTGGAGCCAGTCTTCGAGTTCTTCCAGTTTGGGTATGGGAATGGAGATGAAATCGGCCAAGTCTTCAATTCGCCGCTTCTCCGCTTCGGCGTAATCTCCGTCGATATGCGCGATGGTGATGCAGTCCCTCAGTAGAGACATTTTCGCGGCATGGGAGATGTCCCGGAGGTGCTCCAGGGGTACGGGCTGGGCCAACTCTTCGGAAGCAACGCCCCAGAGCTTTGCTTGCAGTGCGATGTACTCCCGCTCCTTGTCGTCGATATGACCGTCCGCTTCGGCAACTTTGAACAAGTAGGAGAGATATGCCTTGGCTTCGGTCCTGGTCAGGTCGTTGGTGTCCAGCATCTACTTGTCCTCGTACAATGCCTTGTTTTTGTGATCGCGCGATATGCCGGATTTGATGGCTTTTCCGGCCAGTCCCGCTACAGCGGCACCGGCTATTGCTGCTCCGACGGTCCAGCCTATCGGGGTGCTTGCCACGAACACGCCGCCCAAAGCGCTGGCCAGGGTCGTTGATCCGAGCAGGGTGGTCGCTCCCGCCGCGCCCGCGACCGTTCCGGCAGCGGCGGCTCCTCCGGCGGCTCCGCCGAGCAGGTTGGCTGCCGAGCCGAGCAGCGTTCGTTTGTGTCTCTTCCTTGCCCTGTCCTTGAATTTGTCCAAGTCTTCAGCGGTGACGGATGAGAGATCGAGCGGCATTGGCCCTCCTACAGTGTTTCCTTGACCGCCTGGAATATCTCCACCACCAGACGGTAGAACTCCTTGGCCGCCAACACGGCGGCTTGAATGGTGCTGTCGGTGGATTCTCCCCGATCCCGCAAGTCGATCATCATCCCGGCGATACTGGCGTAAGGGATGGCGATAATTGCCACCAGGGGAGCGAGTATCGGTCCGATCCAGGGAATCATGCTTGTCAACAGGCTTGCTGAAACACCTAAGGCGATACCCAGAGCCAAATTGGGGTTGCGCTGCACAAACTCAATGATTTTGCAGCAAATGATTTTGCCGATGCCGACCAGCTTGGCGCCGATTCTTTTGGTGTTGTCCCAGAGGTCGAGCATCACTTCCGTGATCTGGAATGGGACGCCCATCTTGTGGAGCAATGCGCCGGCTTTGATTTTGTCTATGTCGGTAAATTCCGTCTCCCATGTTTCAAGCTGCTGGACCGCTATGGCGGTTGTCGTCATGTCGGCTCCTAGAGGTTCTTGACCCAACTGGCGTTAGGATTGTTGTTGGCGAAGTATGAATTCAGGTGTTTCCCTTCCAGGGTGTAGACCATCACTCGCCGGTCGTGTTTGAGCAGGTAGATTTTGTTGTCATAGATTTGCAGTTCCCTGTTGCCCTTGTCGTGACAAGCAAGAAGCGGTTTTAGCCTGTAGCCCACCTCGTTGTAGACGAAGACATCGCCGTTGGGTTCAAGGCGAATCTGCTGTGCAAGGTTGCCTATGGTCTGAGCCGAGTCGCCGTTGGAAAAAAGTTTCTTGAAGAATCCCATGTCTGTTCCTTTTCGATTGAGTGTGAATAATACCGTTACATAGAATTTCAGTCGAATATTCTGTCTTTCAGTAGAAAAATCAAGTATAAATTCAACCTTTGGCTTGTGTATACCCCACCGATAGGCGGTCAAAATGGTTGTCCAAAGGAGCAGAGCATGGACGACCTCGCAAAACGCTTGGGCGGAAGGATCAGGAAGCTGAGAAAAAGCCGTGGGCAGACCCAGGAACAGTTGGCCCAGGAGGCCGGTGTCAGCGACAAGTATCTGAGCGAAGTGGAGCGCGGCGTGAGCAAGGTGTCTGTCGAAGTCCTTGATAAGGTCGCCTCCGGCCTGAATGTCGAACTCCGTGACCTTCTCGCCATGGACCTTGAGGAGGACCGCAAGCAGATGGAAGACTACCTTGTCCGACTCATCAGAGGTGCCAGTGACGAGCAGCTTGTAATGCTCCAGCGGGTTGTCCGAGCGATCCTGGTGTAGGCCGGGTGCTCTTCCGCCTCTGTGGGACCTCTCAGGCGGAGCCTATAATAATGGGGGAGTCCCTTCCCGGATGGCCTGGATGTCCCGGATTTTCCTTCATACGGACGGGCCAGAAAAAACTATTCATCCTCTGGCAGGCAGATCGTCATGACTGGCTCGCCTTCATCGCCCGGACCGACAATCGCTACGCATTGCACTTTCTCGAAGCGTGGCCCCTCTCCCATCAGAAAGAGCACTTCGAAGTAGACCCGCTCGCCATCCCAGCGAACTTTGGCCGCGTAGAACGTCATCAAGAGCACGTCACGAAGACGCCCACTGATGCTCTGGCCTTCGCCGTCGAGTCCGTCAGGCGGCACGATGTAGCCGTTGTAAAGGTGGTCGGAGATCGCTACGGGTACTTTGAAGCCGGTCTCGTTGGCTTGGTCTGTTACGTCGATCAAAACTCCGTCTTCAATTGCTTGTTTGCGCGAATATGAGTAAATCAGCTCGAGGCCTTCAAAGCTCATTGGAATCTCCTTCAAATTTGGGTTGTTGTAAAAATTGAAGGATACCCTTGGGCTGGGGCTGTGGTCACGGAAGAGAATGTCACTCCATGGATGTTCTTGTGTAACAGCGTGAAAACTATGAATAACCTTGCCAGCTCTTGGTGAGTGTTTTATAGACAGTCTTAAAATTGCTTACCTTTAGCCTGAAGCGAATGAACTAAATCAGAAGACAAAATGTTCGAACAAACTTTCAAGAATATCGATGACGTCCTCTGGAAAGAGGCTGGATGCTCTTCGGAGCTGGACTATACGGAGCAGTCCTCGTGGATGCTGTTTTTGAAGTACCTGGATGACTTGGAGACCGAGCGGGCCATGGAGGTGGAGCTGGTCGGTAAGGAATATGACTTTATCATCGAAGACAAATTCCGCTGGTCCGCCTGGGCGGCTCCCAAGAGGGCGGATGGCAGCTTCGACCATGACACCGCCATGACGGGTGATGACCTTATTGGCTTCGTGAACGGAGAGCTGTTCCCGTACCTGAGCGGCTTCAAAGAACGCGCCTCCTCGCCCGACACCATCGAATACAAGATCGGGCAAATTTTCGGCGAGATAAAGAGCAAGTTCCAGAGCGGCTATTCCCTGCGGGATGCCCTGGAGTTGATGGACCAGCTCCGGTTCCGCTCCCAGCAGGAGAAGCACGAGCTTTCCCACCTCTACGAAGCCAAGATCAAGAATATGGGCAACGCTGGGAGAAACGGCGGCGAATACTACACCCCTCGTCCGCTCATTCGAGCCCTGGTCAAGGTTGTCAAGCCGACCATTGGCGAGACCATTTATGACGGCGCATGCGGGTCGGCGGGCTTTTTGTGCGAGGCTCACGATTACATGCGCTATGGTGAAGCTGGCTGGAAGCCCAATGGCAATGGGAATGGGAATGGGAATGGAACGGCGTTGACGGTGGATCAGCTTCGGACGCTCCAGACCAAGACCTTCTATGGCAAGGAGAAGAAGAGTCTGCCCTTTGTCATGGCTATCATGAATATGATTCTGCACGGCATTGACGCGCCGAATGTCATCCACACCAACACGCTGGCGGAGAATCTGGCGGACGTGCAGGAGAAGGACCGCTACAACATCATCCTCGCCAATCCGCCGTTCGGCGGCAAAGAGCGCAAGGAGGTGCAGCAGAACTTCCCCATCAAGACCGGGGAGACCGCGTTCCTGTTCTTGCAGCACTTCATCAAGTTCCTGAAGGCTGGCGGACGCGCGGCAGTGGTCATCAAGAACACCTTTCTTTCCAACTCGGACAACGCCTCCAAGGCGCTACGACAGGAGCTGCTGGAAAGCTGCAACCTGCACACGGTGCTGGACTGCCCCGGCGGCACCTTCCTCGGCGCTGGCGTGAAGACCGTGGTGCTGTTCTTTGAAAAAGGCTCACCCACCAGAAAGACCTGGTACTACCAGCTCGATCCGGGCCGCAGCCTGGGCAAGACCACCGCCTTGAACGACGATGACCTGAAAGAGTTCGGGGCGATGCAGGCGAGCTTCGCGGATTCGGAGAAGTCATGGACCGTGGACGTGGCGGACATCGACACGAGCACCTTTGACCTGTCCGTGAAGAACCCCAACGCGCCGGAAGAAGCTCCGCTCAGGGAGCCGCAGGAGATTCTGGCGGAGATTGCCGCGCTTGATGCGGAGAGTGCGGAACTGCTGGCTGAGATTGGGGAGATGGTATGATTCACTCCAATGGAAGCTGGAAGGATTTCCCTCTGGGAGAAATCTGTGAAAACCTAGACAGCAAACGAATCCCGATTACAAAAGCAAAAAGGGACAGTGGAAGCATCCCATATTATGGTGCATCCGGCATTGTTGATTATGTCGCAGACTACCTTTTCGATGAAGATTTGCTGCTTGTCTCTGAAGATGGGGCGAATCTGTTAGCTCGAACATATCCAATCGCGTTTTCAATCAATGGCAAAACATGGGTCAATAATCATGCTCATGTTTTACGATTCAAGAATCACGATTCGCAAAGATTCGTCGAGTATTATCTGAATTCAATATCTTTAGAGCCCTATGTTAGCGGGATGGCTCAGCCTAAGCTGAATCAGAAAAAGCTGAATTCTATACCAGTTCCATTTCCCTCACTCCCAGAACAACAACGCATCGTCGCCATTCTGGATGACACCTTTGAGCGCATTGATGCAGCCATCGCCAACACCGAAAAGAACCTCGCCAATGCTCGGGAGTTGTTTGAGAGCTATTTGAATGATGTGTTTTCACAGCGGGGTGAGGGGTGGGAGGAGTGTCCTCTTGAAGAACTATCTGAAAAAATAACGAAGGGCTCTTCTCCAAAATGGCAAGGGGTAGCCTATGTTGACGAGCCAGGGATACTTTTTATTACAAGTGAAAATGTTGGCTCTGGGAAGATGCTCTACAACAAGACAAAATATGTTGATGAGTCATTTAATGACAAAGATAGCAAATCCATTCTTTGCAAAGGTGACGTTCTGACAAATATCGTTGGTGCATCGATTGGACGCACTGCTGTTTTCGATAGAGATGATCTTTCCAACATTAACCAAGCAGTGTGCATGATTCGATGCATCAAAGACAAGCTGTCAAACAGATACCTTTCTTACTTGCTAAACTCTCCATACTTCATTCGTTTTCTGCACGATAATGAAATTGACAACGCAAGAGCAAATTTGAGCCTAACATTTTTCCGCGAGTTAATGATTCCGATACCCAGCCTTGAGGTACAAGAAGAACTCGTATCAAAGATGGATGCAATGTCTGAGGAGTGCGTTACTCTTGAGTCTCTTTATCGGAGAAAACTTCAAGCCCTAGCCGAACTCAAACAATCCATCCTCCAAAAAGTATTCGCCGGTGAACTCACTGCCGGCACGAACCAGGAAGCCTTGGTGAACTGAAATGGGTAACGAAGAACAGGAAAAACAGCTTAGGGAGTGGTACGAAAAAAATCGTAGCCAGTATTTGGGGAGGGTGGAGTCGCAGCAATTATTGTTCGACAAGACGCTTATTCTGTTGTCGTCTGGAGCCGTCGCTGGTTTGGTGTCCGTGGCGGGTAAGGTCGGTTCGATTTTGTGGTTGAAGGTCACGATTGCCTTGTTTCTTGGGGCTATTGTTTCGTCGATGCTCTCTTTGGTCTTTTCGGTGAACCTTCAGAATAGTTTTATGGAGCAATTTGACAGGAATTTCAAAGAGCAGGAATATAGCAAACCATTGGTCTCCGCCTGGAATACATGGGTTGGGATTACCAATATAGTGACCATTATTTGTGCCGTACTAGGAACTATTGGGATAGCCGTTTTGGTGTGGGGATATACACCTGCCTTGAGCGAAGGAGCTTAAAATGAGTAAACGAATTAAATTCAATGACGGAATGTCATCCGTTCAGCCCAGTGCTGTAAGGCTTGAGGAAGGCGTTAAAGGCAGCAAGCCATGCCACCGTCAATGTGAGCGGGGCATGACGGGAGGGCAACCGAGTGTCGCCCCTGGCAGCGATGGATTTGGCATGAACGGGCAACAGCCTTCTGTTGCGCCTGTGTCTTCTTCGGCGCCGCAGCATGGTGGAAATTCCGTGGATAACGGAACAGGCAGCGATAGCAAAAAATAGCACACGCTATCTAAGGATTGCGTTGGTAACATACTTAGGGCGGTAGCCCGAAAAACGGAGGTCGCGATGAGTGAGAAAACCAATTCTCGGGGCGGGAGGCCCTCTGGGTCAGATACGGAAATAGCCACAAATGGACAAAAGGGAGCACAACCTAGCATTGTGCCAGGGGTAGAAGGGCTAGTTGGCGCACAGCCGTCTACTCCTCCCGTGCAGTCCTCAAAACAACAGTCTTCAGGCTCCTCGGGAGGTAAGGGCAACAAATAGTTTTTATTGGTTCCGCCGTTGCGAATACAATCTGAGGAGCAAGCCCATGCCTGACCATGCACTATACGACCTGAACGAAGCGGAAACTCGTGCGGAGCTGATTGACCCGGCCCTTGCCGAGGCTGGCTGGGGCAAGGTCGATGGGAGCAGGGTCAGGCGGGAAGTCATCACCAATGGTCGTCTTATCGGCGGCGGCAAACGCAGCAAGCAGGACATTGCGGATTACGTGCTCGTCTACCGGGGGCACAAGCTGGCGGTCATCGAGGCCAAGCGCATAGGCTTGCCGGATACGGAAGGCGTCGGACAGGCGAAACGCTACTCCGAAATGCTCCAGGCGCGGTTCGCGTATTCCACCAATGGCAAGGGTATTTACTGCATCGACATGAAGACCGGTGACGAGGGATACGTCGAAGCCTACCCCACACCGGAAGAGATCTGGAACGCTACGTTTGCCGAGCAGAATCTATGGCGGAACAGGTTTGCCGAGGTCCCGTTCGAGGACAAGAGCGGCACATGGGAAGCCCGTTACTACCAGCACAACGCCATCAATCAGGCACTGGAAGCCATTGCCGACGGACGGGACCGCATCCTACTGACCCTCGCCACTGGCACGGGCAAGACCTTCATCGCCTTCCAGCTCGCCTGGAAACTCTTTCATAGCCGTTGGAATCTCAAGGACTGGCGCGGCGGTGAACTTGGCCGCAGGCCACGTATATTGTTCCTGGCAGACCGCAATATCCTGGCGGATCAGGCGTACAACTCGTTTTCCGCGTTTCCTGAAGACGCGCTGGTTCGCATCTCGCCGGATGTGATCCGCAAGAAGGGCATGGTGCCCAAGAACGGCAGCATCTTCTTCACCATCTTTCAGACCTTCATGAGCGGACGTGACGCGGACGGTAATCCTGCCCCCAGTTTTGGCGACTATCCGCCGGATTTCTTCGACTTCATCATCATCGACGAGTGCCACCGTGGCGGGGCTAATGACGAATCCACCTGGCGGGAGATTTTGGAGTACTTTTCACCGGCTGTGCAGCTCGGTCTGACCGCCACTCCCAAACGGACCACAAACGTAGACACCTATGCCTATTTTGGCGAGCCCGTGTACGTGTACTCGCTCAAGGAAGGGGTCAACGATGGCTTCCTGACGCCGTTCAAGGTCAAGCAGATCGCCACGACCCTGGATGACTACGTGTACACCTCGGACGACGAGGTGCTTGAAGGCGAACCGGAAGAAGGCAAGCGCTACACCGAGGAAGAGTTCAATCGCGTCATCGAGATTCGGGAGCGGGAAAAGTACCGCGTGAAGGTGTTCATGGACGCCATTGACCAGACCCAGAAGACGTTGGTCTTTTGCGCGACTCAACCGCACGCCCTTGCCGTTCGGGACCTCATCAACCAATACAAAGAAAGCAGCGATCCCAATTATTGCGTCCGCGTAACTGCCCACGATGGCAAAGAGGGTGAACGCTGGCTCCGGGTCTTCCAGGATAACGAAAAGACCATCCCAACCATCCTGACCACTTCCCAGAAACTTTCCACCGGGGTGGATGCCAGGAATGTCCGCAACATCGTCCTCATGCGTCCGGTCAATTCCATGGTCGAGTTCAAACAGATCGTGGGACGCGGCACCCGCCTCTTTGACGGCAAGGATTATTTCACCATCTACGACTTCGTGAAGGCATACGAGCACTTCAACGACCCGGAGTGGGACGGCGAGCCTGTCGAACCGGAACCTTGCAAACGTTGCGGAAATCAACCCTGTACCTGCGTCGTCGATCCTCCCCAGCCCTGCCCCGTATGCGGCAAGCTCCCTTGTGAATGCGAGAAAGAGCCGCCGGGGCCATGCCCGGTGTGCGGCGAAACTCCGTGCATTTGCAGGAAGGTAAGCAAGGTCAAAGTCAAGCTGGCGGACGGCAAGGAACGAACCATCCAGCACATGATGGCAACCACCTTCTGGGGACCGGATGGCAAGCCTCTCTCATCGGCAGAATTTATCCAAGCCTTGTATGGCTCACTGCCCGAGCTGTTCCGAGATGAAGACGAACTCCGCGCCATCTGGAGCAAACCCGACACCCGCAAGAAACTCCTCCAGGGCCTTGAAGACATAGGCTACGGAGCCGAACAGCTTCGGGAACTCAGCCGCATCATCAACGCCGAGGACAGCGACCTCTACGACGTGCTGTCCTTCATCGCTTTCGCCCTTGCCCCTGTCTCCAGGGAAGAACGGGTAGAAGCCAGAAAAGACCTGATCTTCGAGAAATACGACGACAAACAGCAAGAGTTCCTGTCCTTCGTCATGGGCCATTACGTTGCCCAAGGCGTTGGCGAACTGGACCAGGAAAAACTGCCCGACCTTCTGACGATCAAGTACGGCTCGGCACCTGACGCCGTGGCGGTACTTGGCAGCGTGGCGGCGATCAGGGATGTATTCGTTGGGTTTCAGGAGCAGTTGTATGTGCGGGTTGAGTAGCGGAGGGTAGGAGTGGGGCGTTATTTTGCTTGTTGTTTCTTGTATCTCCTGTTCAAGATGTGGAATACTGTCTAGATTCAGGATGGTTTTCCACCATTTTTGGGCGCATAAATGGATAAATATATGTTTGCATTCCTACCCGGAATCAATCACCAAAACGGGCTTAGCAATTCAGATGAGATATGAATACAGTATTTCGGCTTCTCCTGACTTTTAATGCGACATCTCTGCTTGTGATTATTTTTCTAGTGCAGAAGAGTTTTTCTTTGGGTCATTTTTTTTCGAAATGTCCTTATCTTGTTAACTTGCCTAATGCTGTATCATACATTGCCTATTTGTTGGTGCCAATAGCCCTAACTGGATTGAGTATATTTCTTAGCGCTTGTCTTGGTAAAGATAGTTTTGGGAAAGGGGAAATTATTAGCATTGAGCATGCTAATAATAGTTTCTTGCCAAGCTATTTGGGTTATTTTTTTGTCGCATTGAGCGTTGGGAATTTGGAAACTTTAGCGGTTGTATATGGCGTATTGTTTGTATTCACTTTTCTTTCCCAGGCTCTCTATTTTAATCCATTGTTTTTATTGTTTGGTTTTAGCTTCTATAATATAACAACAAAGAATGGCGCTGTTGTTTTTTTGATCAGCCGCTGTAGCTACAAGACCCCACTTGATGTGATTATCCTTGAGGCATATCGTATTAACAACTACACGTTTATAGAGAAATAAGCGATGAATCATTTAGTTGCACGAATTAAAACAAGAAAAAAAGAAAAAATATTCAAGTTGCTCTCTGGTCAAGAAAATGTTTTTGACCTTGATGTCAAGCAGTTGCCTTTAATTGAATATGATGTGGATCATAATTTAGATGATGGTGCTTGGTTTAAGGTAGGAGAATTTAGTCAAAAAGATTACTTCTTGGATTATCTCGCCCGTGATTTTGTTGCAGCAGAATACAATGATTTAATAAAATCAGAATTTATTAAAATTGCTTCCTTATGCTCAGTGCAAGGTGATAATTTCTTTTTCCAAAAGGTTACACCATCAACTTTTTTGTGCAAAAAATGTATTGGTTTTGGGGATGTTGCCTATATCGAAAATAGTGAAACTCGACTTTATGTCAATCAGGAGCCTGATGCTGTTTATTGGGCTGAAAAAGATGTCTTAGTGTTTAAAAAGTTAGCGACGATATCTAGTATATTTCCTGGAATTGATATTCTATATAAAGAGGCAACTAATGATGAAGTGCAGAAGTTTTTAAATGAAGATTTCATTGATCTAATTGATGGGTTCGATCTTGAAAAAGTGTCAAAACCTAATAGGGCACGTATTGCGTTGGCCCTAAATAGCTTAGAAAGTATGGGGCCAGTGGAACAAGAAAGTATGTTGAACTATATCCATGAATATAGTGATGAGCGACTTGTGTATGATCAAAATAACAAGATATTTTCTATTCAAGACGACGAGCAGCTTAAGCTGTTGCTTTATGGGATCGAAGAGCGGTTCTATACGACTCCAATTGGGCAGCAAAAGCGTTTGGCAAATTCTATACAAAGTTCTTGGTAGGCGGCTGAACTCTCATACTATTGTGCGTTGGGCGACGCCACTACTTACAAGGATTCAATATGCGCACCATCTTGCGCTCTGCTTCAGCCAAGGGGAGCCCGACCAAGTGAGTTCCCCCAATGGGGTCTACCACCGCAACCATTTGGTTTCGGTGGGTGTCTTTATTCAGATTAAAAGGTTCCTTATTGCAGCTTAATACGGATATCCCTCTTTCCAAATTAAGTGGGGGGCTTTCAGGATAGTACGCTGTCATGCCAATTTTTGGACACAATGTGTCCTGCATGTGTCCTAATGTGTCCACATCTTATAACATTTTTGAATCAGTTAATAAGTATAGAACGACTGAAAGCCTGTCACGCCGGAGGCCGCGAGTTCGAGTCTCGTCGGCTCCGCCACTAAAGAACAAGGACATCAACGAAAGTTGGTGTCCTTTTTCTGTTTCGTCGTCCGCAAAGCCTCGGACACATCAATTGGACATGTTTGAATCTTTAGATCGCCATCGCAGTTGGTTGGGCTGTCCGTTTTCCTGCGGCATCCCGTTGATTGCTTATGTTTTGCTGGAGTTATCCAGGAAGGGCATTGTGCCAAAATGGGCATAAGTCTGGTTGGCTATACTTGGAATCGTTCTTCAACGTATCTAGGCATGAGAGAGTCTTTAAGCGGCAAACAATTTTTTAAATTCTCTCATTTTCTTTTTGTTATTCATTATGAACTCTGTGTCGTTATTCGACCTGGGGAAGCGGGTGCATATGCCGTGCGACATTAGTGCGCTCTTGGCATTTCTACTGCTCGGAAAGGACACGGGGCAACGATGGCCAGCAAACGCATGTGGTTTTCCGGAGTGATTAACCGGTGGAAACAGTGCAAGGCTGAATTTACCCGCTGGGCATACGGAGTGAAAGATGGATATGACAATTGCTGATTTAACAAGATTCAATGAGCTGTTGGATTCAACAATGGATCAAAAGAAGTTGGATGAGGAGTTTATTACTTTAAGACAAATCGAGCTGGATGGTATATCCAAGAATTCCGATGTTGAATATTTTCCTCTTATCGCCTTAAGCTATGCGAAGTTACTGGAGTTGACCGTTCTATTGGCTGGAAAGTGTGCTGACAATTGCCAAATTGTGGATTTTGGGGATCTTGTGGTAAATCCTCGGCACATGGACGTTTGCATCTTGAACACCCAATTGATAAAAGAAGATTACGGCATTACTGACAACATTCCGCTTTGGTTCAAGAGACAAGTGCGTAAGAGTACTGGTAGCCAATATTCTGAAGATCTGGGAAGGATGGTTGTTGATCCAGCATTGTTGTCACATTTTGTTGAAAAAGGGTTACTGCTGAGAACGGTAAAAAAAGAAAGACATAGGAAGTTAAGCGAGCAGTTCAGGTATTGTATTCCCGATGATCCTCAATTCGCTTTTTCAACATATAGTGAGCGGGTTGCACCTATCGCACATGACGCGGTAAAAGTGCTTGGTTGCGGATGTGGAAGGGCTGAGTGTAGCGATGTCGCATCCTGGCTCGCCGGCAGCACAGTATTGAACATAGTCAAAGGCACCTTGAAAAACGATCTTATGAATGTTCTGCATGACGTCATGTCAACTGATTACTTGAAATTGACTAATAAAAAATTTGAAAAGGCATTCAATTCGCTGCACTATGTAAGTATTGGAAGGAAAAATTTTGTTAATTTTCCATATGGTGATGTGAGCACATCAGAATGGGATGAGATCAATCACACATTGTGTCATTTTGATTTAGATGACTATGGTGTGATTCAGTCAGAATTAGATAAGAGCATTTCCGATCCATGTTACAGAAGTTATCTTCTGGACATATCGTTGTACAATGTTCCCATATCACAGGGCGCAACTCGGACACGAACGATCAGAAATATCATGTAAGTTTTCAGCGTCACCCGACAGCCACCCAGCAATACTGGAAAACTGATCAATTGAATTCATGGGCCACGTCGGGCGGCCTCATTCCGGTCACGCCGGGGGCCGCAAGTGCGAGTCTCGTCGGCTTCGCCACTAACGATCAAGGACTTCAAGCAATGAGCTTGAGGCCCTTTTTTTTGTGTCATTGGTTGTCCCCTGGGTGAGTCCCTGCCGGTCTTTTGCCCTCAGATGGGCACCGCACGGCGGGGGAGCGAGCAGCGTTTTGAGGTGGCGTTTGGTCCTTCTTGAGGCTTGTGCCGCGAGATGGCCTGAACGATGTGAAGCTGGACGTCTCTCGACCGGGGGGAGTCGGTCGCGTGGCGGACGCCATGGCAGGCGAAAGGCATGCTCCGGGTCAGCCCGCAAGACTCCTGCGGGAAACCTCGGCTTTTTCGGCTTGCCGGCATGCCGGGCGACCCGTCGGAGGGAGCGTTGTTTGTTCTCCGCGCCTTGCCGCCGTGTGCGGCAAGGCGCGGGAACATGACCCGGTGCCGCTCTTGGGCGGCCGTTGCCATCGTCCGAAGAGGCGGTGTCCGGCGGGAATTACGTCCCCTTGCCGAAGCCGCAGGCGGGATAGCGGCAGGTGGTGCAGCCTTCGCAGAATCCACCGTATCCCAGGGCGAGGATGTCGTCACGGGTGACCTCCTCGCCGCTCAGGAGCCTGGGGACCACCAGGTCGAAGATGCTCGCCCGGTAGTACATGACGCAACCGGGGAGTCCCAGCACAGGGACGTCGCCGATGCGCGCCAGCATGAACATGGCGCCCGGCAGGATAGGGGCACCGTAGGTAGTCACCTCGGCCCCGGCGGAACGGATGGCGGCCGGAGTCCGGTCGTCGGGGTCCACTGACATGCCGCCCGTGACCACGATGAACTCGGCCCCCTCGCGGAGGAAGCCGCGAATGGCCTTGGCGGTCATGGCCTCTTCGTCGGAAACAAGGCGTTTGCCCAGGACCGTGCAGCCGTAGCTTTCGAATTTGCCCTGGACCACCGGGCCGAATTTGTCCTTGATCAGCCCCTTGTACACCTCGCTGCCGGTGACCACGATGCCCACGCGGGCGGGTTTCAGCGGCCGCACCCGGACCATTGGTTCGCCTTCGGCGAGCAGTTGTTCGGCGGCGGCGACCAACTCCTCGGGAACCGCCAGGGGCAGCACCCTGACGCCGGCCAGATGCCGCCCCTTGCGCACGATCTGGTTGCCGTGGATGGTGGCGAAGAGGACGTCCCCCAGGGAGTTGAGCTTGAGCAGGCGCGTGGCGTCTATCTGGACCAGCCCGTCCATGGCGGCGGTGAAGGTGACCTTGCCCTCCACGGGCTCGTTCAGCTCCAGGTTGGGCCCGGCCGCAGCCCTGGCGATACGGCGGGCCGCATCGTCCTCGTGGACGTAGCCGTCCGCGAGATCGAGCACGTAGAGATGCTCCTTTCCGATCTTGCGCAGCTCGGCCACGTCTTCCGGACGGACCACGTGTCCTCGGAGAAATCCCGGCCCCTTGCTCTGGCCGGGGACGATCCGGGTGATGTCGTGACACAATACCGTGCCGATGGCGTCTTCAACGTTGATGACTTTCATGGGTGCCCTCCCTGTCCCCGCCCGGGGCGCGGAACACGATGGTTGGTTTTTGGTGATATGCGTAAAGGGCGGCCGTTGCCGGGATGGCGAACCCCTCCTTCCGGTCCTGACCGACTCCGGCGCGGCCGAGGGGCGGCACCGCGCATGGGCGCGCCGGAGCATAGGGGATGACGGCCGCGGCCGGGCCGGCCGGGATTGCCGATCCGGGCACCGCCTGGCCCGCGGACGGGCCGGGGGATGGAGCGCTCATGCCGTGCGGCCATGCCGGTTCCTCATCATGCGCCGCAGGCGGAAGTAGTCGTCGTCCAGGCCCATGGCGCGCATCTCTTCGTAGACCTCCGGGCAGACGCCTCTGGCCAGCCGGATCTGGAGCTGGATCAGGTCGTCCACCTCGTATTCACCGGTGTACAGCGGGGGCGCCGCGTCCGACCGCCAATAGTCGTCGCTGATGAGCCCCTGTCGTTTGGACAGCGCGTACTGCCTGGTCCCCGGCAGGATGGTGGTGATGCCGACGATGGGGGTCGTGCCCGGCCGGATCTCCCGGATGAGCGCAATGGTCTCGTCGATGGTGTCCGGGGTCTCGCCGGGGTTGCCGACCATGAGGAAACAACTGGGCTCCATGCCCGCTCTGTGCGTCATGCGGAAGGCCCGGCGCACCTGGGCGGTGGTGAAGCCCTTGTTGATGGACTTCAGGATGCGCGGACTGCCGGACTCCACCCCGTAGTAGACCCGGTAGCACCCGGCCTTGCGCATCCAGGCGAGCATCTCCTCGTCGACGCAGTCCACGCGGGTCTCGGCCATCCAGACGAGGTCCAGATTCCGGTCCAGGATCTCCTTGCAGATGCCGATGGTCCGCCGGGGATTCAGCGAGAACAGGTCGTCCGAGAAATAGACGTGCCGCACGCCGAAGTCGGCCACCAGCCGCTCCAGTTCGTCGGCCACGTTGCCCGGCGAACGGAAGGCCCATTTGCCCTTGAAGAACCGGTTCACCGAGCAGAACTCGCATTTGAATGGGCAGCCCCTGGAGGTCATGACGTGGGTTCCCGGCAGAGACTGGTACTCCAGGGGAATCTCCGGGGACTTGTATTCCGCCAGATCGAAGGCGTCGTAGGCCGGGAAGGGAAAGACGTCCAGGTCGGTCACGCTCTCGCGGGGCGGGGTCATGTGCAGCGTCTCGTCCCGGACAAAGGCGATGCCCCGGACGTCGTCCAGCTCGCGGTTCAGGACGCGTTCCCGGACCGGACGCCGGACCGGGCCCAGGGTGAACCGCCGGGCCAGTTCCACCATGGTGATCTCCCCTTCGCCCAGGGCCACCAGGTCCACGTTGCCGTCGGCCAGGATTTGGTCCGGGAAAAAGGTGGCATGGGGACCGCCCATGATCACCGGGATCTCGGGGAGCAGCCGCTTGGACAGCGCGGCCAGGCGCATGGCGTTGCCCCGGCCGAAGGTGAAGCAACTGATGCCCACCAGGTCGGGATCGGTTTCGGTCAGCAGGGCCTCCACGCGAGGCCATTCCCAGTCGTGCAGATCACGGTATTCAGCCGTGAACCCGCTGGCCCGCAGGGCGGAGGCCAGGGAGGCGACGCCCAGGGGCACCCAGGTCTTGGGCGGCAGCAGGTCCGCCACAAAAGTGGCCGGGTTCATGAGCCGGGTTGCCGGGGGAGCCAGGAGCAGAATCTTCATCTGAGCCTTCCTTCCGTCGCGAAGGACGCGTGACCGGGCCGCCGCGAGGCGGCCCGGCTTGCGTAAGGGGAGGTCCCGACCCCCCGAGGGGCTGAAAACCTGGGGAGGTCGGGTCTCGCGGTTCCTAATGGACGGAGGTGTTCTTCACTATCCATTGTGGATTTGGTTAACTCGGCAGCCTGAATGCCTGGGCCTCGAAGGAGGCCAGCACGTCCTGCATGCCCAGCTTCTTAAGCAGGCTGCGGGTCGGCAGCCCGGTTTTCACGTCCCAGCCCATGATCTTGTAGTACTCCGTCTTGGTCGCCTCGAAGTTCTCGCGGACCAGGGGCGGGTGCGGCGGATCGGCCGGGGGATAGGCGGGCAGGAGCCGGGTGTCCACCGGAGCGAAGAAGTGGTCCGGGATCTGGTCGTGCTCTTCGCGCATGTTCACCGGCTTGCCGTCATTCCACTCCAGGACCGTCAGGAGACGGTGCAGGGTCCAGGTCCGGGCGGCCTGCTCGTTCAGCTTGTCCTGGGTCATCTTTTCTCCGGTGACCAGCCCGACGAGCTTGTACTCCACCGAGATGTCGCCGGCATACCCACGGTCCTCACGGCCGCTGACCATGACCGGATAGACCCAGTCGCAGCCCGTCAGGCTGTCCTTGATGCAGCCGCGGTAGTGGATGAACTGGCTCAGGGCGGCGTTGGCCTTGGCCGACTTGTCGCCGTTCCAGGTCAGGGGGGTGGTGCGGTCGCGGTGGATGTCGTTCAACCCGTTCTCCGCGACGTCCTTGCCCCAGTGCTTTATGGCCACGGGCATGGCCTGCTCGAAGGAGAGCCCGGTCCACTCGATCAGATTGGTCATCGAGTGGCGCATGGGGTCGCAGTTCTCCATGGCGAAGTTGACGGCCCAGTAGTAGCCGAAGGTTCTGGGGTCGTAGTGGGCGGACATGCCCCAGCCGCCGTTGCCGCCGACAACGCCGCCCATGATGCCTTCCATCTTGACGAACCTCATGACGCCGTCCGCGACGTCGGGCATCCTGAGCCGCTTGAACTCGTCCGAGAGGATGTCCATGGCCCGGCGGAAGCCTTCGCCCAGGGCGTCGCCCAGGAAGTCCTGGCGATAAGCCATCATCGTCAACATGCCTTCCAGGCCGGCGGAACCCAGATCGCCGCCTTCGCTGGGGTAGTGGGCGGCCTCCAGAACCTCGAGGTTCTTCTTGCTGACCAGCTTCTTGTCGTACATGTGCCGGAGCAGGCTTTTGCCGTTCACCTTTTCGTCCTGCAGGAACCAGATGAACTGGATCATGGGGAACATTTCGAAGGAGTCCAGGCCCAGCTTGTTGACCAACTGGCTGGCCTGGAAGGTGGCCTCGTCCCGGTTGCCCATCCACGCGTAGAACCACTGGGTGCAACTGACCGCGCCCATGCCATCCTTGGGGGTCTTCATGTACGTGTAGCAGCCCTGGGGACAGGAGTAGCAGGACTGGGTCTTGAGGTGGTATTTCATCAGCCAGGGCGCGTTGCTCTGGGTCTGGTTGAAGCGCTGTGCCTGATGGTTGATGTCCGCGGGATCGATGTGCTTCCCGGTCCAGCTCAGGGGGCCGTTGGACAGCGGGGTGGCGCCCAGGGGAGCGGGCTGGAAGCTGCGCACGACCTTGACGTATTCGATCAGTCCCTTCTCGTCCGCCACCTTGACGCCCTTGTTGCCGCGCACGGCGATAGCCTTGAGGTTCTTGGAGCCCATGACCGCGCCGAACCCGCCCTGTCTGGCCACGTTGCCGAGGCGGTGGATGATGGGCGCGATGCGGACCATCCGTTCACCGGCGGGACCGATGGTGGCGATCTGGATGTCCCTGTCCTTCTGCAAGTCCTTGATGGCTTCCTGGGCGGCCAGGCCGTCCTTGCCCCACACGGACGAGGCGTCCTCGATGGTCACCTTGTCGTTGTTGATGTTGATGTACACCGGCTTGGGGGCCTTGCCCTGGACGATGATCGCGTCATAGCCCGCGAACTTCAACTCCGCGCCCCAGTAGCCGCCGAAGTTGCTTCGGGAAGCCATGGGATGCTTGGATTGCGTCGCGTAGGAGTGCGGCGAGATGCTGATGACTTCCGGCCGCGAGGTGGAAGGCGCCATGGTGCCGGTCAGGGGACCGATGGCGAAGATCAGACGGTTCTCCGGGTCAAAAGGACCCGCCTTGGGCGCCTCGTCGAAGATGACCTTGTACCCGAAGCCGAGGCCGCCCAGATAATCCGTGTATTTTTTGGTGTCTACCGTGGAGATGGAACCCTTGGTCAGGTCCACCCTCAATATCTTTCCAGCCCATCCGTACATTATAACTGCTCCTTTCAAACGAGGTTATCCCAGTTCAACGAACTGGAGCGCTTCGGCCGGGCAATACTTCACGCATTGCGGATCGCCGCCGCAGAGGTCGCACTTGCTGTAGGTGTCCTTGGTCTCGTTGTGGACTACCATGTCCCAGGGACAGGCTTCGAAGCATTCGCCGCACGCCTGGCACTTCGAGGCATCGATGATCCGGGCACCGGTCTTCTTGTCCAGGATCAGGGCGTCGTACTCACAGGCCAGGTAACAGTCCGCCATGTTGCACTGCTTGCACGCAAAGGTCATGGAAACGAGTTTGCCCATGGTGTGCAGGGGGTCATAGGTGGTGTGGATGCGGGCAAGGGTCGGCTGACAGATGCCGTCGTGCGACAGGGAGCAGACGATCTCGCAGGTCCGGCAGCCCACGCAGGCGGCAGGGTTGGTGACGAGCCAGGCGCGCGCGTTGGGAAGCTGCTGGGGAGTGATGCCGCGGTTGGTGCATTCCGGCTTGAAGTTCTTGGGCGCGGCCATGACCTGGGTGGCGACCAGCGCCCCCGTGGCTATCTGGATGCCCAGGAAGCCCAGCATCTTTCTACGGGAGACGAGCATCTTTTTCTCGGGTGGTTCTTTTTCGCGGTGCTCGTCGGGAAAAGACGTCGCCATTGCCTCAGGCAGGTTTTTGGTTGAACTCTCGCTCACAGTGTCCTCCTTATTATGGGCGATTTCGGGATCGGTATTATGCCCGTTTAGGCAAGATGGGTGCCAGGGATGCGGATCACCCGGCCGCCATTGTCGTCTCTCTGGGCGTGTCGGCGATAACTGGCAGAAGTTGCAGGAGATATAATTTGCCATGCGCGGCGTGAAACGGTCAGCACGTCCCCAGGAAGGCCTGGGAAGACGGCTTTGGTGATTGAGGGAATCGGGTCGCACTGACCCGATGAGCCGATTTCGGCGGGTCAAAGAGCGTCGGTTTTCGGGGAGGTTCGGTTACGCGGTTCGGGGATGGATCCTCTCGCGCCCTGGCGGCCTCGCCGCCATGTTTCTGCTTCCTGTGCGGCGCGCGAGGAGGGCGCTGCCCGCACCGTTGGATGCATAGGTGTCCGGCTTCGCCTCTTTCCCGCGACGTCGGTTGCCCGGAAGACGCTGCGCGCATTTGGCGGATAGCACGGCAACGGACCGGTAAGATACAGGATGTTGGCGTAGTTCCCGTGCGTCGGAGCGGGCCCCCGGCCATGCCGGGAGCCCATGCCTGTCTGACGCGCCGTTCAGCGTCTCGGGCGCTTGTTCATGCGTTTTATTGCCTTGGCCACATCCTTCCAGCGCTCTTTTTCGACGCGGTCCGCGCTCTTTTCGCTGCTGGCCTGCGCGTAGTCCATTTCACGCTGCATCTTGCGGTAGTTGTCCAGCCGCGCTTGCGACAGCCCGCCGGCGTCCACGGCATGGAGGACCGCGCAGCCGGGTTCGTGCCGGTGCGAGCAGTCGGCGAAGCGGCAGGATTCGGCCAGCTCCCGGATGTCGGAAAAGGCTGCGTCCAAGCCCGCGCCGTCACTGGCGAAGGCGATCTCGCGGATGCCCGGATTGTCCATCAGCAGGCCGCCGCCGGGCAGGGCGATGAGTTCGCGGGAGGTCGTGGTGTGCCGTCCCTTGCCCACGCTCCGGCTGACGGCGGCCGTGGTTTGGACCGCCTCGCCGAGCAGCATGTTGGCCAGCGAGGACTTTCCGGCCCCGGAGGAGCCGATCATGGCCGCTGTTTTTCCGGGTTCCAGATAGCCGTGCAGTTCGCCCGCACCGCTTCCGTCCAGGGTCGAGGTGAGCACGACCGGGACGCCCGGCGCAAGGCCTTCGGTCTCGGCGCGGACCGCGTCCGGCCAGTCGTGGAGGTCCGTCTTGGTCAGGACGATCACGGGCGTCATCCCGCAATTGCAGACCAGAGCCAGGTACCGCTCCAAGCGGCGCGGGTTGTAGTCGCGGTCGAGCCCGCAGACGATGAACACCGTGTCCAGGTTGGCGGCGATGGGCTGCTCGCGCGGGGCCGCGCCGTCCTGTTTCCCCCGCGATCCCGCCTCGCCCCGGCACAGGGTGTTTTTTCGCGGGAGCACGTGCTGCACGACGCTTTCGTCCACGAGCACCCAGTCCCCGGTGACCGGATAGTCCCATTGTCTGCGGTGACGCATTTTCCCGGAAGGGGAGCAGAGCCATTCGGCGCGTCCGTCCGTGACCAGGAACCGGTCCCGCTGCGCGCTGAGAACGCGGGCGACCCGGTTCAGGTCGAGGTCTTCATTGGTTGCCGGACGTTCGAAATGATCGTTCCAGCCGAGTCGGCGCAGGCTTTTTGCCCGTTCGTCCTGATTTGCGAAAAGGGTCTGTTTCTTCATCTTGATTCCATTGCGGTTGCATCGAAGCCGGGCTTCGATCGTGTTGGATCACGGCCGGCCGAACCTGGGCCGGCGGTCAACGGGAAACGGAATGGGGAATATGGAGAAGGAGCGTCGCAAAAGACCTGTTTCGGACGAAACAAGCGGGGTCGGCTGAATCAGCCACATGGGAGCCGCGCGCGGGGCCGGCTCGGAGGCAGCTTAGACCTGCGGATCGCCCTTTTCCATATTCCGGGCGGCAAGATCCATAGACTGGGTACTCATCCAAACTCCTTGATGAAGAATGCATGAATGCTTATCGTAAACACAAACATTGTCAAGGGGTGTCGGGAGGGTCCCCGCGGCGGGAGGGCATGCCGCGGGGCCGCGGAAATGCGGAATTCGTGATTTCCTCCCGCCCCATCTTGCCCGGGCGGGCCGCGATTGCTCGAAAATGTTGCGAGTGTGACGGAAGTGGACTATCAGGTGACGACTAAATGCGGATTGCAGGAAATCCGGGTTGATACGCGCGAGGAGGGGTTCCGGCGGCGTACGGCCGAGGGGATTTCCCGTCCCGAACGCCCTGAAGGGGGAAAACCATGAAACGCATTGTGATGATGGTCTGCGCGCTGCTGCTCTGTGCTTCCACGGCCTTTGCCGGTACGCCGGTCAAGGTGGCCCACGCCACCTGGGTTGGCTATGGCCCGCTGTATATCGCCAAGGAACTCGGCTACTTCGACAAGGAAGGGCTGGACGTGGACCTGGTCATCATCGAGGATGAGGCCCAGTACGCCGCGGCCATGGCGTCGGGCAACATCGACGGCTTGGGCAACGTGCTCGACCGCGAGGTCATCCACTACGCCAAGGGCACCCCCGAGGTCGTGGTCTTCGGCATGGACGAGTCCTCGGGCGGCGACGGTGTGGTCGCCTCGGGCGAGATCAAGACCGTGGCCGATCTCAAGGGCAAGACCGTGGGGTTGGACAAGTCCTCCACCTCCTATTTCTTCTTCCTGTCCATTCTGAAAAAGTACGGCGTGGACGAGAAGGACGTCAACATCACCGAGATGGGCGCCTCCGACGCGGGCGCGGCCTTTGTCGCGGGCAGCATCGACGCGGCCGTGACCTGGGAGCCCTGGCTGACCAACGCGGGCCAGCGCGAGGGCGGCCACGTGCTCGTCTCCTCCAAGGACATGCCCAAGACCATCGTGGACGTGTTCGTGCTCAATGCCGACTACGTCAAGAAGCACCCCGAGGTGCCCGCCAAGATGACCAAGTGCTGGAACGAGGCCATCGCCTGGTACGAAAAGAACCCGGACAAGGGCAACGAGATCATGGCCAAGGCCATGGGCCTCGAGACCCAGGAAATGGCCGACATGGCCTCGGGCGTGACCTTCATCGGCCAGGACGCCAACAAGGCGTTCTTCGACAAGTCCCAGGCCAACAGCGTGTATGAGGTCGCCGACCGGGCCATCTCCTTCTGGAAGTCCAAGGGCATCATCACCAAGGACGTGTCCGTGGACACGCTGATCAGCGCCGACTACGTCAACGCCGAGTAGCATGAAACAAGGAATCCCGACCGCGCGGACAGGGATGTGGCTGGCGGCCGCGTCCCTGTCCGCCGTCTTCGGCATCTGGGCGGTCCTGGCCTACGCCGGTTCGGTCAAGCCCCTGTTTCTGCCGCCGCCGCACAAGGTCTTCCTGTCCTTCGGGGCGATGTACAGGGAAGGCATCCTCTTCGCCTACACCTGGGACAGCGTCTACCGCGTCATGGTCGGCTGGTCCCTGGCGGCCGTGTTTGGCGTGCCGCTCGGGCTGCTCATCGCCACCTCCAGGCGCGCCTCGCACATGGTCGCCCCGGTCATGGAGTTCGCCCGCTACCTGCCGGTGGTCGCCCTGGTCCCGCTGACGCTCCTCTATTTCGGCATCGGCGACGCCCAGAAGTTCGCCATCATCTTCCTGGGCACCTTTTTCCAGTTGGTCCTGATGGTCGCGGACAGCGTGGCCAACGTGCCCGGCGACCTGAGCCGGGCCGCGGCCACCCTGGGCGCGAACCGCATGCAGACCTACCGGCTGGTCCTGTTCCCCGGCGCGCTGCCGGGCATCATGGACGACCTGCGCATCACCGTGGGCTGGGCCTGGACCTACCTGGTGGTGGCCGAACTGGTGGCCGCCAACTCGGGGCTCGGCTACATGATCCTGCGCGCCCAGCGGTTCCTGGCCATCGACCGCATCTTCGCCGGGTTGATCATCATCGGTGTGCTCGGGCTCTTGACCGACTATCTTTTCAAGCTGCTCGCGCGGCTCATAACCCCCTGGAGTGAAAAACGATGACCATGCTGTCCATCGACAACCTGGGCAAGGTCTTCGACTCCAACAAGGGGGAGGTGACCGCGCTCGAAGACATCAACCTGACCGTGGACCGGGGCGAGTTGGCCGTCATCGTCGGACCCTCCGGCTGCGGCAAGTCCACCCTGCTGAACATCGTGGCCGGGCTGGAGCGGGCCACCTCGGGCGCGGCCGTGCTCGAAGGCGAGCCCATCACCGGGCCGGGCGCTGACCGGGGCATGGTCTTCCAGTCCTATACGCTCTTTCCCTGGCTGACCGTGCGCAAGAACGTGGAGTTCGGCCTGCGCCTCAAGGGCGTGCCCGCGGCCGAGCGCGCGGAGACCGCCCGCAAGTACATCGACCTGGTCGGCCTGGCCGAGTTCGAGAACGCCCTGCCCAAGGAGCTCTCGGGGGGCATGAAGCAGCGGGTGGCCATCGCCCGCGTGCTGGCCAACAAGCCGGTCATGCTGCTCATGGACGAGCCCTTCGGGGCCCTGGACGCCCAGACCCGGCTGCTCCTCCAGGAGCTGCTTCTGGACGTCTGGCGGCAGGAATCGAGCACCATCCTGTTCATCACCCACGACATCGACGAGGCCATCCTGCTGGCCGACAATGTCTACATCATGTCCAGGCGGCCCGGCCGGATCAAGGCCAAGGTCCCGGTGGACATCGCCCGCCCGCGCGATCACAAGGCCTCGCTGACCCCGGAGTTCTCCCGGGTCAAGTCGCGGATCATGGATCTGCTCTGGGAAGAGATCGCGGCGGGCTAGCCCGGCCCCCTGAAGACGAGGCGGCCCCGGCCCGGAGCCGGGCTTTTCTCACCCGCTCACCCGAACCGTTCGGCCCGTACGCTCCGGAATTCCTGCCCCGGCGGCTTTCCCGGTTCGGGCCGCCGTTGCCGCCGAAATGCAAGGCGGCGGCCTTGTTCCGGTCCGATTTTGATTAACCAATCAGTCAGTCCATGAAAATATTTTATAAATTGATTAATTACAGTATGTTACAATGGTGTATTTTCCTTGCACGAAGGTTTTCTTGTGGTAGGTATGATTCGTGGCCGGTGGGTGCCGGCCTGTGAGAACGAGAAAACGACAACATGGGGGACACTGATATGAGACGTGTCAAGACTGTAGTGATTTCCTGCATCATGGTGACCGCCCTGGCGCTGATCGTGGGCATGAACGTGACCGCTCCGGGTACGCATATTATGGGCAACGGCAACGCCAAGACCGCCGAGACCGTGCATTCCGCGAGCCTGGACGGCTAACCGGCGAGCAAATTTTGGGCGGACGGTTCCGCCCGGCAAGACAAAGGGGAGACTCGTTTCGGGTCTCCCCTTTCCTTTTGGGCAGGCCTCCCGGCCAAGCCGGGGGCCCCTTGTCAAATCCTGCGATCCCTTGGGGTGTCGTTGTTGAGTGAGTTGCGGTCACTGAAGCGGATTTGAGAAGGTCCGTCGCCGTCCGTCCGCCGCGTGCGGGGACGGTTGTTTTCGTCAGATGTTCAGATGATAAGTTTCAACGAATGCGCCGACGCGCTTGCCGGACTCCTTGATACGTTCACTCAGCGAGGCCTTGTAGGCATCGAGATCGAGCTGCCTGCGGGCCACGCCCTCCTCCATGGCGGCCTTGGCCACGGCCACGGAGACGTACTCGATGAGCCTGAGGTCCAGGGCCTTGGGGATGACGTAGTCGGTGCCGAATTCGAGCTTGTCCACGCCGAAGGCCTCGCAGACGTAGGCCGGGGCCTCGGTCTTGGCCAGGTCGGCCAGGGCCTGGGCGGCGGCCAGCTTCATGCCCTCGGTGATGGCCGTGGCGCCGCAGTCGAGCGCGCCGCGGAAGATGAACGGGAAGCCGAGCACGTTGTTGACCTGGTTCGGGAAGTCCGAGCGGCCGGTGCCCATGATGCAGTCCGGGCGGGCGGCCTTGGCGTCGTCGTAGGTGATCTCCGGGTCCGGGTTGGCGCAGGCGAAGATGATCGGGCAGTTGTCGGACATGGACTTGACCATCTCCTTGGAGACGATGCCGCCCTTGGACAGGCCCAGGAAGCAGTCCGCGCCGACCATGGCCTCGGCCAGGGAGCCGTAGGCCTTGTCGGTGGCGTACTGCTGCTTGAACTCGTTCAGGTCGCTGCGGGACTTGTTGATGTGGCCGCGCGAGTCGAACATGGCGATGTTCTCGAACTTGACGCCCATGTTCCGGTACAGGTTGGTGCAGGCGATGGCCGCCGCGCCCGCGCCGGAGATGACCACGCGCATCTGCGCCGGGTCCTTGCCCGAGATCTCCAGGGCGTTCATCATGCCGGCCGCGGTGACGATGGCCGTGCCGTGCTGGTCGTCATGGAAGACCGGGATGTTCATTTCCTTTTTCAGCTTCTCTTCGATGTAGAAGCATTCCGGGGCCTTGATGTCTTCGAGGTTGATGCCGCCGAAGGTCGGCTCCAGGGCCTTGACCACGTCGCAGAGGGCGTCGGGATCGGTCACGTCCAGGTCGATGTCGTAGACGTCCACGTCGCCGAAGACCTTGAACAGCACGCCCTTGCCCTCCATGACCGGCTTGCCGGCCAGGGGCCCGATGTTGCCCAGGCCGAGCACGGCGGTGCCGTTGGAGACCACGCCGACCAGGTTGCCCTTGCCGGTGTATTCGTAGACCAGTTCGGGGTCGGCGTGGATGGCCATGCACGCCTCGGCCACGCCGGGGCTGTACGCCATGGACAGATGCTTCTGGGTCTTGCACGGCTTGACCGGAACGACCTCGACCTTCCCCTTGCGGCCCTTGGAATGGTAGTCCAGGGCCTCCTGTTTGGTGAATAATGCCATTTCGTATCTCCTTGATGGTTGTGCGTTAGGGCACCGGCTCGACCGCCGGGAGGGTGGACCCCCCGTAGGGCATGACCACGATGCGGGCGTCCTCACCGAGCTTGGCGCGCGCCCTGGCCAGGGCCGTCTCCACATCGGGGCAGGGGGTCACGAACATGTTTTCCATGACCGCGTCCTCCAGTTCGGAGACCATGTACACGTCGGCCTTCTTCTCGGTCATGGCGATGGCCGCGGCCTTGTGTCCGCCGAGCTGGAACCGGGCCTTGACCCGGGCGATGAGGTCGTCGGGACTGTCGGCTTCGTTGAGCCAGGTCTCGAAGACCTCGGACCCGTAACCCTCGGGGCAGGCGGCCACCCAGATGATCACGCCGCCCTGGCGCACGGCGTAGCGCGCGTTGTCCAGGGCCTTCTGGGCCTGGTAGATGTTCAGGTCCTTGGGAAATCCGCCGGGGGTGACCAGGACGATGTCCGCCGCCTTTTTCAGGGGGAATCGGTACAGGGTGTCCAGAAAGGCGCAGCCCGCCCGGTGGGCCTGGATGCAGTCCCCGGCCACGGCGTGCAGCACGGTCTTGTCCGGGGCGAGCACCACGTTGAGGATCAGGTCCACGGACAGGAATCCCAGGAGCGCCTCCAGGTCGTCGCGCACCGGGTTGTCGATGAGATTGCCCGTGGCCGCCTTCTCGTCGACCATGAAGGCGTGGTTGGCCTGGATGGTCCGGCGCGAGCACACGCCGGGCACGATGGCCTTGATGCCGCCGCTGTACCCGGCGAAGTAGTGGTACTCGATGTTGCCCAGGCAGATGCGCCGGGACGCTTCGGCCACCGGCCGGAAGACCTCGAAAGGGGTGCCTCGGGTCGACACGCCCACCAGGACCACGTCTTGCGGGTCCATGTCGATGCAGCGATAGCGGGAGGCGATGTCTTTTCCCACGAGGTGTTCGATTTCTTCCCGCGTGTGCCTGCGATGCGCGCCCAGGGCGAAGACGATGGTGATGTCGTCGTTTTTTACGCCCGCTTCACCCAATTCCTCAAGCAGCGGAGGTAGCAGCTTGTAGGAGGGGCAGGGTCGGGTGATGTCGCTGGTCACGATGCACACGCTCTGGCCGGGGCCGAAGGTCTTGGCGATCGTTCCGGTGCCGATGGGATGGCGGAGGGCGGAGAGGATCAGTCGGCTTTCGTCATCGGGGACCGGAACGTCGTTCGGCGTCAGGACGGCGTCAACATGGGCGTCGTCGATAGCCGCTTGGAGAGTACCTTTTCCATATCCGAGTGAAATGTTCATGGGTTGCGCTCGCTGTTTTCCTCGTTGAAAAGCGCCAGCCGGCGGGACAGGAATTCATCGCGCAGCTTGAGCACGCGCGCCGCCGAAGCCTCGTCATAGTCGTAGAATCCGGCCCCGGCCTTCAGGCCGAAGCGGCCTCGGTCGGTGTAGGTGGTCAACAGGGCGATGGCCTGGCCGTTGTCCCAGCCGAGCTTCTCGCGCATGTAGTGCATGATGGCCAGATAGGTGTCGGTCCCGGCCATGTCCGCGATCTCGAACGGGCCGAAGGCCCCGAGGCGGAAGCCGATGGTCGAGCGGATGATCCGGTCCACCTCCTCCGGGGTGGCCAGCTTCTCGGCCACGATCTTGAGCGCCTCGGCGACCATGGCCATCTGGATGCGGTTGGCTACGAAGCCCGGTGCGTTGGCGCACCGGGTCGGGACCTTGCCCACAGCCCGGCAGAACGCCTCCAGAACCTCCAGGACGCCGGGCGCGGTGGCGGCGCCGGGGATGAGCTCGATGCCCGGCGTGATGTTCGGCGGATGGAACCAATGCATGCCGAGCACGCGCTCGGGCCCGTTCACGGCCGCGCTGGCGATCTCGTTGATGTCGAAAGACGAGGTGTTGGTGGCCAGGATGGTCCCCGCCGGGCAGAGTCCGTCCAGCTCGCGGAATATCTTCTGCTTGAGCGGGAGGTTCTCGGACACGGTCTCGATGACCAGGTCCACCTTTCCGGCCGGTTCGGCCATGTCCGTGACATAGGTGATCCTGGACAGGGCGGCGGCGTTGTCCGCTTCCGAGGCCAGGCCCTGCCCGGCCAGGGTGGTCAGGCTGTCCCGGATCTGCCCCCGGCAGGTGTCCAGCGTCCGCCGGGTCCGGCTGAAGACCGTGGTTTCGATGCCCGCGCAGGCCAGGTGCTGGGCGATGGCCCGGCCCATCACGCCCGCTCCGAGGACGAGTACTGTGCTGATTTCGCTCATGTTCGAATCCTTGTTCAGGGGAGTGCCCGGTGGCGCCGCCAGGATGGGGCGGCCCCCGGCCCCCCTCAGGCGGAGGGGGCCGGAAGACCGCCGGCGTCCTAATAGGCCGCCTTGAATATGGCCAGGACCTCGTCGCGGGTCAGTTGGTACATGGAGTGCCCCATGACGCGCTTCTGCGAGTAGGCCTCGTCCGTGAGCCGTTCCAGGTCGTTTTCGGTGATGCCGACATTCAGGCCCCGGAGGTTCAGGGGGATGCCGATGTCGCGGTACATCTGCTCGATCTCGCCGACGATGCGCTCGGCGGCCTGGGGCGCGGTCAGCCCGGCGCAGCAGATGCCCATGGCCTCGCCCATGGCCGTGAACTTGGCGTAGTTGCCCTTGGCCACTGCGGCCATGGTCCTGGGGACCATCATGGCCACGGCCAGGCCGTGGGGCACGTGGAACAGGGTGCCCAGGGCAAAGGCCAGCCCGTGCACCGAGGCCGCGCCGTCGGTCAGGTTCATGGCGTAGCCGCCGAGCAGGCTCCCGTAGGCCATGTAGTAGCGGGCCTCGCGGTCGCCGGGGTTGGCCACGGCGCGGCGCAGGTAGGTCCAGATCCGGCGGATGCCCTCCAGGGTCACGGCGTCGGCCATGGGGTTTTCGGTGACCGTCAGGAAGCTTTCGATGTTGTGGACCAGGGCGTCCACGCCGGTCTCGGCGGTCATCTTGCGCGGCAGACCCATGGTCAACTCGGGGTCGACAAGGGCCGCATCGGCGGCGATCAGGGGGTCGACTACGCCGAGTTTGGACTCACCCTTGGTGGCGATGCAGATGATGGAGACCTCGGCGCCGGTTCCTGCGGTGGTGGGGATGACCAGGCAGGGCAGCCCCTTGCGCGGCACGTTGCCGATGCCCGCGTACTCCTCGTACTTGCCGTCGTTGCCCGCGGCCATGGCCACGCCCTTGGCCACGTCCATGGCGCTGCCGCCGCCGAGCCCGATGCACATGTCGCAGCCGCTCTCCCTGAGGATGTCCACGGCCTTGAGGATGTCGGCCACCGGCGGCTCCGGAGTGACCTTGTCGAACAGTTCGTAGTCGATGTCCGCGCTGTCCAGGATGTCCGTGACCGTGTCGAGGATGGGGGTCGAGGCGATGCCGGGATCGCACAGGAGCAGGATCTTCGTGCCGCCCAGCTTGGCTACGTATTCGGGCAGGGCGCTGACCGCGCCGAAGCCGAAATTGACCATTGTTCTGCAGTTGAAGCGAAAGCTCTTTTCCATGACGTATTCCTCGCGTTGGCGGTCCGGCGAAAGCCGGGGCCGTCGCAGTTATATGTTGTTCTCGAAAGCTTTTTGCATGGCCGTCAGCAGAGGTAGTTCAATGCCGGACAGGAACCGGACCATGGCCCCGCCCGCGGTGCACACGTAGTCGAGGTCCTTCAGGTCGATGAACCGGGCCGCGGCCGAGACCGAGTCGCCGCCGCCGACCACGGTGTAGGCGTCGGTGTCGCGCAGGGCCTCGAAGAGCCGTTTGGTGCCGCAGGCGAAGGCCTCGTCCTCGTACACGCCGGGGGGGCCGTTGACGAAGACCGTGCCCGCGGCAGCGATGATCCGTGCGTACCGCTCGGCCGTGTCCCGCCCGATGTCCGGGTAGATGTCCGTGCCGGGCAGGGCGGCCACGCTCATCTCCACGCGCCCGCCGTCCACCTGGCAGGCCAGGTCCGAGGGGACCTCGATCCTGCCGGGGTAGTCCCTCAGGTAAGTGCGGGCCGGTTCGACGAAGACGTCCAGGGAACGGTCGGAGATGAACGTGCGCATGGCCTCGCCCACGTCCGCGCCCTGGGCCATGAGCATGATGATCCCGGTGACGCCGCAGGTCAGGATGGTGTCGGCGGCCCCGGTTTCCAGGACTTTGAGCATCATGGAGAAGGCGTCGGAGATCTTCAGCCCGCCGAGCAGGAAGACCGCCGGGCGCGCCGGAGCGTCCATGACCTTGCGCAGGGCCGCCACCTCGTCGAAGAGCAGGCGTCCCGCGGCCGAGGGCAGCACTTCCTGGAAGGCCACCATGGACGGGGCGTTGCGGTGGGCGGCGGCAAAGGCGTCGTTGACGTAGATGTCGAACAGCGGGGCCAGACGGCGCACCAGATAGCAGTCCAGCATCTCCGAGGGCTTCAGGGTGACCGCGTTCTCGAAGGAGGAGACCTCCTCGGTGAGGTAGCGGACGTTGCCCAGGAGCAGGGCCTGTCCGGGCTTGAGGGCCTTGACCGCCTCGACCGCCGCCGGTCCGGCCACGTCGTCGATGTAGCCGACCTCCCGGCCCAGGAGCCCGCTCAGCACCCCCGCGTGCTCCTCAAGAGGCACCAGGTCCCTGTAGTTGAGGGTGTCGCCCTGGTGGGCGAGGATGCCGAGCGCGGCGCCGTTGTCCAGGAGGTGGGACAGGGTCGGGACGCTCTTCTCGATCCGGTTGGTGTTCAGTATCCGGTGGGTCTTCGGATCGAGCGGGGAGTTGATGTCCACGCGGACAAGCACGCGCTTGTCCGCGTAGTTCAATTCCTCCAGAGGGCGCATGTGCAGCCGTTGGGACATGGTCTTATCCTTTCATGTACTGCGGGGTTTTCCACTTGCCCATGCCGAGGTACTTGTTGGTCAGGGCCACGCCCTCGGCCGGGTCGGACTGCATGCCCATGGCCGCGCGGATGGCGTCGATGCTCTCCGGGATGGTCACGGACTCCTGGGGGATGTTGATGGCGAACATCAGATCCTTGCCGGAGCTGACCAGGGTGTCCTTCCACAGGGCGATCTCGTACATGTCGGACCGGTAGTTGCCCAGGTCGCGGGCGTAGCGGAACATGGAAGCGTTGCCCAAAAAGCCCTCGTCCAGGCTGACCACGCGGATGCGGTCGTGCCGGCGGAAAAGCTTCTCGGCCTCGGCCGGGCTGATTTCCTTCTTGGGGGTGACCACCAGGGTGATGATGTGGCCGTGGGTGACCGGGGTGTGCACCAGGATGCCGGTGGCCTGGATGTGGGGCATGATGGTCATCAGGTCCACGCACTGGTGGTTGGGGGCCTTGTCCACCTTGAGGGCGTTGGTCAGACCGCGATGGTAGTCGCCCGGGTCGGCAATGCGCCGGATGATGGTGATGGCCACCTTCTCCACGCCCACGGCCTCGTCCAGGCAGTCGATGGCGCGGATGAAGCCGGTGGTGTTGCAGGAGGTCAGCTTGAGGTAGTTTTTGCCGATGCCCTTGGCGTAGTTGGCGTAGCCGTGGAAAAAGACGTCGGCCACGTCGTTGGACTCGCCGCCCTGGAACACGGCCTTCTTGCCCTTGGACTCGTAGTAGGCCTTGTTCTTGGCGCCGATGCCGGCCACGGTGGCGTCGAGGATGATGTCGCACTTGTCCACCAGGTCCTCAAAGGAGCCGGAAAGCGGGATGCCCGCCTCCTTGAAGAGCTTGTCGTTCTCCGGGATGGCGTTGTACAGGTCGTAGGGCATGCCGCTCTCGTGCAGGGCGCGCACGGTCAGTGTGGGCGCGACGTCGCACACGCCGACCAGTTCCATGTCTTCCTGCAGCGACACGCCGTCGGCCAGCCGCTGTCCGATAATGCCGTATCCAACGATTCCAACATTGACCATGATCTAACTCCTTTGATTATTTCTTGTATGTGACTCGTCACTTGCGGAAGCGCAGGGGCAGGGCGCTGCTGTTCCGGACAATGACGTGCGGGTCCAAAATCATCTGCTGTATCTGACGGGTCTTGATCGTCTTGAGCAGGAGATCGACGGACGAATAGCCGACCTGGTTCTTGTTGTGGCTGACCGAGGTCAGGCTGACGCCGGGCAGGGAGGACATCTCGATGTTGTCGAAGCCGACCACGGCCACGTCCTCCGGGACCCTGTAGCCTGCGTCGAGCAGGGCGGTGATCACGCCGATGGCCAGGTAGTCGCTGTGGGCCACGATGGCGGACGGCAGTTCGCCGCCCTTGACCAGGTCGGCCGCGAAGCGCATGCCCGATTCCTTGTAGAAGTCGTCGGAGATGCGCAGGGAGGTGTCCCTGTCGAAGTCGAGGCCGAGCTTGTCGAAGGTGTCCAGGGTGCCGAGCAGGCGGTTGTAGCCGGTGGAGACGTTTTGCGGACCGGCCAGGACCTGGAACGAGGTGTGGCCCAGGGAGGCCAGGTGCTCGATGATCTCGCAACTGCCCTTGTAGTTGTCCACGCCCACGAAGTTGTAGGCGCGGCGGGAGTCTGTCTTGCGCAGTTGGCGCAGGGACAGGAGGAACGGCACGTCCATCTCGAAGAGCTCCTCGATGCACGGGTCGTCCAGAAACACGGAACTGAGGATCAGGCCGTCCACGCCGTAGTCGAGCAGGTTGCGGATGCTGCTGCGCTGGTCCTCTATGCCGCCCTTGACCGAGGCGAGCAGGACGGAATAGCCCAGCTCCTTGGCGCGCTGGACCACGCCCTGGGCCAGTTCGGAGAAGAACGGGTTCTTGAGCGATTCGACGGTCAGGCCGATGATGTTGCTCTCTTTCTTCTGGAGCATGCGGGCGGCGAAGTTGGGCCGGTAGTCCAGCTCCTCGCAGGCCTTGAGGACCTGCCTGCGCCGTTCCTTGCTCACGCGGGGCGTCTCCGGGTTGTTCAGCACCATGGAGACGGTGGTGGCGGAAACCCCCACCTTGGCAGCGATGTCTTTGATCGTTGTCGGATTTTTCTTTTTCATTTAGCCCACACCCAGAAGTTTTTGTTGTAGTTCCACATCGTCTTCCAATGTTTTGGCGTTGCCGTCGTAAATGATCTCGCCGATTTCGAGCACGTAGCAGTGGTCCATGAAGCTCAGGAATTTGGGGGAGAACTGTTCCACGACGATGAGGGCCATGCCGTACTCGCGCTTGACCTCCAGGACCATTTCCATGACCTGGTCGGCGATGAGCGGGGCCAGCCCCTCGGTGGGTTCGTCCAGGAGGATCAGGTCGGGGTTGGACATGAGCGTCCGGCCGATGGTCAGCATCTGCTGCTCGCCGCCGCTCATCTCGCAGCCCCACTTCCTCTCCATCTCCTTGAGCTTGGGAAAGTACTTGTACACCGCGTCCAGGGTGACTTCCTTGCCGCCCCGGCCGTCGGGCTTGGAGCGCTGCCCCAGCAGGAGGTTTTCCTTGATGGTCAGGTTGGGGAATATCTTTCGGTCTTCGGGGACCCAGCCGATGCCCAGCTTGGCGATCTTGTAGGGCGGCAGGCAGGTGATGTCCCGGCCCTTGAACTTGATCTCCCCCTCGCATTGGGGGTTGTTGAAGCCCATGATCGAGCGGAAGGTGGTGCTCTTGCCGGCCCCGTTGCGGCCGAAGAGCCCGACCACAGTGCCTTCCTCCACTTCGAGATTGACGTCGAAGAGGATTTGGGCGTCGCCGTAGAAACTGGTCAGATTCTTTATTTCAAGCAGCATATCACTATCCCTTCAGGTAGACAGACTGGACTTTCTCGTTGTTCGCCACCGCGTCCGGGGTGTCGAAGGCCAGGACGCCGCCCTGGTGGAGGACAAGAATCTTCTCCGAGATCTTGAAGACCACGTCCATGTCGTGTTCGACCACGATCAGGGTCATGGACTTGCGGAGTTTTTCGATCAGGTCCGTGATCCGGAACCGCTCGTTCTTGGCCAGGCCGCTCATGGGTTCGTCCAGCAGCAGGGTCTCCGGGCGGCGGGACAGGGCCATGCCGATGTCCAGGATCTTGCGGTCGCCGTGGGAGATGGCCCCCACCGGGAAGTCCCGCTTTTCGAGCAGGCCGACCATATCGAGGATGAACTCGCTCTTCTCCCGGATCTGCCGGTTGGTCTTGAAGTTCTTGAAGAGGTTCCCGCGCAGGCCCAGGTCGCTCTGCACACCGATGGCCACGTTCTCCAGGACGTTCATCTCCTCGAAGAGGCTGACCACCTGGAATGAGCGGGACAGGCCGTAGGTCAGGGTCTTGTAGGGCGGCAGGCCGGTGATGTCCTGGCCCTTGTAGAGGACCTTGCCGGCGTCGGGCTTGATCATGCCGGTCAGCAGGTTGAAGAAGGTGGTCTTGCCCGCCCCGTTGGGGCCGATGATGGAGACCAGTTCCCCCTCCTTGAAGTCCACGCAGACGTCGTTGGTGACCAGGTTGGACCCGAAGGACTTTCTCAGGTTGTTGATGGACAGAATTGTCATGACTCCCTCTTCTCTTTAGAGATGCCGCAGGTATGGTCCTTGTCGGTGATGAGCCCCAGCAGCCCGCGCGGACAGATCAGGATGATCAGGACGAAGAAGAGACCGTAGGCCAGCAGCCAGTTTTCCCAGAATGCGCTGATAAGTTCCTTGCAGACGAGGAAGATGAGCGACCCCACGATGGGCCCGTAGAAGCTTGCCGTGCCGCCCCCCAGCAGGGTGGCGATGACCACGTCGCCGGACTTGGTCCAGTCGAAGATGTCGGCGAAGGCGGCTCCGGCCAGGAAACAGTACAGGGCTCCGGCCAGCCCGGCGAAGAAGCCGGACAGGGCGTAGACCAGGAACTTGTAGAAGCCGGTGTTGTAGCCGAGGTAGGTGGCCCGCACCGGGTTTTGGCGGATGCTTTGCAGAGTCATGCCGAAGCTGGACCGGGCGATGATCCGGATGAGGATGGCGCAGACCACGAAGAAGCCGAAGCACAGGTAGTAGTAGGGCACCGAACCGGAGATATCCAGGCCCAGGAAGGAGGTCCTGGAGAGGCCGGTCAGGCCGGACTCGCCGCCGGTGACCTCGTCCCAGCGCCAGCACAGGCCGAACATCACCTGGGAGAAGGCCACGGTCATCATGGCGAAGTAGATGCCCTTCTTGTCTCGGATGAGCCAGCCCACGGCCGTGGCGCCCAGCATGCCGGTCAGGCCGCCGATCAGGATGGACAGGCCGATGCCCAGGCCGGGCGTCAGGTGCAGGAAGGTCAGGGCCGCGCCGAAGGTGCCCATGCCGTAGAGGGCCCCGTGTCCGAAGGACGGCAGGGCGGTGTACCCCAGGCAGAGGTTGAAGCTCAGGGTGAAGATGAAGAAGAGCAGCAGTTCCGACCCCAGGGACGTGAAATTGCCGAGGAAGGGATAGAACGGATACAGGGCAAAGGCCAGGAAGATATAGAGGTATGGGTCCCTCGTAATGGATTTGGGTCTCATGTTCCTTCCCCTCTATTCGAGAATGTTTTGCTTGCCGAGGAGCCCGCGGGGCCAGAAGTACACGACCACGGCCATGATCACGTAGGGCATGATGTCCACGAACCGGGGGATGACCAGGGACAGCAGCGAGGTGGTCAGGCCGACGATGAGTCCACCCAGGACCGTGCCCCGTATGCTCCCCAGGCCGCCGATGAGCACGACCAAGAACGACGGCATGAGAAAGGCCCCTCCCATACCCGGCTTGATCGACCAGATGGACGAGGCGAGCACCCCGGAGAAGGCGGCGGCCATGGCGCCCAGGGCGAACACGGCGGTGCGCAGCAGTGGCAGGTCGTGGCCCAGGGCCGAGACCATCTCGCTGTCGTACATGCCGGCCCGGACGATGGCGCCGAAGGCCGTGTTGTTCAGGACCAGCCAGGTGCCCGTCAGGACCACGACGCAGCACAGGGCCACGAACAGGCGGTAGTAGGGGACCATCATGTCGCCCAGGAAAAGGACGCCCTGCGCGAATGCGGGGGGGTTGACCGTCTTGGCCGCGGCCCCGAAGATCATGTGCAGGACCTGCTCGATGGCCATGGCGAATCCCATGGTGATGACCAGGCCGAAGAGTGGATCCTCCCCGTAGACCCGGCGGACGAGCAGCCGCTCCACAACGACGCCGATGACGCCAACGATCAGCGTGGCCCCGGCCATGGCGGGCCAGAACCCCATGAAATCCTTCAGGACCCAGTACCCGTAGGCTCCGAGAGCGAACAGGACGCCGTGCGCAAAATTGAGCACGCCCGACACACCGAGCACGAGAGAGAAGCCGAGGGCGATCGTCGCGTAGAGCAAGCCGAGGATCACTCCGTTGACGAACAGATTGATAAAGAGAGACATTGACACACTCCCGGGTAAAGGCGAGGCGCCCGGCCCGGAGACCGGGCGCCCATTGGGGCCTGTACTATTTGCTGATGCTCACGTTGATGGGATTCTCCGCCTTGGTCCGGGCCACGGTGGCGGCATCGACTTCGTCGATGACGTCCCACATGGCGGGGCCGGTGGCCTTGGGATTGGCCTTGATCAGGTCGATCTGGGTGATGACCTGGTGGTCCCACGCGCGGACCCTGGTCGGGTACTTGCGCATGTTGTCCTTGATTTCCAGACCTTCGATGGTCTTGATCACGGAGTCGACGTCATCGGTGCCGGCCTTCTGGATGCCGGTCAGCAGGATTTTCATGGCCAGCCACCCCTCATAGGTGCCGTTGTCGAGCGGCATGGGGCAGGGAGTGTCGGGGTTGTTCTTTTGCAGCATTTCCGCGAAGGCGCGGGTCTTGTCGTTCTCGTTCCAGTAGACTTCGACGTTGGCGTAGGCCTGGCGCTGTTCGGGCTTGAGCGGCCACATGTCGACGAATTCCATCAGCGTGTACCAGACCTTCATCTTGTCGTAGATGCGGTACTCTGCCAGTTGCTTGAGCAGGGCCACGTTGTCGAAACCGGCCATGGTGACGACGAGCACGTCGGCCCCGGACTGGCGGGCCTGGAGCAACTGGGAGCTGAAGTCGCGGGTGCCCAGGGGAACCTTGATCTCGCCGACCTCGGTGACGCCGAGCTTCTTGGCCGAGGCGCGGGCCCAGGCGGTTCCGGAGTGGCCCCAGGAGTAGTCGTGGGTGATGTAGAACCATTTCTTGCCGATGTTCTTGGCGACGTAGTCCGCGCCGCCGCGAACCAGCATGGCCATGCTCGGGGCCACGTGGAACATATAGGTATTGGCCTTGGAGGCGTTCAGGGTATCGGAGTTGCCGTTGGTGGCGAAGTAGAGGACCTTGTTCTCGGTGGCCACGGCGGAGATGGCGGCGGCGACCGAGCTGGAGACCGCGCCCATGAGGTACTTGCAGCCGTCGACCTCGATCAGTCGGCGGGCGCGGCGGGCGGCCACGTCGGGGTTGGTTTCGGAGTCGGCGACGACCAGTTCGACGGGCCGTCCGAGGACCTTGGAGCCGAACTCTTCCAGCGCGGCCTTCATGCCCATGCGTTCCAGCTTGCCGTGATCGCCGTAGTTGCCGGAAACGGGGCTGACGATACCGATCTTGATGGGATCTTCCGCTGCCGGGGCCGTGAGTGCTCCCACAAGGACGAAAACACAGATCAAAACCATCAACTTGCCGATACGAGTCATCATAACTCCTCCTTTTACATAGTTTTCAATACTATAACTTCCCCTGACTCTAATGAACGGTCCACCCCCCATCGATGTGAAGTATGTGGCCAGTAACCATGTCCGATGCGGGGGACGCCAGATAGAGCACACCCGCCGAGATGTCAGCCGGGACCGCCAGCCTGTCGAAAAGGATGTTCGCCCGGACATAGTCCCGGAACTCCTTTTCCTCGAACATCGGGCGGGTGAGATTCGTTTCCACGAAGGTCGGCGCCACCGCATTGACATTGATATTGTATTGGGCCCATTCGAGGGCGAGTTCCCTGGTCAGGTTGTTGATCGCTCCCTTGCTGGAACAGTAGGCGGCCCGGCGGATGAGCCCGACGGCGCCGGCCTGGGAGGAGATGTTGATGATCTTGCCGGAGCGTTGGGCGATCATGTGCTCGGCCACGGCCTGGCAGGCGAAGAACGAACCCTTGAGGTTGATGTCCAGGACCTTGTCCCAGGCCGCCTCGGTCACGTCCATGGCCTCCTGCGGGATGTTGATGCCCGCGGAGTTGACCAGCACGTCGATGCGCCCGAAGGCGTCCATGGCGGCCGCGGCCATGGCCTTGAGATCGGCCACCTTGCAGACGTCGGTGACCGCGCACTCGACCCGTTGCCCTGTGGCCCGGCGGATGGCATCGGCCTTTTCCTCGAGCCCCTCTGCGTTCAGGTCGCTCAGGAGCAGGGAGGAACCCCGCGAGGCCAGGGTCATGGCGATGTCCGCCCCGAGGTCGCCGGCAGCGCCGGTGATGATGGAGACGTTCTCGTCCAGGTTGAAGAAGCCGTCCGCGTCCGGAGAATGCCCATTTTTGTAACTGCTCATTGTCGCCTCTGACAGGACTGTTAGTTTAACGGTAAACCTTTCAATCCGTCGTCACATAAAATTCACTCTTCGTCAAGTATCCAGGGCAGGATTTTTAACTAGAAAGTCAATTTTCGTCCGGATCCCACCACTGTGGAACCGGTATCCATCTATGGATTAAGACTTGGTTTTTTGTGATACTTGGGACAGATATCAGAGTTCCTGGGGCAGATCCTTCAGTTCCGCCCAGGAAAATACCGGACCATCGACACAAACGTATTTTCCGCCGATGTTACATCGTCCGCACAGCCCCACGCCGCACTTCATGCGCCGTTCCAGGGTGGTGATTATCGATTCGTCCGGGAATCCGAGCTCCTGCAGGGCCATGACCGTGAACTTGATCATGATGGGAGGCCCGCAGGTGACCGCGATGCAGTTCTCGGGAGTCGGCTTCATCTCTTTGAGAACATTGGGGATAAGTCCAACTTCGTGGGCCCAGCCGTCGGCCGGGTTGTCGATGGTCAGGACCATGTCCATGTCCTGGCGGGCCGCCCACTCCTTCAGATCCTCCTGAAAGGCCATGTCGCCGGGGGATCGGCCGCCGTAGAGAAGCGTTATTTTCCCGAAATCATTGCGGTTGTCCAGCATGTAGATGAGCAGGGTGCGCAGCGGGGCCATGCCGATGCCGCCGCCGACGAAGAGGATGTCCTTTCCCTTTAATAGTTCAACGGGAAACCAGTTGCCCAGGGGGGCCCTGACGCCGATGCGGTCGCCGGTTTTGAGGCGGTGCAGGGCGGCGGTGACCTCCCCGGTTTTCAGAATGGAAAACTGGAGGTAGTCCATGCGCGTGGGCGAGGAGTTGATGACGAAGGTCGATTCGCCAACGCCGAAGAGGGAGAGCTGGCCCACCTGGCCGGGCAGGAACGTGAAGTCCCGCATGGCGGCCTCGTCGTCGAGGCGGACGCGGAAGGTCTTGATGTTGGCGGTCTCCCGGACGGTCTCCACGATGGTCGCCATCAAGGGCATGAGCGGGTTATTTGTCGTCATCGCAATACTCCTGGATGGCCTTGGCGATCTGGCGGATGTCCACGGAAGAGGGGCAGGAAACGATGCACCGGCCGCAGCCGCGGCAGGCCACCTCGCCCTCGTGGGTCTCGGGGAAGTAGACGAACTTGTGGCCGACACGGTTGCGCAGGCGCATGGCCTTGGCCGCGCGCGGGTTGTGCCCGCTGGCCTCGGCGGTGAAGGTGTAGGACATGCAGTTGTCCCAACTGCGCAGCCGCTTGCCCTCGGACTCCGTGCCCTCGTCGGTGATGTTGAAACAGTGGCAGGAGGGACAGAGGTAGGCGCACGCCCCGCAGGACAGACACTTGCCGCTCTGTTCTTCCCAGAACTCCATGTCGTTGAAACACTTGTCGAAGTTCTCCCTGATCCGGGCGAGCTCCAAGGGTTCGGGCATAGCTTCGCGGGCCGTCTCCACCAGGGCCTTGGCGGCGACCTCCCTGTCCCCGGCCGGAGCGCCCGTGGCCAAGGAGAGCATGGCCTTCCCCCCGGTGGTCACGGCCTCGGCCACGAACCCGTCGCCCAGGGGGTAGAGCATGACGTCCGAGCCCGCTGCGTCGCCGGGCCCGCCGCCCACGTTGGTGCAGAAGCAGGTGGACCGGGGCCGGTCGCAGGCGAAGGTGATGATCCGCGTGTCCTTGCGCCGGGCGGTGTAGTAGGCGTCGCGGGTCTTGTCGTTGTCGAAGACCTGGTCGAAGACCCCCAGCCCGTTCACGCCGCAGGGGCGCGCGCCGAAGATGACGGCCTTCTGCTCGGGGAGGGTCTCCCGCGCCTCGACCTTCGGGGCCCCGCCCGAGGCGTTGCCGGCGCGGGAATAGGTCAACAGGGTCTCGTTCTGGGGAAAGACGATTTCCTTGGGCGAGGTGGTCGGCATGGCGTCCAGCTCGAGGACGAATCCGGTCCGGTAGGGCCTGTAGACCACGGCGCCGTCCCTGCGGGTCGGCGCGAAGACCGTGCGCTCTTCGGCCAGGCGGTCGAGCCAGCGGCCGATGTCCGTACGTTGAATGAATATGGTGTCCATCCTCAATCGCGCTCCTCGATGGTTTCCTCATCGGTCTTGAAGGTCAGCAGGGGCAGGGGGGCCTCAGGATCGGTGCCCGCCTGCTCGTGGAACAGCTCCTCGGTCACGGCCGTGGACTGGGCGCGCAGCAGCCCCAGGGGGATGTCCATGGGACAGGCCCGCTCGCATTCGCCGCAGGACACGCAGCGCCCGGCGAGGTGCATCACGTGGATGAGCTGGAACATGAAGCTTTCCGACGGGTTGGCCTCCTGGGACACGAACTTGGAGTTGCGCGACACCGCCAGGCACTTGTCCCGGCAGACGCACATGGGGCAGGCGTTGCGGCAGGCGTAGCAGCGGATGCACCGCTCCATCTCCCGTTTCCAGAAGGCGAACCGTTCGTCCAGGGACTTCTCCTCGAACCGCTCCAGGGCGGTCTTGCTCTCGGCCGGGGGCCTGGGCTCCAGGCGCGGCCCGGCGAAGTGGTCGCTTTCCACGGCGTTGGGCCAGGCGCAGTCCAGGCACTTGGGCGCGCAGACGTCGTCAAAGGCCGCTTCTCGGCGACCGTCGGGGCTCTCGACGACCAGCCGGTCGTCCGTTTTTTTTACGGATGTGACCGAATCCAGGTCGCCGAGGACCTTGGTCAACCGTTTCAGGCTGACCACGCCGTCGCAGCCGAAGCCGAAGAGGATGATCTCCGCGCGGTCGAGCAGGCGTTCGCGCAGGAGCTGGACAACGGCCCGGGAGTCGCACCCCTTGACCACGATGCCGACCTTCTTGCCCTTGAGGGAGGGCAGTTGAACGGCCAGGGACTGGACGCAGGTGGGGCCGAGAATGAGCCGGTCCACGTCCTCGGCCTTGCGGATGAACAGGGGGGTGGCGTGCAGGGCGTCCCAGCCCTGCTCCCAACCCAGGACCAGGTCGAGGCCGGGCAGGGCCTCCCTGATGGATTGTTTCATGGTTTCAAGGACATCCATCTTATTTTACTCCGTTGGTAGCCTGCATGGGAAGGCCCTCGGCCGCGAGGGTCTCCGTCAGGGTGTCGGACATGCGCGGGGCCGGGCCCAAGGTGTGGATGCGGGCCGTGAACTCGCGGACCACTTCCTGCCAGCGGCCCGATTCGGAGGCGGAGACCCACGTGTACATGAACCTGTCGGGGTTGATGCCGGTGACGGGGAGGATGCGCTTGAGGGTTTCCAGCCTCCTGCGGGCGTGGAAGTTGCCTTCCACATAGTGGCAGTCGCCCGGATGGCAGCCCGAGACCAGGACGCCGTCGGCGCCGTTGATCAGGGCCCGAACGATGAACAGGGGATCGATGCGGCCGGTGCACGGGGTGCGGATGATCCGCAGGTCCGTGGGCTGCTCCAGACGGGCCACGCCCGCGGAGTCGGCGCCGCCGTACGAGCACCAGTTGCACAGAAAGCCGAGTATGCGCAGTTCGTTGCCGGAGTCTACGCCAGGGGAAGCGGGCATATCGCATTGACCTCCGCGAGAAGTTGGTTGTCGGTAAAGTTGTTCAGTTGGACGGCTCCGTGCGGGCAGGTCACGGAACAGATGCCGCAGCCCTTGCAGACCGAGGCCAGGACCTCGGCCTTGGGATTGCCGAAGCGGTCCTCGGACTCCTTGATGGCCCCGAAGGGGCAGGTCTGGACGCACTTGAAGCAACCCACGCACAACTGCGGGTTCACGGCGGCCACCTGGGGGTCGGATTCCAACTGGGCCTTGGAGAAGAGGATCAGCGCTTTGGCCGCGGCCGCGCTGCCCATGGACACGGAGTTGGGGATGTCGCGCGGGCCCTGGCAGCAGCCGGCCAGGAACACGCCCGCCGTGTTGGTCTCCACGGGGCGCAGCTTGGGGTGGCCCTCCATGAAGAAGCCGTTGGAATCGGCCGAGATATGCAAGGTCCCGCCCAGTTCGAGCGCGCCCTTGGCCGGTTCCACGCCCACGGCCAGGACCACCAGGTCGGCCTCGATCTCCACCTGCATGCCGGCCAGGGTGTCCGCGCCGCGCACCACCAGGGACTTGCCGTGCTGGTGGATGCTCGACACGCGGCCGCGGATGTACTGGGCCCCGTAGGACTCCTGAGCCCGGCGGGTGAATTCGTCGTACCCCTTGCCCGGCGAGCGGATGTCCATGTAAAAGACGTAGCTCTGTGAATCCGGCAAATGGCTCTTGGTCAAAATCGCTTGTTTGGCCGTGTACATGCAGCAGAATCCCGAACAGTACGGGCGGCCCTTTGAGCGGTCGCGCGAGCCCACGCACTGGATGAACACGATGCGCTCGGGCTCGGCCCCGTCGGACGGGCGCTTGACGTGCCCGGCCGTGGGCCCCGAGGCGTTGAGCAGCCGTTCGTACTGCAGGGAGGTGATCACGTCGGGCAGCTTGCCCGCGCCGTACTGTTTGTACACGGAGTGGTCAAAGAGGTCGTAGCCGGTGGCCACCACGATGGCCCCCACCTCGATCTCGTCGACCCGGTCCCGCTGCTCGAAGTCGATGCAGCCCACCGGGCAGACCTTGGCGCACACGCCGCACTTGCCCTTGGTCAGGTGCAGGCAGTACTCGGGGTTGATGGCCGCCTTCTTGGGAATGGCCTGGGGAAAGGGAATGTTGATGGCCGTGGTCGCGGCCAGGTGCTCGTTGAACGGGTCCGGGGTCTTGCGGCTCGGGCACTTTTCGATGCACGTGCCGCAGCCGGTGCAGGCGTCCCAGTCCACGTACACGGCGCGGCGCTTGACCTTGACCGTGAAATTGCCCACGTACCCGGCCACGTCCTGGACCTCGGAAGCGGTCAGCAGGGTGATCCTCGGGTGCTGGGCGACCTCGACCATCTTCGGGCCGAGCACGCAAGACGAGCAGTCGATGGTCGGGAAGGTCTTGTCGAGCTTGGCCATCTTGCCGCCGATGCTCGTCTCCCGTTCCACCAGGACCACTTCGATGCCCGCGTCCGCGGCGTCCAGGGCGGCCTGGATGCCGGCCACGCCGCCGCCGATGACCATCAGTTTGCGTGTAACGTTAAACTTATCACTATACAGAGGGGTGGCGTTGCGCAGTTTGGCGACGGCCATCCGGACGAGTTCCAGGGCCTTGCGGGTGTTGGCCTTCTTGTCGCGGCCGACCCAGGAGACGTGCTCCCGGATGTTGGCCATCTCGAACATGTACGGGTTGAGCCCCGCCCGCTCCACGGCCCGGCGGAAGGTCGGCTCGTGCATGCGGGGCGAGCAGGAGGCCACGACCACACCGTCCAGGTCGTGTTCCCGGACCGCGTTGACGATGCTCTCCTGGCCCGGTTCCGAGCAGGTGTACATCTCGTCGGAAGCGAAGACGACGTCGGGGATTTCTCCAGCTGATTCGGCAACTTGTGGACAGTCAACGGTGCCGCCGATGTTGGTGCCGCAATGGCAGACGAAAACGCCTATGCGCATGACGCCTCCTTTAGCGGACGCCTGCCCGTGCGAGGCAGGGTTCGGGGTTGACGGCGAGTTTGGACAGTCCCAGCTCCTTCTCGGGGAGCCCCATGGCCAAGCCCATGAGCTGGGTGAAATAGAAGATCGGCATCCGGTACCGGCTACGCCGGGCGCGGTTCACCTGGCTCTGGCGCAGGTCCAGGTTCATCTGGCACAGGGGGCAGGCTACGGCCACGGCGTCGGCCTTCAGTTCACTGGCCATATCCAAAATTTTCCCGGAAAGCCGGGTGGTTATGTCGTTGCGCGGCATGCCGGAAGCCGCTCCGCAGCAGTCCGTCTTCAGGGGGAAGGGCACGACTTCGATGCCGCAGGCGGCGAGGATGTTGTCCATGCTCATGGGGTTCTCCGGGTCGTCGAAGCGCATCAGCTTGGGCGGCCGGGTGGTCAGGCAGCCGTAGTAGCAGGCCACGCGCAGGGCGGGCAGGGGCGAGACCACGGCCTCGCGGATGCGGTCCAGCCCGATATGTTCGGTGAAGAACTGGAGGGTGGAGATGGAGTCCACGTCCGTGGGGCATTCATCGTCCATCAACTTATTGATTTTAAGGCGTTTGTCTTCGTCCCAAGCGGCCTGCTGGGCGTTCTTCAGGTTGGTCAGGCAGCTCGGGCAGGGGGTGGTTACCAGGTGGTGCCCCATACGCTTGGCCTGGGCCAGGTTGCGGCCGGACAGGGCCGCGGACAGTTCGTGGTTGACCATGTGGGCCGGGGAGGAGCCGCAACAGTTCCAATCCTCGATCTCCTGCGGTTCCGCGCCCAGGCGGCGCATGACCGCCCGCGTGGAAAGGTCGTATTCCTCGGACGATCCCTTGCCGGAACAGCCGGGGTAGTAGGCGATGGCGGAGTTAGTCATGGTTTCCCTCGTTGAATCGGTTGAAGATGCCGGCCACCTTGTCGGCGCCGTGCAGGTGGTGGGGCCTGATCGAGAGCTTGCCCTTGCCGATCATGGTCGGGGCCAGGTCGATGTCGGTCAGGAAACGCCCGGTGCGCATCTCGTAGCCCACGGCCACGCCGAGTTCGTGCAGGCGGCCGTGCTTCTTGACGGAGGCCAGGAATGAGTCGCCGAAAGCCTTGACGTTGCGCTCGGTTGCATAGCCCGCTTCGCGGGCCATGTGGCGCAGGACGTCCACGATCTTGGCCACATCGATGTTGTTCGGGCAGCGGGCCGTGCAGGTCTGGCAGGAGGCGCACAGCCAGATGGAGTGGCAGGAGAGCACGGCCTCGCGCTGGCCCAGCTGAACCAGGCGCATGATCTTGCTCACGGGCAGGTCATAGGCGAAGTTGAAGGGGCAGCCCGCAGTGCAGTTGCCGCACTGGTAGCACTCGACCATGTGCTGGCCGCTGCGCCGCTCCACTTCTTCGAGGAAGGTCTTGTCGTTCTTCTGAAGGCTATCTGGCATGTTGTATCTCCATTATATTGGAATGAAATATTTTTTATTGTTCCATGCGCGGTCGGAAGTTGATTCGGACGGGCTGGCGGGCGATTGTGCCCGCTCCGGCGGGGCGTCCTTCGGCCTTGTCGCCGGGGCGCCCGTTTTCGTTCCCGGTGTCTTTCCCGGCGTTGCGGGTCGCCGCCGATCGGCTTAGGGGTGGATTGCTCTAACTATTTCCTTGGAATAAAAGGTTTATTTTACACAATGCCCGATCAGGAAACAACCCGGGGCGCTCTCAAAATTGACTTAGTTTATCGTTAAACTTAGCCGACCTTTGCAGCTTTCAAAAAAGTTGTCAAGAGGGTGTGACGAAATTGCTGCGCCCGGCTGTTTCCCCAACCGAGCCCCGGCGCGGCGGAAGGCCCGTTTCTCCTGGTTTTGCGGTCCGTCGGGCGGGCGTGAAAAAGTGACTTTCCGTGTCGGCGCGTGGGCAGGGCGGCGGCAAGCCCTCCCCGGCGGGAGGGAAAAGGCCGCGCCCCGGAATCCTGGGCGCGGCCTTGAGGTTTAGGCTTTCGGGTGGTCACCTAGGCGGTCTCGTCCGGGCCTTTCGGAACGGCCGGGGCCGTCTTGGCCGGAACGGTGTTGTCGTCCAAGTGTAGTGGTGCCTTGTACTTGAAGACCTTGCGCAGCCCCACATAGAGCAGGGGGATGAAGAAGATGCCCAGGATGGTGGCTGCGATCATGCCGCCCATGACGCCGATGCCCACGGAGTTCTGTGCGCCCGAGCCCGCTCCCGCGGCCACGGCCAGGGGGGTGACGCCGAGGATGAAGGCGAAGGAGGTCATCAGGATGGGCCGCAGGCGCAGCTTTGCCGCCTTGAGGGTGGCCGCGATGACGCCCAGGCCCGCGGCCTGCTCGGCCACGGCAAACTCCACGATGAGGATGGCGTTCTTGGCCGTCAGGCCGATGGTCGTCAGCAGGCCGACCTTGAAGTAGACGTCGTTGCTCTGCCCGAAGGAACTGGCCGCGAGCAGGGCGCCGAAGATGCCGATGGGCACGGCCATGATGACCGCGAACGGGATGGACCAGCTCTCGTACAGGGCGGCCAGGCAGAGGAAGACCACGAGCACCGAGATGGCGTAGAGCGGCGCGGCCTGGTTGCCGGAGAGCTCCTCCTGGGCGGACAGGCCGGTCCAGGCCATGGAGTAGCCGGGCGGGAGCTGGGAGATCAGCCTCTTGACCTCGGCCATGGCGTCGCCCGAGCTGACTCCCTGGGCGGCCTGGCCCTGAATTTCCAGGGCGGAGGAGCCATTGTAGCGCTCCAGGCGCGGGGAGTCGTAGGTCCAGCGGCCAGTGGCGAAGGAGGCGAACGGAACCATGCCGCCCTTGTCGTTGCGCACGAACCAGCGGTTCACGTCTTCAGGCTGCATGCGGAAGTCCGCGTCGCCCTGCAGGTAGACCGGCTTGACGCGGCCGCGGTCGATGAAGTCGTTGACATAGTCGCTGCCCCAGGCCGTGGACAGGGTGGTGTTGATGTCCGAGAAGGAGAGCCCGAGGGCGCTGGCCTTTTCCTGGTCGATGTCGATGTGGTACTGCGGCTCGTCCTCCTGGCCGTTGGGCCGGGTGTTGGCCAGCAGCGGGCTCTGGGCGGCCATGCCCAGGAACTGGTTGCGCACCTCCATGAGCTTCTGGTGCCCGGCGCCGTTGACGTCGCGCAGATAGAAGTCGAAGCCGTTCGAGTTGCCCAAGCCGTGGATGGCCGGCGGGGCCAGGCAGAATATCCGGGCGTCGCGGTTTTTCATGAAGGCGCCCATGGCCCGCCCGGCGACGGCCTGGGCCGACATAGACGGGTCTTTGCGTTCATCGAAGGGCTTGAGCCGGATGAAGGCGATGCCCATGTTCTGGCCCGCGCCGCTGAAACTGAAGCCGGCCACGGTGAGCACTCCCTCCACGGCCGCCTTCTCGTCGTTCAGAAAATGGTCGCTGACCTCTTTCAGCACCCGCTTGGTCCGCTCCTGGGTGGCGCCCGTGGGCAGCTGGACCATGGCGAACAGGATGCCCTGGTCCTCCACGGGGAGGAAGGAGCTGGGCAGGCGGTAGAACAGCCAGCCCATGATGCCGGTGATGAGCACGAAGATCAGCAGGAAACGCCCGGTGCGGCGGAGCATCCAGGCCGTGCCGTCGTGGTAGGCGTTGGTCCCGGTTTCGAAGACCCGGTTGAACCAGTTGAAGAAGCGAAATCTGGGCTTGCCGTGCGAGGGCTTGAGCATGGCCGCGCACAGGGCCGGGGTCAGGATCAGGGCGACCACCACGGACAGGAGCATGGCCGAGACGATGGTCACCGAGAACTGGCGGTAGATGACGCCCACCGAGCCGCCGAAGAAGGCCATGGGCACGAAGACCGCGGACAGGACCGTGGCGATGCCGATCAGGGCCCCGGAGATCTCCTTCATGGACTTGCTCGTGGCCTCGCGCGGCCCGAGCCCCTCGGTGGCCATGACGCGCTCCACGTTCTCGACCACGACGATGGCGTCGTCGACGAGCAGGCCGATGGCCAGGACCATGGCGAACATGGTCAATGTATTGATCGAGTACCCCAAGGCCGCGAGCACCGCGAAGGTGCCGAGCAGGACAACGGGCACGGCGATGGTCGGGATGAACGTGGCCCGGATGTTCTGCAGGAACAGGAGCATGACGAAGAAGACCAGGACGATGGCCTCGATCAGGGTCTCGATGACGTCCGCGATGGACAACCTGACGAAGGGCGTGGTGTCGTAGGGATAGACGACGTCCACCCCGGCCGGGAAGGTCGGCTTGAGCTCGTTGATGGTCTTCACAACGGCTTCGGCGGTCTGGATGGCATTGGCCCCGGTGGCCAGCTGGATGGCCAGGCCCGCGGTGGGATGGTTGTTGTAGGTGGTGCTGGTCGTGTAGCTCTCGGCGTCGAGTTCGACTCGGGCCACGTCGCGGATGCGCACCACCGAGCCGTCGGGGGAACTCTTGATGATGATGTTCCGGAATTGTTCCGGGGTCTGGAGCCGCGAGCGCGCGGTGATGGTCGCATTGAGCTGCTGACCCTGGACCGCGGGCAGGCCGCCGAGTTGTCCGGAGGAGATCTGGGTGTTCTGGGCCTCGATGGCCCGAGCCACGTCGCTGGGCATGAGCGAGTATTCGGTCAGCTCGTCCGGGTTGAGCCAGATGCGCATGGCGTAGGCCGAGGCGAACAGCTGGGTGTCGCCCACGCCCTCCACGCGCTTGAGGGTGTCGTTCAGGGAGCTGTCCACGAAGTCGGCGATGTCCGTGGAGGTCATGGTGTCGTCGGTGGAGACGAAACCGAGGACCATCAGGAAGCTGGCCGACGACTTGGTCACGCTCAGGCCGTTGCTCTGGACCACGTCGGGCAGCTGGGAGATGACCTGCTGCAGCTTGTTCTGGACCTGCATCTGGGCCACGTCGGGGTTGGCCGCGTTGGTGAAGGTCAGGGAGATCTCCGTCTGGCCCGTGGAGGTCGACGTGGAGGTCATGTAGTCCAGGTAGTCGATGCCGGTCATGCCCTGCTCGATGACCTTGGTCACCGAGTTTTCCACGGTCTTGGCGTCCGCGCCGGGGTAGGAGCAGGTGATGCGGACTGTGGTCGGGGCAATGTCGGGGTACTGGGAGACGGACAGTGTCCTCAGGGCCAGCAGGCCGCCCAGCATGATGACGATGGCGATGACCCATGCGAAGATGGGCCGCCGGATAAAAAACTCGGACATGTTCGGCCTAGCTTTCCTTGGCTGCGGTAGCGGGAGCTTCGGTGGCGGAGGATGTGGCGGCGGAAACGGGCTTGATCTCGCCGGTGGCGTCGTCCACGACCATCTCCTGGACGGTCACGACCTGGCCCGGGCGGACGGACTGGGAACCCTGGATGATCAGGCGGTCGCCGTCCTTGAGGCCGGAACCGACCAGCCAGGAGTTGCCGTGGCTGCCACGCACGTTGAGAATGCGTCGCTGGACCTTGTTGTCCTTGTCCACGAACAGGGCCGTGGCTTCGCCCCTGGGGGTCCGGCCGACGGCCATCTGGGGCACCAGGTAGCCGTTTTGGAACACGCCGTCCTCGATGATGGCCCGGACGTACATGCCGGGCAACAGGAGCCGGTCGGGGTTGGGGAATTCGGCGCGCAGGGTGTAGGTGCCGGTGGACTCGTCCACCTTGGCCCCGGAGAACTCCACGGTCCCCTCATAGGGATAGATGGTCCCGTTTTCGAGCTTGAGCTTGACCTTCATGGTCTTGCCCTCGACGGTGATCGCGCCCGAGGTGATGGCCTGGCGAAGGTTGAGCATGGTGGTGCTCGACTGGGTCAGGTCCACGTTGATGGGATCGAGCTGCCGGATGGTCGTCAGCGGCGCGCTCTGGTTGGCGGTGACCAGCGCGCCGGGGGTCAGGTCGGACATCTCCACGCGGCCGCTGATAGGGGCCCTGATATCGGTGTAATCCAGGCTGATCTTGGCGCTCTCCAGGGCGGCCTTGGCCGAGGCGATGGCGGCCAGGTCGGACTCGTACACGGCCTTGGCGTCCTGGTAGTCCTGCTCGGATATGGCCCCCTGGCCGATCAGTTCGGCGTAGCGCTTGGCCTTGCTTTCGGAGCTGGGCAGGGAGGCCTGCGCCTTCTTGAGGGCGGCCAGGGCGTTGCTGTACTCCGCCTGGTAGGTCGAGGGCGCGACCCGGTAGAGCACTTCGCCGGCCTGGACCTCGCTGCCTTCGCGGAACAGCCGCTCGCGGAGAATGCCGTCCACCTGGGGGCGGACTTCAGCCACCAGCGAGGCGCTGGTCCTGCCCGGAAGCTCGGTGGTCAGGGGCACGGACTTCGGGTGCAGGACCTCAATGCCGACCTCGACCGGAGCCTGGGTGGCCGAGGCCTTGGGGGTTTTGTCCTCGCAGCCGGCAAGCCCTCCAAGGACCAGCAGGCTCAACAGGAGCAACGGGACATAAGCTACACGGCCCGTTGCGAAACGGGAATATATGGACAGGATCTGCAATGCGCATTCCTCCTTGACGCGTCGAAGCGCCATCATTTACGGTACTCGCCAGTACTAATATGGTCGCTTTGCGCTACTGTCAATCGAATAAATTGTGAAAAAATGTTAAACGGAGGTCTCAAAATGGGGTCCGATGTCAAGGCCCGGCGCGGGCGTCCCAAGGCCAAGTCCGACGCCGAGCGCCGCAAGCAGATCGTCCTGTCGGCCGAAAAGCTCTTTGTTCGAAAGGGATACGCCGGGACTTCCACTTGCGAGCTTGCCGCGCAGTGCAAGATTTCCAAGCAGACCCTGTACCGCCTCTACCCCGGCAAGCTCGATGTGTTCGTGGCCGTGGTCGAGGCCCATCGCCTGAAGCTGATCGACCTCGGGGACGGCTACGACGACCTCCCCCTGGACCAGGCCTTGGCCCGCATGTTCATGATAGACATGGACCAGGAAAACTACGAAATCCGCGCGGGCTTTTTGCGCACGGCCAATGCGGAGTCCCTGCAGCACCCGCAACTGCGCGAAATCCTGCGCCACTACGGCGGTCAGAAGGCGCTCGAGGGACTGAAGGATTGGCTGGACCGGCAGTGCCGCAAGGGCCGGCTGGTCATCGACAGCACGAGCATGGCGGCCCGCATGCTCGTGGACACGTTCATCGGCGCGGTCTTTCTCGACGCCCTGGGCGGGTTCAACTGGACCGGCCGGGAGGAACGCATCGCCCACTTCCGCCAGTGTATCGAAATCTTCCTCAACGGGACCCTGCCCGACAAGGACCGGCCCGCCTGCAGGGCCTGACCCTTTGCGCCGCGCGTGGCGCGGCTTTCGTCTTTACTCCCGCCGGATTTGCGGTATGTTGGGGTCAAACGGGAATCATTCCGGGCTGGTCCGGCCATATCCCTGCAACCTGTGCGAGACTCCCATGAGCGAAGACCTTCCCCTGCTTGAAGTGGCCGTAAGCGGCGACCTCCCCCTCGGCATTCTGCCCCGCATGGCCAACCGCCACGGCCTCATCGCCGGGGCCACCGGCACGGGCAAGACCGTCAGCCTGCGGGTCCTGGCCGAGCACTTCAGCGACATCGGCGTGCCGGTCTTCATGGCCGACGTCAAGGGCGACATCGGTTCCATGGCCCGGCCCGGCGGCGATCACGCCAAGGTCGGCGAACGGGTGGAGCAGCTCGGGCTGACCGACTTCACCTACCAGGCCTATCCGGTGACCTTCTGGGACGTGTTCGGGGCCAAGGGCCATCCGCTGCGGACCACCGTCTCGGAGATGGGGCCGCTGCTCCTGGCCCGCCTGCTGGACCTGAACGACACCCAGAGCGGGGTCCTGTCCATGGCCTTCCGCATCGCCGACGACGAGGGGCTGCTGCTCCTCGACCTGAACGACCTGCGCGCCATGCTCGTCTACCTGGCCGAGAACGCCAAGCGGTTCCGGGCCGAGTACGGGAACATCTCGGCGGCCTCGGTGGGTGCGATCCAGCGCGGGCTGCTGGCCCTGGAGGAGCAGGGCGCGGATGAGTTCTTCGGCGAACCGGCCCTGAACCTGGACGACCTGATGCAGACCGAAGGGGGCAGGGGGATGATCAACATCCTGGCCGCCGACCGGCTGCTGCGTTCGCCCCGCGTCTACTCGACCATGCTCCTGTGGCTCCTGTCCGAGCTGTTCGAAGCCCTGCCCGAAGTGGGCGATCCGGAAAAACCCCGGCTGGTCTTTTTTTTCGACGAGGCACACCTGCTCTTCGACCGCGCCCCGCGCGCCCTGGTGGACAAGATCGAGATGGTCGTGCGGCTCATCCGCTCCAAGGGTGTGGGCGTGTACTTCGTCACCCAGATGCCCACCGACCTGCCGCCCGAGGTGCTCGGCCAGCTCGGCAACCGCGTGCAGCACGCCCTGCGCGCCTATACCCCGCGCGACCGCGAGGCCGTGCGTACCGCGGCCCGGACCTTCCGGGTGAACCCGGACCTGGACGTGGAGGCGGCAGTGACCGACCTCGGCGTGGGCGAGGCCCTGGTCTCGTTCCTGGAGCGCAAGGGCGCGCCCGGCATGGTTCGCCGCGCCCTGGTCCTGCCCCCGCGCAGCCGCCTGGGCGTACTCGAACCGGCGGAGATGGACCGGATCATCCGGAGCTCGGTCCTGTACGGCCACTACGAGCAGGAGATCGACCCGGAGTCGGCCTACGAGATCCTGACCGCCCGCCGTCGCGAGCAGGAGGAACAGCGCCAGGCGCAACTGCAACGGCAGGAGCGGGAAAAGGAGGAGCGCAAGGCCGCTCGGGCAAGCCGCGCAAGCGGAAATCGCCAGGGGCTGGTCGAGGCCTTCGCCAAGTCCGCCATCCGCTCCATCGGCTCGGCCTTTGGCCGCCGCATCGTGCGCGGCGTGCTCGGCGGCCTTTTGAAATAGCCCTCATGGCCTTAGCCGTTGAAAAGGGACGCGGGTCTGACCGCGTCCCTTTTCATATGGAGTAGGGGGCGCGCGCGATGCTGCGCAGCCGGTCAAACGGTCGCGTCCCTCGTGAAGACCGTCGGGCCGCTGCGCTTCGGTCCGTCCAGCTCACTCCCGCCTCCGCCCGTCAAATTCGTCCCGCAATCCGCTCCTCAGTCTCTGAAAACGGGCCGGACCATCCCTGTGGGCGTCCGAATTTTCCGCTCCCGGACCGTCCCGAATCGCCTCCCCGGACAGGGCGGGAGAAAAGGGCCGCAACCCTCCTTTTCGAACTCGTCGGGGAAATATTTTTTTTCTCCTTTCGGGCTTGCCAGCCCCGGAAAAGGGCTTATATTTTGATTGACCGATCAATTAAAAAGTGAAGATTTTTCAAAAAAACAAATAAAACAAACAGTTACATTGAAAAATTTTACTTCACATTTTGTTACGGTGTGGTAGATGAAAACTGTAGCCGGTTGGGTGCCGGTATTGAGAAGCCAATAAATTTAAAAGAGAGGATATTGTCATGAAGCGTTTTAGCCTTGCTCTGATGCTCGTATTTACCGTCTGTGTGACCACGGCGTTCGCCGCCACCACCTTTGCCGGCAGCGCGTTCCAGGCCCATGATACCAGAGCCCACACCGTGGCCGAGGCCAACGCCTCCAGCGTGGACACCGGCGTGGCCCTGCACGGCCATATCGTCAAGGTCATCAACAACGACAGCGTGCTGTTTTCCGACAACACCGGCCAGTTGCTCGTGCACATGAAGAACGCCGAGGCCAACAAGGCCGCCATCACCAACGCCGACGTGGACGTCAACGGCAGGATCACCAGCGACCTCCTGTACACCGAAGTCCAGGCCGACTCCGTGACCACCCGCTAGTTCGAGCGGTTCACATATAAAAAAAGGGACGCCCTCTTGAGGGCGTCCCTTCTTCACGCCTCGGCGCCAGAGAGGGAAACTTTCGGAAAAGTTTCCCCCTCTGGACTCCCCCTTCCAAACTTTTTGTGTGCCTTCGCCAGAGCCGTGCGGACGCCCTGCACCGGCCGCTTCCCATGGAATCAGGCGACGGACGTAATGAGGCCGACCCGGCAACCCCGGCCGATTGCTGCTGTCCTCATCCGTAAGGCTCGAAGACTCGCCAACGGCTGGAGGCCCGGAGGCATCCTCAAAAAGAAGGCCTCCCGTCGGGGACGGGAGGCCGGGTAACGCGGGCGTGATTCCTTAGGAGTATATTTTGTAAGTTGCGGTCACAAAACTCCACCCGCGCTATTGTCTGTTAGCGGCCGTCGTCGCACGGTTCGCCCGAACCGGGGCTTTCGGCGGAGATGCCGATATCGCACGAGGCCGGTTCTTCGGGCTCGGGTCCCGCGGGTGCGGCCTCGGCCATGCGGCTGAGGATGGCGTAGCGGTTGTCGTAGTCCTGTTCGATCTTGTCGCGGTAGGCCTTGGACAGGTCCGGGTGGAACCGTTCCAACATGGCGTAGCGGTTTTCGCCGGACAGGAACTCCTGGAGCGTGCCGTCCGGGGCCTTGGAGTCGAGCTGGAACGGGTTCTTGCCCTGCGCGGCAAGCTCCGGGTCGAAGCGGTAGAGCGGCCAGTAGCCGGAATCCACGGCCAGTTTCTGTTCGAGCTGGGTCTTGCCCATGCCCTTCTTGATGCCCTGGTTGATGCACGGGGCGTAGCAGATGATCAGGGACGGTCCGTTGTAGGCCTCGGCCTCGCGGAACGCCTTGAGGAGCTGTTGCTTGTCCGCGCCCATGGACACGGAAGCCACGTAGACGTAGCCGTAGGTCATGGCCATGCGGCCGAGGTCCTTCTTGCCGGTGCGTTTGCCCGCGGCCGCGAACTTGGCGATGGAGCCGAGCGGCGTGGCCTTGGACGACTGGCCGCCGGTGTTGGAATAGACCTCGGTGTCCAGGACCAGGATGTTGATGTCCTCGCCCGAGGCCAGGACGTGGTCCACGCCGCCGTAGCCGATGTCGTAGGCCCAGCCGTCGCCGCCGAAGACCCACACGGATTTCTTGGTGAACAGGTCCGCATCGGCCGCGATGGCCAGCAGGGCCGGGTCGAGGGTGCCTTCAAGCGCGGCCTTGAGCGCCGCGCCGGCGGCAGCGGACCCTTCGGGATCGTCCTTGGCGGCCAGCCAGTTCTCCAGGGCGGTCTTGATCTCGCCCGGAGCCCCGCACAGGGCCTGTTCGCAGTTGGCGATGAGGATTTCGCGGCGGTTGTTCAGGCCCATCTCGATGCCGTAGCCGTACTCGGCCGCGTCCTCGAACAGGGAGTTGCCCCAGGCCGGGCCGAACCCGTCGCGGTTGACGCAGTACGGGGTGGAGGGGGCCGAGGCGCCCCAGATGGACGAGCAGCCCGTGGCGTTGGCGACGACCATGCGCTCACCGAAGAGCGGGGTCAGGACCTTGACGTACGGGGTCTCGCCGCAACCGGCGCAGGCCCCGGAGAACTCCATGAGCGGCTGGCGGAACTGGGAGCCCTTGACCGTGTCGCGCTTGAAGGCGTCCTGGTAGGCCACGGTCTCGGTGAAGTCGAAGTTGGGCACCTGGTCCGGGGTCTGGCTGGCGATGGGCTGCATGACCAGCGCCTTTTCCTTGGCCGGGCAGATGTCGGCGCAGTTGCCGCAGCCCAGGCAGTCCAGGGTGTTGACCTGCATGCGGTAGCGCATGCCCTTGACGTCCTTGCCCTTGGCTTCGAGGGTGACGAAGGTCTCGGGCGCGTTGGCTGCGTCGGATTCGCTCACCAGCACCGGGCGCAGGGCGGCGTGCGGACAGACAAAGGCGCACTGGTTGCACTGGATGCAGTTGTCCGCGATCCACTGGGGCACGTTGATGGCCACGCCGCGTTTCTCGTATTTGGAGGTCGCGGCGGGCATGGTCCCGTCCTTGGAGAAGGCGGACACGGGCAGGGTGTCGCCCTTTTGGGCCAGCATGGGGCGCATGACGTTTTTCACATAGTCGGGCTCGTCGGTCGCGGGCGCGGGGTCGTCCTTGAGGTTCGCCCAGGCGGCCGGGACGTCGACCTTGACCAGCGCGTCGGCCGCTCTGTCCACGGCGGCATTGTTCATCTCCACGATCTTCGGGCCCTTCTTGCCGTAGGCGGCTTCGATGCCGCCCTTGAGCAGGGCGACGGCCTGGTCGAACGGGATGACGTCGGCCAGCTTGAAGAAGGCGGTCTGCATGACCATGTTGATGCGGCCGCCCAGGCCGACCTCGGCCGCGATCTTGACCGCGTCCACGGTGTAGAAGTCGAGGCTCTTTTCGGCGATGGTCCGGCGCATGGCGGCGGGGATCTTCGCTTCGATCTCGTCGCCGGTCCAGGCGCAGTTCAGCACGAAGGTGCCGCCATCCTTGATCCCTTCGAGCACGTCGTAGAGGTTGACGTAGCTCGGGTTGTGGCAGGCCACGTAGTCGGCAGAGGTGACCAGGTAGGTGGACTGGATGGGCTGCTCCCCGAAGCGCAGGTGGGAGATGGTGATGCCGCCGGACTTCTTGGAGTCGTAGGCGAAGTAGCCCTGGGCGTACATGTCCGTGTTGTCGCCGATGATCTTGATGGCCTGCTTGTTGGCGCCGACCGTGCCGTCCGAACCGAGACCCCAGAACTTGCACTGCACGGTGCCTTTGGGGGTCGTGTCCAGGGTCCCGGTAAGGACGAGGGAGGAGTTCGTCACGTCGTCTTCGATGCCCACGGTGAAGCGGGGTTTGGGGGCCGGAGCCTTGAGGTTGTCGAACACGGCCTTGGCCATGGCCGGGGTGAATTCCTTGGAACCGAGACCGTAGCGTCCGCCGACCACGGACGGGCCGCTGCCCTGCTCGAAGAGCACGGCGCAGACGTCCTGGTACAGGGGGTCTCCCATGGCGCCGGGCTCCTTGGTCCGGTCGAGGACCGCGAGCTGCTTGCAGGATGCGGGCAGCACGGACAGGAAATGGGCGGCGGAGAAGGGCCGGTACAGGCGGACCTTGATCAGGCCGACCTTCTCGCCCTCGGCGAGCAGGTGGTTGACCACCTCCTCGATGGTCTCGCAACTGGAACCCATGGAGACGATGACCCTTTCCGCGTCGGGCGCGCCGACATAGTCGAAGGGCTTGTAGGCGCGGCCGGTCAGGGCCGAAACCTTGGCCATGTACTCCTCCACGATGGCCGGGATGGCCTCGTAGTTGGGGTTGGCGGCCTCGCGTCCCTGGAAATAGATGTCCGGGTTCTGGGCCGTGCCCCGGATGTCCGGGTGCTCGGGGTTCATGGCGCGCCTGCGGAACGCGGCCACCTTGTCCTGGTTGAGCAGCGGCAACATGTCCGCGTAGTCGATGGTCTCTATCTTCTGGATCTCATGGGAGGTCCGGAAGCCGTCGAAGAAGGAGACGAAGGGCACGCTGGATTCGACCGTGGCCAGGTGGGCGACCAGGGCGAGGTCCATGACCTCCTGGACCGAGGCCGAGGCGAGCATGGCGAAGCCGGTCTGGCGGCAGGCCATGACGTCCTGGTGGTCGCCGAAGATGGACAGGGCGTGCCCGGCCACGGCGCGGGCCGAGACGTGGAACACGCAGGGCATGAGTTCGCCCGCGATCTTGTACATGTTCGGAATCATCAGCAGCAGCCCCTGGGAGGCGGTGAAGGTCGTGGTCAGCGCGCCGCCGGCCAGCGACCCGTGGACCGCGCCCGCCGCGCCCGCCTCGGACTGCATCTGGCGGATCTTCAGCGGGTGGCCGAAGACGTTTTTCTTGTCCTGCGCGGCCCATTCGTCGGCGATCTCGCCCATGGTGGACGATGGGGTGATGGGATAGATGGCGGCGGTCTCGCTCATGGCGTAGGCCACCCAGGCAGCTGCCGTGTTTCCGTCCATGGTCTTCATTTTGGACATGTCGTACTCCGTGTTTTTGTGTCTAGGGGTGTCCAGGTATATACTATTTTTCGACCAGGGTCTTGGTGGCGTGTGCGATTTCCAGCTCCTCGTCGGTCGGGACTACGAGCACGGCCACCGGACTGTCGTCGGCGTTGATGCGCCGTATGCCCGGCTCGCGCCGCTCGTTGCGCTCCGGGGAGAGTTTGATGCCCAGTCCTTCCAGCCCCTTGCAGGCTTCGGCCCGGACGAAGGCGTCGTTCTCGCCGACGCCCGCGGTGAAGACCACGGCGTCGGCCCGGCCGAGCACGGCCAGGTAGGCCCCGATCTGCGCCTTGACCCGGTAGGCGAACATCTCGAAGGCGAGCTGCGCCTTTTCATCGCCCCGTTCGCGGGCCGCGTGCACGTCGCGCATGTCGCCCGACCCGCAGACGCCGAGCAGGCCGCTCTGTTTGTTGAGCAGGGCGTCCACCTCGGTCATGCTCATCTTCCTGTGCCGGGCGATGAACGGGAACAGGGCCGGGTCCACGTCGCCCGAGCGGGTGCCCATCATCAATCCGGCCAGGGGCGTCAACCCCATGGTCGTGTCCGCGCACCGGCCGTTCTTGACCGCCGCCATGGAGCAGCCGTTGCCCAGGTGGGCGGTGATCAGGTCGACCTCGTCCACGGGCTTGCCGAGGAATTTGGCGGCCTCGCGGGTGACATACTTGTGCGAGGTCCCGTGGAAGCCGTACTTGCGGATCTTGAGCTCTTCGTAGAGGTCCATGGGCACCGGGTAGAGGTATGCCTTGGGCGGCATGGTCTGGTGAAATTCGGTGTCGAACACGGTCACGTTGGGCGTGCCGGGAAAGAGCTCCAGGGCGGCCTCGATGCCCACCAGGTTGGCGGCGTGCAGCGGGGCCAGCGGGATGTTCGCCCGGATGGTCTCGACGACGTCCGCGTCCACCAGGACCGGGGCCGAGAAGGATTCGCCGCCCTGAACCACGCGGTGCCCCACGGCGTCGATGTCGCGCAGGGAGTCGATGACGCCCCAGTCCTCGCCGATGAGCTTGTCGACCATCAGTCCCATGGCCGCCCGGTGGTCCGGGATGGGCTTGTGCTCCACGGACTTGGCGTCCGGCCATTTGTCCGGGTTGGATTTCTGGGTGATGGAACCCATGTCCTCGCCGATGCGCTCGATCAGGCCCGAGGCCATGACCCGGTCACAGGCCATGTCGATGAGCTGGTATTTGAGCGACGAGCTGCCGGAGTTGATGACCAGGATATGCATGCTAAATATTCCTTTGGGCCTGCGCCTGGATGGCGGTGATGGCCACGGTGTTGACGATGTCGCGCACGCGGCAGCCGCGCGACAGGTCGTTGACCGGCTTGTTCAGCCCCTGGAGGACCGGACCGATGGCCGTGGAGCCGGGCACGGCCCGCTGCACGGCCTTGTAGGTGTTGTTGCCGGTATTCAGGTCCGGGAAGATGAAGACCGTGGCCTTGCCCGCCACCTCGGAGCCGGGCAGCTTGGTCCGGGCCACCTCCGGGTCCACGGCCGCGTCGTATTGCAGCGGTCCCTCGATGGGCAGATCGAGCCCGCGCTCCTCGGCCAGCTTTCTGGCGATGGCCGTGGCCTCGGCCACCTTGTCCACATCCGCGCCCGTGCCGGACCCGCCCGTGGAATAGGAGAGCATGGCCACATACGGGTCGATGCCGAAGATGCGGGCGGTCTGGGCCGAACTGAGCGCGATCTCCGCAAGCTGCCCGGCGTCGGGCTTCGGGTTGACCGCGCAGTCGCCGAAGCAGACCACGCGGTCACCCATGCACATGAGGAACACGGACGAGACAATGGAGGCGTCCGGTCTGGTCTTGATGAATTCGAAGGCGGGCCGGATGGTCTGGGCCGTGGTGGTCACCGAGCCGGAGACCATGCCGTCGGCGTGCCCGGCGTGGACCATCATGGTCCCGAAATAGGTGGGGTCCACGAGGCGGTCCCGCGCGTCCTCCATGCGGATGCCCTTGTGCCTGCGGACCTCGAAGTACCGCCGGGCGTAGTCCTCGAACGCAGGGGACGCGGCCGGGTCCACCAGGTCCGCGCCGTTGAGCTGCACGCCGAGGTTGGCGGCCTGGGCCCGGATCGCCTCGGGGTCGCCGAGCAGGGTGATGTCCGCCACGTTGCGCCGCTGCAAAATCTCCGTGGCCCGGAGGATGCGATCGCTCGACCCCTCGGGCAGGACGATGCGCATGCGCTGCGACCGGGCCCGCTCGATCAGATTGTATTCGAACATGATCGGGGTGATCTTCCGGGACTCGGTGGTCACCAGCCGGTCGCGCAGCTCCTCGATGTCCACCTGCGATTCGAACAGGCCGATGGCCGCCGCGATCTTGGCAGGGTGCTCGGGGTCGATGGTCCCGTGCAGGGCCTGGAGGGTCTGGGTGGCCTTGTAGGTGTGGTCCTGCACGCTCAGGATGGGCAGGGGAATGCCGGTCCAGCCCTCGATGAGCCGGTGCATGGTCATGGACGGCTGGATGCCGCCGGTCAGGACCATGCCCGCGATGTTTCCGTAGGCCGCGGACTGGCGCGAGGAGATGGCCGCCAGGATGATGTCCATGCGGTCGCCGGGGGTGATGATCAAGGCTCCGTCCTCGATGTATTCCAGGAAATGGGTGATGTGCATGGCTGCGGTCAGGAAGCTGTCCACCTGGCTGTCCAGGCTGCCGTGGCCGTAGAGGACCTTGGCGTCCAGCCATTTGATCACGTCGTGGATGGTCGGGTTGCCCAGCCGCTTGTCGTCCGGGATGGCGTAGGTCAGCAGCGGATGCGAGGTGCTCGTCCGGGCCTCGATGTCCTTCAGGGTCTCGGGGGAGAAGTCCGGGCGGGCGCGGTTGACGATCAGCCCCATGACCTCCAGGCCGCGCTCCTCGAAGATGCCCACCATGCGCTGGGCCGAGCTGCAGATATCGTCGTCGGGGCGGTCCATGCCGTTGACCACGGCCAGGACCGGGCAGCCCAGGTTGGAGACGATGGAGGCGTTGATCTCGAACTCCAGAGTGGCGCTGCCGCCGATGTAGTCCGTGCCCTCGCACAGGACGAAGTCGTATTCCTTTTCCAGCTCCTTGAACTTGTTCAGGGTGCTCTCCAGGAGCAGCTCCTTGTTGCCGCTGTTGATCAGCCTGCGGGCCTCGCTCAGGGTGTAGCCGTAGGTCCGTTCGTACTCCTGGTCGAGCTTGAAGTGGCGGAGCATGAGGTCGATGTCGTGGTCCCTGCGGCCGTCCACCGGGTCGCTGACGACCGGGCGGAACACGGCCACGCGCTGCAGGCTGGCGCGCAGCAGGTGCATGACCCCGAGGACGATGGCGGACTTGCCGCTGCGGGCTTCGGTGGCGGCTATGTAGAGGCTTTTGGACATATCGGTCTCCTTGGACCGGCCCGGTGGAGAACCGGGAGAAGGCGGTTGTCGGAGCGCCTCCTCCCGGCCGGATGCCGTGGGTGACGTCGGGGCAGTGACGACGGCATCCGCTATGCTCCGTAGGGCATGGGGTATGGCAATGGGTTAGCTGTCCGGGGTGGTCTCCCTCTCCTCGGCCAGGAACGGCTCGTCCCGGTCGTAGCAGACCAGCCCGCAGCGCAGGCAGCGGTCGGCTTCGGCCAGGGCCTGTTGTTCGTCGAGCGGGCCCTCCACCTCGTTGAAGGTGCAGTTGCGCTCCTCGCCGTGGCACAGGTGGGGCAGAACCGCCCGCTTCTTGCGCTCCACGGAATCTATTTCTTTGAACAATGTGTACGGGATCATGCCCTTTTGCGTGGTCTCCGGGACCGGGATGGCCGCTTCGGTCATGTAGTAGTGGATGGACCGGGCCGCCTTGCGGCCGTCGCCGATGGCCGAGATGACCAGGTCCGGGCCGGTATACACGTCGCCCGCGGTGAACACGCCGGGGATGGCGGTCTCGAAGGTGTCCGGGTCGGCCACGATGGTCTGCCACCTGGTCGTCTCCAGCGGGCAGGTCCCTTCCTCGTTGTCGTCGTACAGGCAGCCGAGGTCGGGCTTCTGGCCGATGGCCGGGATGATCAGGGTGGCCTCCATGCGCTGCTCGGAGCCCTCCTTCTTGACCGGGCGGCGGCGTCCGGACTCGTCCGGCTCGCCCAACTCCATCTCGTAGTATTCCAAGTGGGTGGCCTTCCCGTTCTCGTCGCCTATGACCCTCGCCGGGGCGGCCAGGAACTTGAACTGGACGCCCTCGTCCTCGGCCCCGACGATCTCTTCCACGTCGGCGGGCATCTCGTTGCGCGTGCGCCGGTACATGAGCGTCACGTCCGCGCCGAGCCGCACGCAGGTCCGGGCCGCGTCGATAGCGGTATTGCCGCCGCCGACCACGATGACCTTGTTGCCGGTCTCGGGCTTCTGGCCCAGGGCGTGGGCGGTCAGGAATTCGATGCCGCCCATGACCCCGTCCAGGTCCTCGCCCTCGGCGTACATGCCGGACGCCTGCCAGGCGCCGATGCCGATGAAGACCGCGTCGAAGCCGTCGGCCCTGAGGGACTCCAGGGTGAAGTCGCGGCCGAACCTGGTGTTCAACTTCGCCTCGACGCCGAGGTCCAGGATGCCCTGGATCTCCCAGTCCAGGTCGGCCTTGGGCAGCCGGTACTCCGGGATGCCGTAGCGGGTCTGGCCGCCGAGCGCGGGCATGGCGTCGAAGATGGTCGGGCTGTGGCCCAGGCGGCGCAGGAAATAGGCGCAGGACAGCCCGGCCGGGCCGCCGCCGATGACGGCCACGCGCTTGCCGGTGTCCGCGGCGCAGGGCACGGGCAGGTGGACGCCCGAGCGCAGTTCGCGGTCGGCCACGAAGCGTTTGAGCATGTTGATGCCCACGGTCTCGTCCACGTACTGGCGGCGGCAGACCGTCTCGCACGGGCGGGGGCAGACCCGGCCGCAGGTGACCAGCAGCGGGTTCCGCTCCTTGATGGTCATGACCGCGCCGTCGTAGTCGCCCGCCTTGATCTGTTCGATGTAGCGCGGGATGTTGATTTGGGCCGGGCACTTCTGGCGGCAGGGGGCCAGGCAGTCCGTGGTCTGGTTGAGATGCAGCAGCCGCGCGGACATGCCGGACACGCCGATGACCCCGCGCGGGCAGGCGTCCACGCAGTTGCCGCAGGCCTTGCACAGGGTCGAGTCGATGACCGGCAGTCCTTCCGGGCCCATGTGGATGGCGTCGAAGGGGCAGGCGCGCATGCAGGAGCCGAGTCCCAGGCACCCTTCGGGACAGGACTTGGACCCGCCGTAGAGCAGATGGGCGGCCCGGCAGTCGAGCGCCCCCTCGTAGTGGAACAGGTCCGTCGCCCGCAGGCCGCCGGTGCAGTCGCGCACGGCCAGCTCGGGCTCGCGCTGTACGACCTCCTGGCCCATGATGGCCGCCACCACGGCGCTGGTCTCGGCGTCGGCCACCAGGCAGACCGAGGCCGGGGCGATGCCCGCCACGATGGCCGTGGCCGCGCCCGAGCAGCCCGCGTACCCGCAGCCGCCGCAGTTGGCGCCGGGCAGGCTGTTCTCGATCAGCGCGATGCGCGGGTCCTCCTTGACGTACAGGAGCTTCGAGGCGATGCCCAGGATGGCTGCGGCCAGCAGGCCGATGCCGAACAGAGTCAGTCCCGATGTCAGTATCATGATGTCGTCCCGTTCTGCGTTTTTAATCCGTTAAATCATTCCCTTGAAGGCGAAAAAGGCGAGAGACATGAGTCCGGCCATGATCAGCCCGATGGGCGTGCCGCGCATGGCGATGGGCAGCCGCCGGACCGCCAGCTTCTCGCGGATGCCGGCCAGCAGGACCAGGGCGAGCATGAAGCCCAACCCCGAGGCGAAGGAGAACAGGACCGTCTTGACGAAGCCGAACTCCTCGCGCTGGCAGATGAGCGCGATGCCCATGACCGCGCAGTTGGTGGTGATCAGCGGCAGGAAAATGCCCAGCGATTTGTACAGGGGCGGGACCATCTTCTTGAGGAACATCTCCACGAATTGGACCAGTGCCGCGATGACCAGGATGAAGGCGAGCGTCTGGAGGAAGTCCAGGCCGAAGGGGGCCAGGACGTACTCCTGGACCAGCCAGGTGAAGGCCGCGGCCAGGGTGGCCACGAAGACCACGGCCGCGCCCATGCCCAGCGCCACGCCCGTGTCCTTGGACGTGCCGATGAACGGACAGTTGCCCAGGTATTGGGCCAGGACGATGTTGTTGACGAACATCGCCCCGATGAAGAGAAGGAAGTATTCCTGCATGATCGTTTCCTTACAGAATTAGCAGTTTTTGTGGCCGCAGCCGCCGCATGCGCCGCAGTCGTGGGTCGGGCCCTGGACCGCGGCCAGCCCCTTGCGTTTGCGCCGTACGTTCTCGACAAAGGTCATGATGCACAGCAGCACGCCGAGCGACACGAAGGCCCCAGGCGCCTTGACCATGATGCCGATGGGCTGGAACCCTTCCCAAGCCACGTGGAACCCGAAGACCATGCCCGTGCCGAGCAGCTCGCGCAGGGCGCCCAGGAAGGTCAGGGACATGGTGAAGCCGAGCCCCATGCCCAACCCGTCGGCCAAGGACGGCAGCGGCGGGTTCTTGGAGGCGAAGGCCTCGGCCCGGCCCAGGATGATGCAGTTGACCACGATCAGCGGCACGAAGATGCCCAGCCGCTGGTAGAGCGGGTAGGCGAAGGCCTGCATGAGCAGCTCCACGGCCACCACCAGCGAGGCGGCGACCACGATGAAGCAGGCGATGCGCACCTTGGCCGGGATGATCTTGCGCAGCAGGGAGATCATCAGGTTGGACAGGGCCAGGACGAAGACGACCGCCACGCCCATGCCGAGTCCGTTGTCGGCCGTGTTGGTTACGGCCAGTGTCGGGCACAACCCCAGGACCAGCTTGAACGGAGGCAGGTCGGTCCACAGTCCTTTGGAGAATTCCTTCCACAATCTGCTGTTCATTGTCGGCTCCATACGGTGCGGCGGATCAGGACCAGCCGCCGGCGAGTTTGCCTTTCAGGGCGTTGAAAATGGCGATGGCCCGGCGTACCGCGCTGACCGTGCCGGTGGACGAGATGGTCGCCCCGGCCACGGCCTCGATGTCGCCGCCGTTCTTCTTCAGTTCCATGGATTCGAGCGGGTGGCCCTTGAACTGGGTGGTGTAGCCGTGCTCGGCCACGCGCGCGCCCACGCCGGGCGTCTCCTTCAGGGTGGTGATGCCGATGCCGGTCAGGTGCATGGCCTGCACGTCGAAGCCGACCATGACGCCTATGTCGCCGCCGTAGCCCTTGCCCGAGGTCTCGAAGGCCACGCCGGTGAGCTTGCCGTCCTTGAGGGCCGGGAACACGGTCACAGTCCGGCCGTCCACGTCGAATTTCCTGCGGTCCTTGATGGGGTTGTTGTCGTAGCCGCTTAAGACCGACTCGATGGCCGGGGCCTGCACGTAGGTCAGGACCTGCTCCTCGATGATCGGGGCCGTGACCTCTTTCAGCGCGGCCAGGGTGATGCCCGCGATGCCGCAGATGAGCGACAGGACGAGCATCATTTTCATCATTTCCTTCATGGCCTACCTCCTTCCGAACGGCTTGGGCCGGATGCGTTCGAGCACCGGGGTGAACAGGTTGGCCAGCAGGATGGCGAAGGGCACGCCGTCCGCGTAGGCGCCGTAGACGCGGATGATGATGACCAGCGCTCCGATCAACAGGCCGAAGAGCAGCATGGGGGCCTGCCGGTTGGGGCTGGACGGCCCGTCCGTGGCCAGGAAGAAGGCCCCGAACAGGGTCGACCCGGTCAGCAGGTGGAAGGCCGGTGAGGCGTAGATGGACGGGTCGAGCCAGTGGAACAGGAAGGCGGTCAGGGCCACGCCGCCGATGACGCCCATCGGGATGATGGACGAGATGTGCTTGCGCATGACCAGGAGCATGCCGCCCAGGAGCACGCCCGCGATCTGGACCGCGCCCAGGCCGCCGAGCTGCTTGCCCAGGAAGAGCTGCCGGGTGTCGGTGATCTGGACCGCGTCCAGGCCGAAGTCCTTGAGCTGGGCCAGGGGGTAGGTCAGGTCCGTGGCCAGCATGGAGGCGTTCGCGTCCATGTAGGCGGGCCAGGAGATGCGGCAGATGGCCCAGCCGATGAGCGGGGCGCAGAACGGGCTGCCGCCCAGGGGGCCGAAGACCATCTTGCCGAGCACGATGGAGGCCGCGCTGCCGAAGGCGACCAGCCACCAGGGGGCCGACGCCGGAAGCAGGAAGGCGAAGGACAGCCCCACGGTAAAGGCATGGAGGTCGTGGACGTCGGTCTCCCGGTCCATGAAGTAGTCGCAGGCCATCTCGGCCAGCACGGCGGCGGCCATGGACAGGGCCATGACCCGCACGGCGGGCATGCCGAAGGTCATGGCCGCCATGACCGCGGCGGGCAGCATGGCCATCAGTATCATCAGCATCCGGTCCCGCACGGTGGTGCCGCAGTGGCGGTGGGGCGGGACCGAGACGGTCAGGGCAAAGGGGTTGAGGGGCTTCACGGCAGGGTTTCCTCCCCGGACTGGGCTTTGGCCTTCGCCAATTCGCGTTTGGCGAGCCGGATGTATTGGAGCATGGGGCGGCGGGCGATGCAGAAGAAGCCGCACAGGCCGCATTCGAAACAGGCATCCACGGCCTCGGCCTCGGCCTTGGCGTACTGGCCGAACTCGGCGTAGCTGGTGATCATGGCCGGATCGAGGCGGGCCGGGCAGCGGCGTACGCACTCGCCGCAGCCCACGCAGGCCGAGTCCACGGCCACCGGGGCCGGGTTGCGTACCAGGCTGACGGCCGTGGTCGCGCGGTCCACGCCCTGGCCGGGCGAAGCCGCGGCCGTGCCCCGGAGTACGCCGCCCAGGACGATGCGGTCGCCGTCGCGCAGCGTCTCGCCGTCGTTGGTCAGGATCTCGCCCACCGGGGTGCCCAGGGTGATCAGCCGGGCGGAGTTGCCCACCGTGACCATGGTCTCCATGACCGGCAGGCCGGTGTCCATGACCAGCCCGGCGTGGAAGACCGTCTCCAGGCCGACCACCAGAGTGTTGTCCGGCATCTCGATGCCGGTCACGGCCCTGGCCACCAGCGGATCGAGGGGCTGGGGATACTGGTCGGAAAGGACCTTGACCTCCGCGCCCGGCAGGCTTTCGCGCACGCCCCCGGCCACGGCCAGGACCACGTCCACGGGCACGAACCCCCGGATCAGGGCCTCGGCCCCGGCCTTCAGGATGTCGAGCTTCTCGGCCATGAGGGTCCGGCGGGAGAGCAGGCCGGGTTCCTCGTCCATGGCGTTGATGATCAGGGTGTCCACCTGGTCGCAGGCCGGGACGTCGGCCCCGAGTCCGCGCAGGCCGGCGAGGAGCTCCGGGCCGCTCAGGCCGTCCAGGACCTCGGGCACCACGGTTTCGCCCTCCTCGTCGGGGGCGATGCGGATGCGGTACGGGTCCACGTGCTCTACGGTCCCGGCGCACGGGGCGTGGATGTCGCCCCGGCCCGGCCTGGTGGCGGTGGCAATGCGCTCGCCGCGTTTGACCGCCCGGCCGCAGGTGACCAGCGGGCAGTGCCGGGTCAGGTTCATCTCCACCACGGCGGAGGGTATCTCTTGGTTTGTCATGTTCCGTCTACCTGCTGATGTGGCATTGGTTGCAGTGGTCCGGGCCGTAGGGGCCCGCGCCCATTTCCTCGTGGCAGGACATGCACTGGTCGTGGAAGGCGTTCATGCGCGGCAGGACCAACTCCCTGGTCTCGGCGTCGTGGCACTGGTTGCAGGCCGAGAAGTCGCCGTCGTAGTCGGTCATGTCCTTCTGGATGTGGCAGGACTTGCAACTGGACAGCCCCTTGTCGAACATGTCCTCGTGGCATTGGCCGCAGCTCTGGTGCCCGGCCTCGCGCATGGACAGCAGCTTGTCCGTGCTCTTTTCCGCATGGCAGTTGGTGCATTTCTGCGGCTCGGGTTCGATCTCCTTGCCGTGGTGGCAGTCGGAGCAATCCGAGGCGTATTCGGTGTGGGCCTCGTGGTCGAAGTTGAGCTTGTCGTATTCCACATGGTGGCAGCGCACGCAGTAGGATTCGTTGGGGAAGGAATTCATGTGGTTGTCCACGAAATTTTCGTCGAACTTGTTCGGGTGGCAGGAGCCGCAGGCCAGGGCGCCGTCCTCGGGAGAGACGATGGGCTGGGCCTTGTCGTGGTGGCAGCGGGAGCATTCGATCCCGTAGTCCCGGTGATGGACCAGGTGGGAGAAGACGACCTTGCCCCCGTTGTTCTCAAACAGGATGCGCACGGGCATCGGCTGCGACTGGCCAGAGCGGACGTACCCGACGATGGCCACCGCCAGGAGTACGATGGTCGCCGCAATGACCGGAAATATCTTCGATTTTGAACGCATCTTTCCTCTCCGCCGTTGGTGGGACGGCAGCTCCGGGTGGATTACAGGTGGATGATGTACGGCAATCTGCGGGCGGCCGGAGCCGCCCGCAGGGTTGTGTCGTTACTTGGGAATGACCGCCCAGCTCGGCACGGAGGTGAGGTCCACGCCCCACAGCACCGGGAGGATGTAGACCACGAAGGCCGTGATCAGGATCGTTCCGAATATGTTCAGCCAGACGCCTGCCTTGGCCATCTGCTTGATGGTCACGCATCCGCTGCCGAAGATGACGGCGTTGGGCGGCGTGGCCACCGGGAGCATGAAGGCGTAGGAGGCCGCGACGCACGCACCCACGATGGTGGCGAACGGGTGCACGCCCATGGCGATGGCCGCCGAGCCCATGATGGGCACGAGCAGGGTGGCGGTGGCGGTGTTGGAGGTGATCTCCGTCAGGAAGATGGTGATCAGGACGACCGCGCCCACGAAGACCAACATGCTGGTGCCTTCGAGCATGCCCAGCTGGCTCGCGATGTAGGCGGCCAGGCCGGTCTTGGCGAAGCCGTTGGCGATGGCCAGGCCGCCGCCGAAGAGCAGGATCACGTCCCAGGGAATCTTCACCGCGGTCTTCCAGTCCAGGAGGAACTCGCCCTTCTTGAAGTTGACGGGGATGGCGAACAGAACCAGGGCACCGAAGATGGCGATGGTAGCGTCGCCGATGTACTTGAAGTGGGGCATGATGCTCAGGACGAAGGCGGATTTGGCCAGGAAGCCGCGCGCCAGCCAGAAGGCGGCCATGAAACAGCCCACGATGACGATCTTCTTTTCCGGGTTGGACATGGGGCCGAGCTTCTTCACCTCGTCGTCGATGATCTTGGCGCCGCCGGCCAGCTCCAGACCGCCGGTGGGGAACAGGATCTTGGTCAGCAGGACCCAGGCGAAGGCCATGGTGATGACGGCGAGCGGGACGCCGAAGAGCATCCACTGGCCGAAGCCGATCTGCACGCCGAACATCTTCTCGACCATGCCCGCCATGACGGTGTTGGGCGGGGTGCCGATGATGGTGGCCACGCCGCCGATGGACGCGGCGTAAGCGATGCCGAGCATCAGGCCGCGGCCGAAGTTGAACTCGGGGCCGACATGGACGCTGCACTCGCGCAGGTGGTCGGTGTCATAGCCCGTGGCCTGCTGGATGACGGCCAGGCCGATGGGCACCATCATCATGGCCGTGGCGGTGTTGGACACCCACATGGACAGGAAGCCGGTGGCGACCATGAAGCCCATGATCATGCGCGCCGGACTCGTGCCGATGGCCTTGATGGTGTACAGGGCCACGCGGCGGTGGAGGTTCCACCTCTCCATGGTCACGGCCAGAAAGAAACCGCCCATAAACAGGTATATCAGGTGGTTGGCGTACGGAGACGTGGACGCCGAGGATTTCATGACGCCCAACAGGGGGAACAGGGCGATGGGCAGGAGCGAGGTGGCCGGAATGGGGATCGCTTCAGTGATCCACCAGATGGCCATCAGTGCGGTGACCGCCGCCACGCGCCATGCTTCGAGCTTCATGCCTTCGGGAGCCGGAATGAGCAGCATGGCAATGAAGACGATGGGCCCCAGGAAGAACCCTACTCGTTTGCCCTTGTTGGAATCAGCCTGATCAGACATTGTACACTCCTCAATTAGTGCGTTTTCACCTCGGAAAGGACCGCAACCCCAGACGGCGCTGAGGAAAAATGCCGGGCGGAGCACCCCGCTCCGCCCGGTACTTATTTTTATATTCCAAGATGATAGGTTTCAACGAATGCGCCGACGCGCTTGCCGGACTCCTTGATGCGTTCACTCAGCGAGGCCTTGTAGGCATCGAGATCGAGCTGCCTGCGGGCCACGCCCTCCTCCATGGCGGCCTTGGCCACGGCCACGGAGACGTACTCGATGAGCCTGAGGTCCAGGGCCTTGGGGATGACGTAGTCGGTGCCGAATTCGAGCTTGTCCACGCCGAAGGCTTCGCAGACGTAGGCCGGGGCCTCGGTCTTGGCCAGGTCGGCCAGGGCCTGGGCGGCGGCCAGCTTCATGCCCTCGGTGATGGCCGTGGCGCCGCAGTCGAGCGCGCCGCGGAAGATGAACGGGAAGCCGAGCACGTTGTTGACCTGGTTCGGGAAGTCCGAGCGGCCGGTGCCCATGATGCAGTCCGGGCGGGCGGCCTTGGCGTCGTCTGGTAGGTGATCTCCGGGTCCGGGTTGGCGCAGGCGAAGATGATCGGGCAGTTGTCGGACATGGACTTGACCATCTCCTTGGAGACGATGCCGCCCTTGGACAGGCCCAGGAAGCAGTCCGCGCCGACCATGGCCTCGGCCAGGGAGCCGTAGGCCTTCTCGGTGGCGTACTGCTGCTTGAACTCGTTCAGGTCGCTGCGGGACTTGTTGATGTGGCCGCGCGAGTCGAACATGGCGATGTTCTCGAACTTGACGCCCATGTTCCGGTACAGGTTGGTGCAGGCGATGGCCGCCGCGCCCGCGCCGGAGATGACCACGCGCATCTGCGCCGGGTCCTTGCCCGAGATCTCCAGGGCGTTCATCATGCCGGCCGCGGTGACGATGGCCGTGCCGTGCTGGTCGTCATGGAAGACCGGGATGTTCATTTCCTTTTTCAGCTTCTCTTCGATGTAGAAGCATTCCGGGGCCTTGATGTCTTCGAGGTTGATGCCGCCGAAGGTCGGCTCCAGGGCCTTGACCACGTCGCAGAGGGCGTCGGGATCGGTCACGTCCAGGTCGATGTCGTAGACGTCCACGTCGCCGAAGACCTTGAACAGCACGCCCTTGCCCTCCATGACCGGCTTGCCGGCCAGGGGCCCGATGTTGCCCAGGCCGAGCACGGCGGTGCCGTTGGAGACCACGCCGACCAGGTTGCCCTTGCCGGTGTATTCGTAGACCAGTTCGGGGTCGGCGTGGATGGCCATGCACGCCTCGGCCACGCCGGGGCTGTACGCCATGGACAGATGCTTCTGGGTCTTGCACGGCTTGACCGGAACGACCTCGACCTTCCCCTTGCGGCCCTTGGAATGGTAGTCCAGGGCCTCCTGTTTGGTGAATAATGCCATTTCGTATCTCCTTGATGGTTGTGCGTTATTCGATGCCCGCGGCCTTGCGGTCGGGCACGGCGTACAGTTCGCCGCCGTGGGAATCGTTGATGACGAGCAAAGGGAAGTCCTCGACCTTCATCTCGCGGATGGCCTCGGGGCCGAGTTCGTCGAAGGCGATGACCGTGGACTCCACGATGGAGTTGGACAGCAGCGCGCCCGCGCCGCCGGTGGCGCCGAAGTAGACGGCGGTGTAGTCCTGCATGGCCTGGCGGGTGGCGGCGTCGCGCTTGCCCTTGCCGATGGTCGCCTTGAGCCCCAGGGAGTAGAGGCGCGGGGCATAGGAGTCCATGCGGTAGCTGGTGGTCGGTCCGGCCGCGCCGATGGGACGGCCCGGAGGCGCCGGGGAGGGGCCGACGTAGTAGATGGCCGCGCCCTTGAGGTCGAACGGCAGTTCCTTGCCCGCGTCGAGCAGGTCCACGAGTTTCTTGTGGGCCGCGTCACGCGCGGAGTAGATGGTCCCGGTCAGGAAGACCACGTCGCCCGCCTTGAGCTGGGCGATGTCCTCGTCGGTCAGCGGGGTGTTCAGTCTGTATTCAGCCATTAGAGTATGACCTCCTCGTGCCGCTGGGAGTGGCACTGCACGTTGACTGCCAGAGGCAGGCTCGCCAGGTGGCACGGTTCCATGGTGATCTTGACGCCGAGCACGGTGGTCTTGCCGCCCAGCCCCATGGGGCCGATGCCCAGCGCGTTGATGGCGTCCTCAAGCTCCTTTTCCTTGGCCGCGATGTCCGGATCGGGGTGGACGTCGTCGAGCTTGCGCAGCAGGCCGCGCTTGGCGATCTTGGCCGCGTGCTCGAAGGTCCCGCCGATGCCCACGCCGATGACCGTGGGCGGGCAGGGGTTCGGGCCCGCCTCGGCCACGCGGTTGATGACGAACTTCTTGATTCCCTCCCAGCCCTGGGCCGGGGCGAGCATGGTCACGCGGGACATGTTCTCGGCTCCGCCGCCCTTGGCCATGTAGGAGATCTTGAGCTTGTCGCCGGGCACGAAGTCGAAGTGGATCACGGCCGGGGTGCCGTCGCCGGTGTTGGCCCGGGAGAGCGGGTCGCAGGCGGATTTGCGCAGGTAACCGTCGGCATAGCCCTTGCGGGTGCCTTCGTTGATGGCGTCGCGCAGGTTGCCGCCCTCGATGCGGACCTCGTCCCCCACTTCCACGAAGTAGACGGCCAGTCCGCAGTCCTGGCAAAGGGGCAGTTTGGTGTCGAAGGCCAGGTCCGCGTTTTCCAGGAGCTGGCGGAGCACTTCCTTGGCGGAAGGGCTGGTTTCCTCTGCCATGGCCTTTTCGAGCTTGGCGCGCACGTCGGCGGGCAGCTCGGTGTTGGAGCTGACGCACATCTTGGCGACGGCGTCGATGATGTCGCTGGTCTGGATGGTACGCATGCTATTTCTTCCTGAAGATCTGCTTCATTGCGGTGATGCCCATCTTGCGGCGCAGGAAGCCGAGCTGGTTCTGCAGGGGCAGCCCCTTGGGACAGACGTCTTCGCAGGCCAACAGGCCCATGCAGCCGAAGATGCCGTTGTCGTTGCCAATGACCTCGAAGTACTCGCGGTCAGTACGTTCGTCGCGGGGGTCCACCACGAAGCGGGCGATGCGGTTCAGGGCCGCGGCCCCCATGAAGTCGTCGCGCAGGCGGGCGGTGCCGCACGCGGAGATGCAGCAGCCGCACTCGATGCAGCGTTCGAGTTCGTAGATCTGCTCGGCCACCGAGTTGTCCATGCGCTCCTCTTCCTTGACCGGGTCGAAGACCTTGTTGGTGTGCACCCAAGACTCGGTCTTGGCGTACATCTCGCGGAACCAGACGCCCGTATCCACGGACAGGTCGCCGACGAGCTTGAAGACCGGCAGGGGGTGCAGGATGATGTGTCCGGGCTGATCCTTGGTCTTGGTCTGGCAGGCCAGACCGGGGCGGCCGTTGATGACCATGGCGCATGCGCCGCAGATCCCCGCCCGGCAGCAGAAGTCGAAGACCAGGCTCGGGTCCTGCTCCTCGCGCAGCCGGTTCAGGGCGATGAACAGGGTCATGTTCGGCGTCTCGTCCAGGATGAACTCCTGCATGTGCGGGACGTCGCCCTTCCTCTCGGGATTATACCGGAATATCTCGAATTTCAGTTGTCTACCCATGATATGTTCCTTTCTTGACCGGGTTACTTCTTCTTCCCGATTTCGGTGACGGGGCTCTTTACGGTGCGCTCGGTCACGTACTTCTCGTCCGCCGGGATGATCTTGCCGCCGCCGTAGCCGCGGTCGCCCGGAGGCAGTTCGAACAGCGGGGTGGTGTCCTCGTACTGGAGATCAGGCATGTCCGCGCCCTCGGGCCAGTAGGCCAGGGTGCGGTTGAGCCACTCGGCGTCGTTGCGCTCGGGGAAGTCCTCGCGGTTGTGGGAGCCGCGCGATTCGGTGCGCATCAGCGCGGCCTGGGCGATGCACATGGCCAGCCTGACCTGGCCCTCCAGCTTCATGGCCGCGGCCAGCTCGTGGTTGGCGCCCACGCCGTCGGAGACCAGGCCGACCTTGCGGGCCTTTTCCATGGTCCCGTGCAGGGTCTCGACGCACTCTTCGAGGCCTTCCTTGTTGCGGAAGACGAAGCAGCCCTTCATGAGCGCTTCCTGCATCTCGTTGCGCACCTCGTAGACGTTCAGCTTGCCGTTGCGGCCGTGGGTGACGTCGTGGATGCGCTCTTCCTGGCGCTTGACCTCGGCGTTGATGGACTTGGTGTCGAAGGTCGTCTCGTAGCCCTTCAGGAACTCGACGATCTTGGCGCCGATGATGCCGCCCGCGACCACGGTCTCGGCCAGGGAGTTGCCGCCCAGGCGGTTGAAGCCGTGCATGTCCCAGCAGGCCGCCTCGCCGGCGGAGTACAGCCCCTTGAGGCCGTAGACCGCGCCGTCCTTGTTGGTCCGGATGCCGGCCATGGTGTAGTGCTGGGTGGGGCGGACCGGGATCAACTGGGTGCGCGGGTCGATGCCCAGGAAGTGGTGGCAGATCTCGTCCACTTCGCGCAGCTTGGTGGAGATGTGTTTGTCGCCGAGGTGGCGGATGTCCAGCCAGAGGTGTTCGCCGTAGGGGGACTTCACGCCCTTGCCCGCGCGCATGTGTTCGGTCATCCGGCGGGAGACCACGTCGCGGGAGGCCAGCTCGGCCTTTTCCGGCTCGTAGATGTGCATGAACCGTTCTTCGTTGACGTCGAGCAGCGTTCCGCCGTCGCCGCGGCAGCCCTCGGTGACCAGGATGTCGGTGGGCACGATGCCGGTGGGGTGGAACTGGATGGATTCGGGGTTGCCGATGGGCACCAGCCCGGTCTCGTGGGCCAGGATGTGTCCCGCGCCGTCGCAGATGACCGCGTTGGTGGTGGCCTTGTAGATGCGTCCGAAGCCGCCGGTGCAGATGGCGGTGGCCTTGGCCAGGTGGACTTCGAGCTGGCCGTTGCGCAGGTCGCGGACCACCGCGCCCATGCACTTGTCGCCGTCATGGATAAGGGAAATCGCTTCCTTCTTGTCGAACACGTCGATGCCGAGCTGGGCGCAGCGGTTGTCCATGGTGCACATGACCGCATGCCCGGTGCCGTCCGAGGTGTAGCAGGTCCGCCACTTGGCGGTGCCGCCGAAGGAACGGGCCGTGATCAGCCCCTCGTTCTCTTCCTTCTCGTATTTTTCGAATTTCTCGCCGCCCTTGAAGTAGAAGGACTGGCCGGGGACCACGCGGTTCCAGGGCACGCCCCAGGCCGCCAGGCGGCGCATCTCGATGGGCGCGGCGTCGGCGAAGAGGCGCGCGACCTCCTGGTCGCAGCCCCAGTCCGAGCCCTTGACGGTGTCGATGAAGTGGACGTCCGAGTTGTCGCCCTCGCCTTTGGCGCAGTTGCCGAGCGCGGCCTGCATGCCGCCCTGGGCGGCCGAGGAGTGGGAGCGCCGCGCGGGCACGATGGACAGGCAGGTGGCCTTGAAGCCGTTCTGGGCGGCCTCGCAGGCCACGCGTTCGCCGGACAGTCCGGCGCCGATGACGAGCAGGTCGGAATAGAATGTCTGCATGGAGTTCACCTCGTTAGCTCAGCGTTATGAAGCGGATCAGGGTGACGACGCCGATGACCATGAAGATCGAGAACAGGGTCGTTTCGAAGCGCTTGAAGCCCTTCCGCTGGTCGGATTTCACGAAACCCCATTTCACGGCGATGCGGTAGAAGCCGACGCTGACGTGAAGCTCCACGCTGGGAAGGAGGATCATGTAGAAGAGGAACCACCAGAAGTGCTGCATGCGCGCGGCGGACTTGGCGGCGGTGATGGGCAGGTCGTTGAGCACGACCCACATGTGGATGGCGCCGAGGATCAGGATGATCATGGCGGTCACGGCCTGGACGACCCACAGCCACGTGTCGCGGTGCTTCATCATCCTGGCGTGGGCCAGGATGGTGCCCTGCCCCTCGGCGCGGAAGGGGATCTTGCGCGCGGCCAGGGCGAAGTGGACCAGGAAGGTCAGGAAGATCAGCGGGCCGCCGACCTGGGCCATGTACGTGGCCTCGAAGAAGCCGGCGATGGCGTTCATGACGCCCGGGGAAATGACCACCGAAGACACGAGCAGCATGTGACACCACATGAAAAGGATCAGGCTGGCGCCCGTCAGCATCTGCAGCCAGTCGAGGGCGGCATCGGTGAGGGACACGCCTGGAACGGATGTCGTAAAGGTTTTCATCATTCTTCACCTGTTGTTCTTGATTGATACGAATTGAAAGAACCCTGCCTCTTCAGTCGCATCGCGACGCGCCCGGAACCCGCCTTCCGGACCGGGTCCGGCAAGCGCGTTCCTCCGCGGCTCGATGCGGTTGCCGAGATCCTCCAAAGAACCTCCTCAATACATCGGATATGGATCGCAACGGTTTCGAATGAGCAACAGGCATGCCAGAAGAGCGTGACGGAAAAGTCACACTATTCCAAAGTTATAATGAGTCGTTATAAGGAGGGTGAGCGGAATCTTGCCGATCGGGGCGTGCTCGATCGGCAAGAATCCGCCGATGAATTATTCAGACCGTTTCAGTCCGTATTTGGTCATCTTTTCGTTCAGGGTGCGGCGGGGGATGCCGAGGTCGTCGATGACGTCCTTGATGACGCCGCCGTTGCGGTTCAGGGACTCCTGGATGAGGTGGCGTTCGAACAGGGCGACCTGGTCCCTCAGGCCGACGGCCTGGGACGCGGTGTCCCCGGTCTTGGCGGACATGATCTTGGCGATGCGCTCCTTGGGCGGCAGGGGCGAGAGGATGTAACGCTCGGCCAGGCTCTTGAGCTCCCGGACGTTGCCGGGCCAGTCGTGGCTCATCATCAGGGGCAGCCCGTCGGGACCGAGCGGGGCGGCGACCACGCCGTAGGTGTCGGCGGTGCGCTCCAGGAAGAAGGAGAAGAGCAGGGGGATGTCGTCCAAGCGTTCGCGCAGGGGCGGGACGTTCAGTTCCACGGTGTTGATGCGGAAATAGAGGTCCTCGCGCAGCCGCCCCTCGTCGATGGCCGTGCGCGGGTTCTCGTTCATGGCGGAAATCAGCCGAAAGTTCACCGGCCGGGGCGAGTTGGCCCCCAGCGGGGTGATCTCGCGCATCTCCAGCGCCCGCAGCAGCTTGCCCTGGACGTCCAGGGGCATGGAGTTGAGCTCGTCCAGGAACAGGGTTCCGCCGTTGGCCGCCTCCAGCTTGCCGATGCGCTTGCCCGCCGCCCCGGTGAAGGCCCCGCTGACGTGGCCGAACAGCTCGCTCTCGGCCATGTCCACCGGGATGGTCGCGCAGTTCAGCGCCATATAGGGACCCTTGTTCAGCAGGGAGAGGTTGTGGATGGCCCGGGCGATGACCTCCTTGCCCGTGCCGGTCTCGCCGAAGATGAGCACGTTGGCCCTGGTGGGGGCGATGTGGGTGATCTCCTTCTTGAGATCGCGCATGGGCTGGCTGGTGCCGACCAGCCGGGAGTCGATGCCCTCGCACTCGGACAGAGCCATCTTGAGCTGGCGGTTTTCGACCACCAGGCGGCGTTTTTCCAGGGCGCGCTTGATGGTCTCCACGATCTGCTCGGGGTCGAAGGGCTTTTCCACGAAATCGTAGGCCCCGCCCCGGATGGCCTCCACGGCCATGGCGATGTCGCCGTGGCCGGTGAACAGGACCACCGGGATGTGCTCGTCGATGGCCATGATCTCCTTCTGGAAGGCCAGCCCGTCCAGGCCGGGCATCTTCACGTCGGTCAGCACGATGCCCGCGTATTCCGGGGTGATGTCGCGCAGCGCGACGCGCGCGTCCGCGTAGTCGGCGACCTCGAAGTCCGACAGTTCCAGCCACTGCCGGGCGGAGTCCCGGACCGACTGTTCGTCGTCTACCAATATGACTTTCTTCATGATTTATTCTTATCCTGTTTCTGCTTGGAAAGGGGAATGTGGACAAAGAACTCGGCTCCGCGCGGGTCGCGGTTGGCCACCCTGAAGTCGCCCTTCATGTCCTTGACGATCTTGTAGGAGATGGACAGGCCGAGCCCCACGCCGATGCCCTCCTTCTTGGTGGTCACGAAGGGCTCGAAAATCTTCTTGCCGACCTCTTCGGCGATGCCGGGCCCGTTGTCCCAGACGTGGATGGTGGCCTTGTCGCCCTCCACGGACAGGCGCACGCCGATGAGCGGGGACTCGACCTCCAGCAGGGCGTCCAGCGCGTTGCGGAAGAGGTTGATCAGGACCTGCTCCATACGCATGCGATCGCCCCGGATGAAGACCGGCTGGCCGGGCATGGACAGCTTGAGGTCGCAGTTCTCGACCAGGAACTGGTGTTTCATCAGGTTGACCGCCTCCTTGATGGCCAGGCGCAGGTCGAATTCGATGTCCTTGTCCGTGGTCCGCCGCGCGAACGACTTGAGCTGGCCCGTAACCTTGGCCATGCGGTCGCCCAGTTCCGAGACCTTGACCAGGGTCGGGTCCAGGTCGTCGAGCTTCAAGCGCTTGAGCATCAACCGGCAGGAGGCCACGTAGGTCTTGGTGGCCGCGATGGGCTGGTTGAGTTCGTGGGCGATGGCCGTGGCCATCTCGCCCAGGGCGGCCAGCTTGCCCGCCTGGACCAGCTCCTCCTGGGCCGAGCGCAGCTCGTGCTCGGTGCGCTTGCGCTCCTCGACCTCCTGGGCCAGTTGGCGGTTGATGTCCCGGATGCGGTTGGCCTCGGCCGCCTGCTGCCGGGAGAGCTGCCGCTGGCGGCGCTCGCGCAGGAACAGGCGGGTCAGCACGGCCAGGCCGAGGAGCACGAAGGTGGTCAGGGAGACGCCCAGCGTCCGCTCCCAGAGCGGACCCTGCGGCGTGAGATAGCTGATCTTCCAGTCCGTGCCGGGAATGCCGCGGGTATTCAGCAGGAACCGCTCGGTGCCGATGGTCGCCTCCCGGACGAAGCCGAAGCGGGTCCGGGTGTGCCAGGCCAGGTGCTTGAGCTGGTACTTGGGGTAGTGCTCGCGGTCGTGGATCTCCTGGAGCATGCCCGCGTCGAGGGGCGTCAGGGTCATGTACTTCCAGGACGGGCGGCTGGTCAGGACGATGACCCCGTTGGAGTCGGTCACCAGCAGGGTCTCGCCGCCCTCCTTCCAGAGGTGCTCCAGGGGGGAGAGGGCGATCTTGGCCACGGCCACGCCGATGACCTTGCCCTTGTCCTTGATGGGGTGCGAGATGTAGATGCCCGGCTCGCCCCGGGTGATGCCCACCCCGAAGAAGGTCCCCTGGCGGCCCGCCATGGCGTCCTTGAAATAGGGCCGGAAACCGAGGTCCAGGCCGATGAAGGCATTGGGGCGGTCCCAGTTGGAGGCCGCCTTGACGATGCCGTCCGTGCCGATGATGTAGACCACGGACGACTCGGCGATGGTGTTCACGCGTTTGAGGAAGCGGTTGATGGGTACGTCCTCGCCGCCCTTGGTCAGGAAGGCGGTGACCATGCCGTTCTCGGAGATGAGGTAGGGCAGGTACTCGTACTTGCGCAACTCGGAGTCCAGCGTCATCTCGTACAGGGTCAGCCGCTCGTCCGAGACCCGTTCCAGGTCCTGGAGGTAGTCGTACTGCACCAGCAAGCCGACGATGAACGGCAGGCCGATGAGCAGGAAGATGCCCAGCGTCACGGCCGGGGTGTTGAATCGGGTCTCGTTGAAGGCTTTCATGCTGCTTCTATCCGTATCCCCGCGTCCGCGGGGGGTGGGTCTGTTTCGGTCCGCTTTTCAGCAATAGGCGGAAATCCGCCGATCGGGCAAGGGCAAATGCGGCGGTCCGTTGCCCTGCATTTTGTCAACCATGCGGAATCATAACTATTGTTGAAAAAATGGAGCGGCGTCATGCCCCGATTCTAGCAAATAGGATACCGCCGGGCGGTCCGGGACCGATGTTTTCCGGGATCAGTGCGGGAAATTGTCGGTGTAGGCCACGGTCCGGTCGGGCAGGAACCAGATGCAGGCGCTGCCCGGCGAGTATGTCTTGAGGAAGGCGGCACCCTTGGCCGGGCCCATGATGAACAGGGTGGTGGCCAGGGCGTCGGCCTGCTCGGCGGTGTCGGCGATGACCGTCACGCCGATGGATTTGTGGGCCGAGTCCATGGTCGCGGGGTCGATGATGTGGTGGCGCTCGATGGGGCCGCCCTGCTTGTCCGGGGTGACGAACTGGCGGTAGTCGCCCGAGCCGCACACGCCCTTGTCGCGGATGGTGACGGTCTGGAACACGGCGTCGTTGCGCGGGTGGCGGACGCCCACGTGCCAGTCGCGGTCGCCGAAGCAGCGGAAGTCGCCGCCCGCCTCGACGATGCCGGACGGCACGCCGTGCTTTTGCAGCAGGGCCACGGCCTCGTCCACGATGGACCCCTTGGCGATGCCGCCGAGGTCCAGGGCCATGCCCTCCTTCTTGAGCCGCACCCGGTCCCCGGCCGGGTCCATGAGAACCATGCGGTAGTCCACCAGCCCGGACTTGGACCGGGCCACGGACTCGTCCATGGCGTAGTAGAAAGGCGAGGTGGTCAGGGCCCCCACGGTGGGATCGAAGACCCCGCCCGTGGCCGCGCTGAAGGCGAGCGTTCGGTCGAGCAGGGCGAAGGCGCGCGGCGTGGCCTTGATCCAGGCATGCCCGGCCGCGCGGTTGATCCGGCCGATGGAGCCGCGCGGGTTGCGGTGGTCGAAGTCCTGCTGCAGGGCGCGCATGGCGGTCATGGTCCGGCGGGCCGCCAACTCGGCGGACTTGCGGCTCGGGGCCTCGATGGTCAGCTTGACCACGGTGCCCATGGCCACGTCGGTGAAGCGGTAGAGCCCGTCCTGGTGGGCCTCCATGCGCAGGGTCGGCGACAGGCTGAAGACCAGCAGCAGGCCGAGGACCCCGGCGGCCAGCCCGGTGGCGGTCCAGACCATGCCGCGCCCCCAGTGGAGCTGGTCGCGGAAGACGAAGGCCAGCAGGGGCAGGCAGCAGAGCGCGCCGATCAGGGCCGCGACCTTCAGGCCCGGCACCGGGGAGTGCAGGGTGTGGACCACGGCCCCGCCCAGCAGCGGCCCCAGCAGGAAGCCGAGTCCGGAGGCGAGGTTGGCCGCGCCGAAGACCGCGCCCTGTTTGCGGCTCAGGGTGGAGGCGAAGAACATGGAGGCCGGGATGGACAGGGCCGCGCCCAGCCCGAGGAGCACGCCGAAGGCGGCGAACTCCCAGAGCAAGCGGCATTCGCCCAGGGCGTAGAGCGCCCCGGCGCTGACGAGCATGCCCAGTACCACGCGGTCCGTGTCCGGGCTCTTGTTGCCGAACCGTCCGGAGAGCAGCAACCCCAGGAAAGTGGCCAGGCCCGGCGCGGCGAAGGTGGCCGCGACGACCGGTCCGTGGCGGCCGAGCACGTCGGCCAGGACGATGGGATAGAAGGCGGTGGTCAACCCGATGCCCAGGCTGCGCCCGCCGATGGCCAGGAGCAGGGACGCGGCGCGGCCTTTGGACTGGGCGGGCCGGGCCTTGGGCGAGGGCGGACGGCTGGTGGTCGCCTCGCCCGGCAGGAGCAGGAACGTGGCGGCCAGGGCCAGCCCCAGGCAGACGGACAGGCCGATCAGGACCGGCCCCATGGCCCCGGTGGTGTAGAGCAGGCTGCCGAGGATGGGCCCGACAAAGGCGGCCGCGTTGAACAGGGCCGCGTTGACCGCAAACCGGCGGGACAGGGCCGGACCGTCGGCCGATCCTCCCAGGGCGGCCAGGCCCACGGGCCGGACCAGGCCGGTGACGATCCCCATGGCCACCTGGATCGCGTACAGGGCGGTCAGGCCGGGGGACAGGAAATAAGCCAGGGGGATGACGCAGCCCGCGGCTGAGGCCAGGACCAGGACCGGCTTGGGGCCGAAGCGGTCGGCGGCCATGCCGGACAGGGGCGAGACCAGGAGCTTGGCCAGGTAGTACCCGGCGAAGGCGGTGCCGAGCCACGCGCCGCTGACCCGTTCGTCCAGGCTGAGCAGCGGGATGGTGAAGGCGAACAGGCCCATCCCCAGGGAGGTGAAGAGTCCGCCGGTCAGGACGGCGGCGAGGGTGCGGTTGCTTCCGGTGGCGGCCATGGCGCGGTCAGTGGATGAACTGCTCGTTGAAGATGCGCTCCTCCAGGGAGTGGTCCGGGGCGAAGAGGATGCGCGCCGGGCGCGAGTGGTCCTCGTGGACCATGATGTGGGCCACGTCGCGCACCTCCAGGAAGTCGGCGGTGGCGCTGACCGGCCTTAGCCCCGGCCAGAGGATGTCGAACTCCACCTCGGCGGTGTTGGGCAGCAGGGCCCCGTTCCAGCGCCGCGGACGGAAGGGGCAGATGGGGGTCAGGGCCATGACGTTGGAGCCCAGCGGGATGATCGGACCGTGGGCGGACAGGTTGTAGGCCGTGGAACCCGCCGGGGTGGCGACCATGACCCCGTCGCAGACCAGGTTGTCCAGCCGTTTCCTGCCGTTGATGAACAGACGGATGTGGGCCGACTGCTGAGAGGTGCGCAGCATGGCCACCTCGTTGAAGGCCAGGGCCGAGATGCGGTCGCCGTCGATGGTCGTGGCGGTCATGGACAGCGGGTTCAGGAGGTGCTCCTGGGCCGCGTTGATGCGCTCAATGAGGTTGTCCGGGGTGAACTGGTTGAGCAAAAAGCCGATGGTCCCGCAGTTCATGCCGTAGATGGGCAACCCCCGGTCCAGGAACTCGTGCACGGTGCGGAGCATGAACCCGTCTCCGCCCAGGGCCACCAGGGCGTCGGCCTCGTCGATGGGGACCAGCGGGCAGCGGGCCTCCAGGGCGGCGAGCCGTTCCCGTGCGGTGGGGGTTTCCGAGGCGACGCAGGCGATGCGGCGGATTGTGGTTTCCATGGCGTGACCCTTTCTGTTGCGCAGGTTCTTTGCAGGTCCAACTACCCTGCATGGCCCGTGCCGTAAAGAGGGCGCACCCGCTTTTCGGATTCCGGAACGCGAAAAGGCCGCGCGACGCATCACGCGCCGCGCGGCCCCCAAAGAGGAGGAATGTCGGATTAGATGGGTTCGTCGCGGTGGCAGTCCTTGGAGTAGATGTACTCCATGCGCTCGCGGCCGATGCCGTAGCAGGCCTGCTTGCAGAAGGGGGCGATCCAGATGAAGTCGCCGGACTGGACGGGCAGCCATTTCTCGTCGAGCAGGTAGAGCCCCTCGCCCTGGTAGATGTACATGCCGTGCTCCTGCACGTGGGTTTCCACGAACGGGTGGCAGCCGCCGGGCAGGAAGGCCAGGGTATGGAAGTTCATGTCGAATGCCTGGTCCACGGGCAAGAGATCGCGCACGAACACGTTCTCCATGGAGTCGTACAGGCTCTCGTCCATGTCGCGGATGGAGCCGGTGACCGTCCACGGGACCTGGACCGCCGGGTCCGGGTGGGGGATGAAGCGCTGCTTGTAGAGCAGAATCTCCACCGGCGCATCGCCCGTTGACGCGAAGGAGACGCCCTTGCCCGGAGGCGCGTAGATGTATCCTCCGGCGGACAGGGTCTCTGACTTGCCGCCCACGGTGACCTTGAGCGAGCCCTGGCCGGACATGACGAAGAGGAACGCCTCGACGTCCTCGGCCTTGCCGTAGGGCATGGTCGTCTTGCCCTCGGTCGACACGGTGCCGACCATCTGCACGAAGTTGGCCCCGAGCTTGGGCGAGGCCACGATGGACAGGGCGCAGCCCTCGATGCCGGGGATGACGTTGAAGACCCGGCCCTCGGTGGTGATGACCGCGTACTTGCCGGGCACGTACTCGGAACGGTTTTTCAGGAAGCCTTCGGGATAAGGCATGGTGGTTGTCCTTGTTGCGTTCGGCCTGCTTGGTTCATGGCCGGGGCGCGGAGGAGAGGTCGTTTCCCCCCGCGCCCCGGTAGGGGGAGGTGTACTACTTTCCGAACTTGTCGCGCCAGATTTTTCCGGTCTTTTCCATGTCCGAATCCGCCCAGGTGCGGCGCATGCGGTTCAGGGTGGGCATGCCCAGGGAGAATTCCTGGAGCCAGTTGCGGGCGAAGACGCCGCGCTCGGTCTCCTCGAAGATCTCCTCCATGGCCTGCTCGTTGATCACGCGCGGGCCGCTGTGGCGCACGGCGAACTCGCAGGTCCGGCTGGCCCGGGAGGTCAGGTAGGCCTCGATGCCCACGGCGTCGATGTCGTCGATGATCGAGCGGATGGAGCGGATGGCCTTGGCGTAGGCAAAGGAACGGGGGTAGCCGTTCTTGACCATGATGTTGAACATGGTCCGCATGAGGTGGATGGTCCCGCCGTACAGGACCTGCTCCTCGTAGTTGTCGCCCTCGGTCTCGTGCTGGAAGGTCATGTCCACCACGCCCACGCGGGTGGAGCCAACGGCCTTGGAGATGGCCAGGGCGGTCTCCTTCGCATGGCCGCTGACGTCCTGGTCCACGGACACGCAGCCCCAGATGCCGGAGCCGTCCTTGTACTTCTGGCGGGTCACCGGGCCGGGGCCGTTGGGCACGAACAGGACCACGTCCACGTCCTTGGGGGGCTTGATGGTCCCGTAAAGGATGGCGAAGCCGTGGGCGAAGCTCAGGGTCTGGCCGGGTTTCAGATGCTTGTGGATGGACTCGTAGTACACGGACGGCTGGGCCGGGTCCTGGAGCAGGATGTGGACGATGTCCGCCTTGTCCACGGCCTCCTCGATGGAGTAGACCGTAAAGCCGTCGGCCTCGGCCTTGTCCCAACTGGAGTGGCGGGTGCGGTCGCCCGCGCCCACGATGATCTTCACGCCGGACTCGCGCATGTTCATGGATTGGGCGCGGCCCTGGCTGCCGTAGCCGATGATGGCCACGGTCTTGCCGTCCAGCACGGACAGGTCCACGTCTTCGTCACGGTAGATTTTTTCGAATTCGATGTCGCTCATGGTTATTCCCTTTTTCTCTCTGTCTTGATCGGTGCGGTGGACGCCTAGGCGTATTCCACGCCTTCCGGATCGTTGCAGGTCTTGACGATGCAGTTCAGGAGCACGTCGGCTCCGGCCGCGCAGTCCGCCCAGGAAGTCTCCTCCACCTCGGCATGGCTCCGGCCGCCGATACTGGGCACGAAGATCATGGCGCTGGGCGCGAACTGGTTGATGTACACGGTGTCGTGGGACGCGCCCGAGACCATGTCCAGGGCGGGCAGGCCGAGCTCCAGGGCGGTCTCGCGGATCATGGAGACCAGTCCCGCATTGAAGGGCGCGCGCTCCACTTCCCAGGTCCGTTTGATGTCCACGTCGGTCCCGCTGACCTCGGCGTGGGTGCGGACGGCCTTTTCGATGTCCGCGCAGACGCGGTCGGTCTCGGTCTCGTCCCAGCCGCGCACGTCGATGGTGAAGTGCAGGTTCCCGGCGATGACGTTGCGCGAGTTGGGAGAGGGATGGACCTCGCCCACCGTGGCCACCACGTTGTCCGAGGCCAGGCCGATCTCGAAGATCTCCGAGGCCATGCGGGCGAAGGCGTAGACCGCGTCCTTGCGCTCGTTCATGGGCGTGGGCCCGGCGTGGTTGGGCACCCCGGTTATCTCCACGTCGTACCAGCGCAGGCAGACGATGCCCTTGGGCACGCCGATGGTCTTCTCCCGGCGTTCCAGGACCGGTCCCTGCTCGATGTGGTACTCGAAGTTGGCGTGCAGCGGCCTGGGGTCGAAGTCGGTTTCGCCCTTGTAGCCGATGCGCTCAAGCTCCCCGCCGAAGGTCAGCCCCTCGCGGTCGGTCAGGGCATACATGGCCTCGCGGTCGAGCTTGCCCGCGAACACGCCGGAGCCGGTGGTGCCCGGAGTGAAGCGGCTGCCCTCCTCGTTGGTCCAGTTGACCACGATGAGGTCGCGTTCAAGGGTCACGCCCGCGTCGTTCAGGGCGCAGACCGCCTCCAGCCCGCCGATGATGCCGAGGATGCCGTCGAAGCGGCCGCCCTGCGGCTGGGAGTCGCAGTGGGAGCCGGTCAGGACCGGCGGCAGGCCGCGGTTCCTGCCCGGCCGGACAAAGAACATGTTGCCCATGCGGTCGATCTTGGTCTCGCAGCCCGCGGCCTCGAACCATTCTCTGAGCTGGTTGCGGGCGTCCCGGTCCTCGTCGCTCAGGGCCAGGCGGGTCACGCCGCCCCGTTTTGTCGCCCCGAAGGCGGCGATCTCGGTCAGGAACCGCTCGAGCCGCGCGGGGTCGGTTTTCAGTGTCGCCATGGTCATTGGTTATTTCCCTTTGTTGTTTACGGGGGGCACCGGCCTGCCGGAACCGGCCCGGCCGGTCAGCCGGTGCTTGCCCGTATCGGAATCGAATCGGCAGACCAACTCGCCCCGCAGCCATGTCTGTTCAACGCGGCCCGTGCAGGGCATCCCGGCATAGGGGGTCTGCTCGTGCTTGGTCAGAAGATCTCCGGCCCGGATGGTCCACTGGGCCTCGGGGTCGAAGATCACGAAAGTCGCCTCGCTGCCCTCCGCAAGCGTGCCCTTGCGCGGGTACTGGCCGATGAACCGCGCGGGGGCGGCGCTGTACAGCCGGACCAGGAGTTCGGGGGAGAGCCCGCGCCGGACCACGCCCTCGGTGTGGAGCAGGGAAAAGAGGAACTGGACCCCGTTGATGCCGCCCCAGCATTGGTCGAAGGATGCGCGCTCCTTTTCGAAGGTCTCGGCGGGCGAATGGTCCGTGCCGATGAAGTCGATATCCCCGTTCTCGATGCGTTGCCACATGCCCTCCACATCCCGGGCGGAGCGAACGGGCGGGGTGCATTTCAGCCGTCCGCCGATGCGCCGCAGATCGTCGGCGGTGCAGAGCAGGTACTGCGGGCAGGTCTCCACGGTCACCGGTACGCCGCGTCCCCTGGCCTCGGCGACCATGTCCACCACCTCGGGCAGGCTGGCGTGGCAGACGTGCAGGTGCCCGCCGGTCTCCTCGCTCAGGCCGATGACATGCTTGGTGGCCTCGATCTCGGCCTCGGGGCAGTGGACGGCCAGGAAACGGGATATATCGTCCTCTCCGCCGTGGTCCTCGCCTGCGATGCGGTCCATGACCGCCTGGTCCTCGCAGTGCACACCGACGAAGGAGCCGAGTTCGCGCGCCCGCTCGAAGCCGCGCCGCATGGTCGCGGGCTCGGGCATGGGGAAGCCGTCCCCACCGTCGCAGGTGAACATCTTGAAGCCGTAGGCCCCGGCTTCGCTCATGGGGGCCATCTGCCCGGTGTTGTCCTCAACCAGCCCGGCCCAGACGGCGTAGTCCACCACCGAGCCCTTGGACGCCCGCGCGAATTTGTCGCGCACGGCCGCTTCGCTCAACGTGTACGGCTCGTTGGACAGGGGCATGTCCGCGAACAGGGTCACGCCCCCGGCGGCGGCCGAGGAGGAGCCGGTGAAATAATCCTCGCGCCGGGTCAGCCCCGGCTCGTTGAAATGCACGTGCAGGTCGATGAAGCCGGGCATGACCAGCTTGCCCGCGCAGTCGAGGACCTGCTTGCCTTCCAGGCGCATGCCGGGCTCATCGATGCGGGCGACCTCGCCGTCCTTGATGCCGACGACGCAGTCGCGGGTGGCGTCTTCGAGGACCAGGCGGACGTTTTCGAGCACGAGATCAAACATGCTGTTCTCCATCGGATAGGGCCGTTTTCACCAGGGGGTAGGCGTACCCTCCGGCCTTGCTCGTCGCAAGCCTCAAGGAGACGAGCGATTCCACGAACTTGACCGCGCAGGCCACGCCCTCGACCACGGGCACGCCCAGCTCCCCGGCCAGGCGCGGGGCCAGGTGGGCCATGCCGCCGCAGCCCAGGACCAGGGCGTCGGAGCGGTCCCTTGCCAGTACCTCGCGGGCCGCGTCGCGCAGGACCGCGTAGGCGGACTCGCCGTCCTCGAAGGCCAGGACCGGCAGCTTTGCGGCGTGCACCCCCCGGCAGCGGGCGGCCAGGCCGTAGCGGGCCGCGTTGTCTTCCAAGATGGGCACGGACCGTTCCAGCGAGGTCAGAATGGAGAAGCGACAGGCCAGCATGGTGGCGGCGTGCATGGCGGCTTCGCCGATGCCGAGCACCGGTCCGGCAACCCGTTCGCGCACCGCGTCCACGCCCGTATCGTCGAAGCAGGCCAGTACATAGGCGTCCGCCGGGCCGCTCTCGTCCACGAGCTTCAGGGTGTGGAAGGCGGCCAGCACGCCGTCCGAGTGGCCCTCGATGGACAGGGGTGCGCCGGACGGGCAGCAGCCGGCGATCTCGGTGCCGGGCGCGGCCACGGCCTTGCCCGCGTCGGCGATGGTCCGGGTCATGGCCGGGCTGGAATTGGGATTGATGAGCAGGATGCGCATGGGGTTGTCCTTTATCCGGCCTGGATGCGGCTGCGGCGGCGCTTGAGCAGGCTGAGGGTGGCCAGGGTGCCGACGATGGCCGCGAACGAGATGAGCGTGGTCAGGGTGCCCAGCGCGTAGAGCACCGGCGTGGTCACGTTGGTGGTCATGCCGAAGATCTCCAGCGGCAGGGTGTTCTGCGAGCCCGAGGTCATGATCGTCCGGGCGAACTCGTCGTAGGACAGGGTGAAGCCGAACAGCCCCACGCCCACCAGGCTCGGCAGGATCAGCGGGATGACCACGAAGCGCAGGGTCTGGAACCGGGTGGCGCACATGTCCGTGGCCGCGGCCTCGAAGGATTTGTCGAAGCGGTTGAAGACCGCGAACATGATCAGCAGGCCGAAGGGCAGGGTCCAGGTCAGGTGCGCGCCAAACGCCGAGCCGTACCAGGTGGGCTCAACGCCCGCCTGGTTGAAGAGCAGGCCGATGCCCAGGCTGACCAGGATGGACGGGATGATCAGGCTGACCACGGTCAGGTAGAAGAGTAGGCCGCTGCCCCGGAATTTCTTGCGGAAGGCCATGCCCGCCGAGAGCGAGATGACCATGGTGGTGATCATGACCGCCAGGGCCAGGAGCAGGGAGCGGGTCAGGGACCCGCCGAAGTCGCCCACGGCCTGCGTTTCGAACAGCTTGAAGTACCAGTGCAGGGACACGCCGTTCATGGGGAAGGTCAGGCCGCCGGACGGCCCCTGGAAGGACAATATGCCGATGGTCAGGGTGGGCCCGTACAGGAAGAGGATGAACAGGGCGAAGAAGGCTGTCAGGAAGTAGAAGCTCTTCGGCCGTTTGCCGGTGGTGTTCATGATACGCTCCCTTGCGCCTTAGAGGTCTTCGCGGATGTTGGCGAAACGGAAGAGGATGGCGAGCATCATCAGGACCGTGAGCAGCAGGGTCACGGCCCCGGCGGCCGCCGCCGGGTATTGCAGCAGGGTGATCTCGTTGTAGATGAGCACGCCCACCGAGGCGGACAGGCCGCCGGACATGAGGCGCACGGTGATGAAGTCGCCCATGACCAGGGTGAAGACGAAGATGGTCCCGATGGTGATGCCGGACTTGGACAGGGGGATGATCACCTGGGTCAGGACCTGTAATGGCGAGGCCCCGGCGTCGATGGCCGCCTCCACGAGCTTGCGGTCGATGCGCATCATGGAGTTGAAGATGGGCACGACCATGAACAGGGTGTACAGGTGGACAAAGGCCAGGATCACCGAAAAGTCGGAATAGAGCAGAAATTCCAGTGGATTGTCGATGAGCCCCATGGACAGCAGCGCCTGGTTGACCAGGCCGTTGCGCCCGAGCAGGGGGATCCACGAGATCATGCGGATGATATTGGACGTCAGAAACGGGATGGTCGCCAGCAGGAAGCAGATGGTCTGGGCCTTGGTGGTGCGCAGGTGGAAGGCCATGTAGTAGGCTGCGGTGAAGCCGATGACCAGGGTCAGGGCCCAGGAGGTCAGGGCGTAGAAAAAGGTCGTGCCGTAGGCCTGCCAGGTGACCGGCGAGGTCAGCAGGAAGTCGTAGTTGTCCCAGATGAAGTCCGGGATGATCGAAAAGGCGTTGTAGTCCCAGAAGCTGACTGCCACGATCATCACGGTGGGGATGACCAGGAAGACCAGCATGATGGCGAACAGCGGGAACGCCTGGAGATAGGAAAGGCGGGATTGCGTCATGGTGCGGCCCGTGTTGGGGCGGCTCCCCGGAAGGCCGGGGAGCCGCCGCGTTGATTTCGTTCTAGGAGGCGATGAACTCGTTCCACTTGCGGATCATGTACTTGTTCTCGTCCATGACCGAGTTCCAGCAGGCCACGTGGCCCATGCGCTCGTCGTAGGAGCCGCCGTCGCGGATCGCGCCCTTCTTTTCCATGGTCACACCCTCGGGGCTGACGATGTCGGCGGTGGCCGCCTTGCCTTCCATCCAGTAGTTCCATTCGTTCTCGGACATGTACTGCTTGGAGGTGGACGGGGCCGCGCTGTAGTAGCCCTGGCGGTTGAGGTAGGCCCCGGCCCAGCCGGAGATGTACCAGTTGAAGTACTCGTAGGCCGCGTCCAGCTCCAGGCCGGACAGGTGGCGGGCGATGCCCAGGCCGCCGCCCCAGGCGCGGTAGCCCTCTTCCAGCGGCTGGTACTTGCAGGGGATGCCCTTGGCGCGGACGGCAGCCACGGCCGGGGACCACATGGACTGGATGACGACCTCGCCCGAGGACATCAGGTTGACGGACTCGTCGAAGGACTTCCAGAAGGCGCGGAACTGGCCGTCCTTTTTGGCTTTTTTGAGGACTTCGATGGTCTTGTCGATCTCGTCGCGGGTCATGTTGCCCTTGTCGCCGTATTTGATCACGCCCATGGACTCGCAGATCATGGCCGCGTCCATGATGCCGATGGACGGGATGTTCAGGATGGAGGTCTTGCCCTTGAAGGCCGGGTCCATGATGTCGCGCCAGTTGGTGATGGGGCGGCCGACCAGGTCCGGGCGGATGCCCAGGGTGTCGGCGTTGTAGATGGTCGGGATCAGGGTCATCCACTGGGTCTCGCGCTTGGCGAAGGCGGTGTCCGCCTTCTTTTCCACGAAGCCCACGGTGTGCGGGGCCGTGCCCTGGGCGATATCGGCGCCCGGGGTCAACTGGCCGGTCTTGAAGAGCGGGGAAATCTTGTCGTAGAGCTTGATCTTGGAGGTGTCCATGGGCTGGATCACGCCGCTGGGGTAGACCTTCTTGCAGACCCAGTACTCGATGTCCGCGATGTCGTAGGACTTGGGCTGGGTCACCGCGCGCTGGACCACCGCGTCGGAATCCAGCGCGGTCATCTCGATGGTGAAGCCGAGGTCCGCCTTGACCTTCTCGGCGATGGCGTTGACGCTGGCCGTGCCCGTGCCGAACTGGCGCAGCTTGATGTTCTTGATGTTCTGGGCCCAGACCGTGGGGAAGCCGGTGATGACCGGCGCGGCGGCCACGGCCGCGGTGGCGACCGCCGCCTTGCCCAGGAAGCTCCTGCGGCTCATCTTGCCGTCTTTTTTCGTTTCCTTAACCATGACTCTCTCTCCTGTGTCGGTTACTGGTTGTTGCCTTTCCCGCCTTGCGAGGGAAACACGTTCATGTCGGCACAGTCCCAGCCCAGGGTAACCCGATCCCCGGGCGCGGGCGTGTCGGCAAAATATCGGTCGTCGGGCTCGCAGACCTGGACGGTCCGGCCCGATTCGGTATCGCAGTGCAGGACCACGTGGGTGCCCTGGTATTCGGCCATGGTGATGGTCGCGGGCAGGGTCACATCCGTGTCGTCCCGGCCCTCGCCCGCCAGGCGGACCCGGTCGGTGCGCACGGAAAAGCCGTAGGTTCCGGTCCCTTTCAGGTTGGGCAGATCGCAGCAGCGCTCGGCGCGGGCCCCTTCCACGGTCAGCCGATGCCCCTCGGCCATGGCTTCGAAGTCGCCCTCGAAAATGTTGTGCCCGCCGATGAACCCGGCCACGAACGGCGAGACCGGGGACTGGAAAACCTGGCGCGGGGTGCCCACCTGCCGGATGCCGCCGTCGGCCATGACCACCACCTTGTCGGCCAGGGCGAAGGCCTCCTCCTGGGAGTGGGTCACATGGATGAAGGTCATGTGCAGCTCTTCCTGGATGTTCTTGAGCTCTTTCCTCATCTGCACGCGCAGGAAGGGGTCCAGGGCGGACAGGGGCTCGTCCAGGAGGATGACCGAGGGCTTGGTGATCAGCGCCCGGGCCAGGGCAACGCGCTGCTGCTGGCCGCCGGAGAGCTGGTCCGGCCTGACCTTGGCGAACCCGCCCATGTGGACCAGTTCGAGATATTCCATGGCCTGGGCGCGGCGGCTCTTCTTGGGCTCGCCCTTGAGCTTCAGGCTGAAGGCCACGTTGTCCACGCAGGACAGGTGTGGGAACAGGGCGTAGTTCTGGAACATAAGTGCGGTCTTGCGCTTGGCGGGGGGCTCGTTGGTGATGTTCCGGCCGTCCAGGAGGATGTCCCCGCTGGTCACGTCCTCGTGCCCGGAGATCATGCGCACGGCCGTGGACTTGCCGCATCCGCTGGGGCCGAGCAGGCAGCAGTACTCGCCCGCCCGGACGGTCAGTTCGATGTCCTTGAGCGCCTCGACCTCGCCGTAATATTTGCCCAGTGCGGACAGCTCCACTTTTCCGATGTCAGCCATGATGGTTCGCCGTTGTTGCAGTGTTTCTCGTTTGTCCCGCCGGAGAGAACCGGCGCGGCGAAGAGCGCCTCGGGCCCGCCTCGGGATCTGCGGGCGGCGCCAGCCGGCGGCAATTGCGGATAGCGGTGTTCATCTTTCTCTTCTCTCCGGTTGCATGCGTTCGGTGGTAAACCGTTTTGACCATCAGGTCAGACCGGTAAGGCCTTGGTCATATAGATTGCGGATATTGTCAATATCAAAAATTAATCTTTATAAAATTATCCTAAAAATTACGAAAAAGTAAAAATAAGCAAATTACCATACAAAAATGTGGCTCCATAAAAATAAGTGGACAAAAAGTGCCGGGGTGTGGTTTAGGTCTGAACAGGCACTGGTAAGACCAGTCGGCCGGGGCGTCCGGCCGGAACGAGAATGTCGATTCCTGTTCAGGAAAGGTCGAGAGGGATATGAGCGGAACATACGCAAAGGGGGGCGGTCGCATGTCGAGGTCGGACGAGGCGGTGGAGAGCATTCAGACGATGATCGCCCAAAACGGCTGGCCCGGCGGCTTCCAGTTGCCTTCCCAGCGGACCCTGGCCGAGGAACTGGGCTTCAGCAGGCCGACCGTGCGCGAGGCGCTGGTGGCCCTGGAGACCATGGGCCGGGTGGAGATCAAGCCCGGCAAGGGGGCCTTCTTGTTGGACGGCACGCCCTTGGGAACGCCCCGTCCGGTGGCCAACCATTCCGCCCTGTCCGGCCGCGAGTCCCAGATGTACCAGTTCCGCTACGCCATCGAACCGGCCATCGCCGGGCTGGTGGCGGTCAACGCCACGGCGGCCCAGAAGCACGACATGGGCGTGGTTGTGGCGGCCATGCGCACGGCCCTGGAGTCCAGGGACCTGGCCGAGTTCTCCCGGCTCGATTTCGCCTTCCACTCCCACATGATCGAAGCGGCCAACAACCGGTTCTTCACCGAGGCCATCACCCCGTTTTTGGGGATATTTTTCGAGAGCCAGACCCTGCCGCTGGTCCTGGACGACAGCGTGCACGACACGGTGCGCGAGCATGAGGAGATCATGGAGCACATCCGGGCAGGGCGTTCGGCCGAGGCGCACCGGGCCATGGAAAAGCACGTGCGCGGGGTGGCCGAGCGGGCCGGGGCAAGGCTGGTCGAGTAGCCGTTTCCTCCCATGACGAAATTTCCCTTTTCTCCTGGCGGAGTCCTGTCCGAAACCCTGGCCGGCGCACCCGGCCAAAGGAGTTGCCATGAGCAATCCAACCAAGATCGGCATCGTCATCTGCGACCGCTACCGGCGCTGCGCCGGGGGCAAGTGCCTGCGGGCGCTGAATAACCGTGAAGGCGCCTTCTCCCGCTACGAGGGCGAGGACGTGCAACTGGTCGGCTACACCACCTGCGCGGGCTGTCCCGGCGGCAACGTGGAGTACCTGGGCGACGAGATGGTCAAGAACGGGGTCCAGGTCATCCACCTGGCCACCGGCCTGTTGGTCGGCTATCCCCCGTGCCCGCACATCGAGACCTTCAAGAAATTTCTGGAAGGCCGCTACGGGATCGAGGTGGTGGTCGGCACCCATCCCATCCCGCAGAACTATTTCGATACCCATACCCGGCTGGGCTCCTGGGACGGTGAGAAGTGGCTGAGCGTCCTGGCCCCGGCCATGGCGGACGAGACCATGCGCAAGGCGTACGATTAGGCCGCATCGCCGGTTTTTCCGTCAAGGAGGGCTCCGGTTCCGGCCGGCGCCCTCCTTGTTCGACGCAATCATTTCCCCTACCGGATGGGTATGGAACGCATTGCCACCCGTAGGGAAATCCTCTACTTGGAGAAGGGCGGGGGCCAGGATTCCCGCCCACATTCCAAGAGGTGAAACGTCCCATGAAAGACATTCAGAAGTTCATCGCCGGTTTCCGGAATTTCCGAAAAGAGTATTTCAGCCGCGAGGACGCCCCGTTCGAGATCCTCCTCAAGGGGCAGAATCCCACCACCATGGTCATCGCGTGCAGCGATTCGCGCACCGACCCGTCGTTCATCATGCAGTGCGAGCCGGGCGACATCTTCGTGGTCCGCAACGTGGCCAACATCGTCCCGCCGTACGAGAGCGACGAGGGCTTCCACGGCGTGTCCTCGGCCATCGAGTACGCGGTCAAGGTCCTCAAGGTGGAGCACCTCATCGTGCTCGGCCATTCCCTGTGCGGCGGCATCGACGCCTTGATGCACGACGACAAGGTCCGGCACACCGAGTTCCTGTACAAGTGGCTGTCGGTCATGAGCCCGGTGCGCGAGGAAGTCGTGGACCACTTCGGCGAGGTCAACAAGAAGTCCTGCACCGCCTGCGAGATGGCGGGCATCCTGCGCTCGGTGCGCAACCTGATGACCTTCCCCTGGATCAGGGAGCGGGTGGACCAGGGCAAGCTCAGCCTGCACGGCTGGTACTTCGAGATGGAGTCGGGCCAGTTGCTCAGCTACATGCGCGAGACCGAGACCTTCGAGCCCCTGAGCAAGTGCTGCCCGGTGCTCAAAAGGGAGCAGGAGGGCGAGGCCCGGTAGGGGCCGTATTCCCGCCGCCTCCTGCCGCGATGCGGTTTTCCTCACCTGCCTTTCCTCCGGAGGGCGCGGGCCGCTCCACTTGCGCGCCGTATCGATTCCGCGTATACACGGCCCTGGTCGGCAGTTCACCCAGGCGTCGCCGCCCCGTTTCCGGGGAGCTAAACCTGCCATCATATCCTTTCCATTCGACACCTTGCAGCGTGCCGGGTCGGAAGTCGGCGACCACCGGCAGTCCCTTATCCGAGACAGGCGCGCAAGCGAGGATATGTCATGTCCAAAGTTCCCATGCCCTTTTACGCGGGGGATGTCTCCGCACTGGCGCAGACCCTGCGGCGCAAGCTCCGGGATGCCGAAACCGTGCCCGGCCACGTCGAGATGCTCAACCTGCTCGTCAAGGCCACGGGCTTCCGCAACTTCCAGCACTTCAAGGCCGAGTTCGACGCCAGGCAGGCCATCGAACCGCCCGAGATGCGGACCGACGAGGTCAACCTCAAGCGCGTCAAGAGGGTGGTCCGCCTGTTCGACGGCCAGGGCTACCTGACGCGCTGGCCCAAGAAGTATTCCGAGCGGCTGCTCTGCCTGTGGGTCATGTGGTCCCGCATCGCGCCGCGCAAGGACTACAACGAATGCGAGATCAGCGAACTGCTCGAACAGCAGCACCTGTTCGAGGACCACGCCCTGCTCCGGCGCGAGCTGGCCGACCACCACATGGTCGAGCGGACCAGCGACGGCAGCCGCTACCGGCGCATGGAAACCCCGCCGCCCGCCGAGGCCGTGGAGGTCTTCCGCCAACTGCGCTGATCGTTTCCCGCACCACGACAACCCAGGGACCCCGGTTTCGGCCGGGGTCCCTTTTCTTTTGGGGAACTCCCGTCATCCGGTTGCGTGACGGTCGGGAAAATAATGGCACGTGCTTGTTTTAGTAAGAATAATCATGGTAGGTTTGCTCCTCGGGTCCGCTCGGACCGGATTTCATACCAAGGAGAGAATGAATGCTCATCGCCCCATACGACGTGATCCATAAGGAATTGCTCGACTTCCTGCCCAAGGACCGGGTCTATACCGACCCCCTGCGCACCCTGGCCTACGGCACGGACGCCAGCTTCTACCGGCTCATCCCCAAGATCGTGGTCGACACGGACAGCGAGGACGAGGTGGTCCGCATCCTGGCCGTGGTCAACCGGCACCAGGTGCCCGTGACCTTCCGCGCGGCCGGGACCAGCCTGTCCGGCCAGGCCATCAGCGATTCCGTGCTGGTCCGTCTGGGCGACGGCTGGCGGCACTACCGCATCTTCGACGACGCGGCCAAGATCGAGCTGGAGCCGGGCATCATCGGCAGCCAGGCCAACAAGTACCTGGCCCCGCACGGCAAGAAGATCGGCCCGGACCCGGCCTCCATCGACACCTGCAAGATCGGCGGCATCGTGGCCAACAACGCCTCGGGCATGTGCTGCGGCGTGGCCGAGAACTCCTACAAGACCCTGCACTCCATGCGCCTGGTCCTGGTGGACGGCACCCCGCTCGACACGGGCGACCCGGCCAGCCGCAACGCCTTTGCCCAGAGCCACAGGCACATCCTGGACGGCCTTACGGAAATGCGCGCCAAGGTCCTGGCCGACGAGACCCTGGCCGAGCGCATCCGCCACAAGTTCAAGATCAAGAACACGACCGGCTACAGCCTCAACGCCATCGTGGACTTCGAGGACCCGTTCGAGATCCTGCAACACCTCCTGGTGGGCAGCGAGGGAACCCTCGCCTTCATCTCCAAGGTCGTCTACAACACCGTGGTCGAACACCCGCACAAGGCCTCGGCCCTGATGCGTTTCCCTGACATCCGCTCGGCCTGCCGGGCCGCCACCGCCGTGCGCGGCGGAGCCGTGTCCGCCGCCGAGATCATGGACCGCGCGTCCATCGCCTCGGTCCAGGACAAGCCGGGCATGCCCGAGGGGCTGGACAAGCTCGGCCTGGACGCCTGCGCCCTGCTGGTCGAGGTCCGCGCCGGGTCCGCCGACGAGCTCAAGAAGAAGATCGAGAACGTCAAGGAGATCATCAAGGACATCGAACCGCTCGAACCGCACACGTTTACGGACGTGCCCGCCGAGTTCGGCAAGCTGTGGAACGTGCGCAAGGGGTTGTTCCCGGCCGTGGGCGCGGTGCGCGAACCGGGCACCACGGTCATCATCGAGGACGTGGCCTTCCCCATCGAGTCCCTGGCCGACGGAGCCCTGGACCTCCAGGCGCTCTTCCGCAAGCACGGCTACGACAAGGCGATCATCTTCGGCCACGCGCTCGAAGGCAACCTGCACTTCGTCTTCACCCAGGACTTCAACACCCAGGCCGAGATCGACCGCTACGAGGCGTTCCTGAACGACGTCACCGACATGGTCGCCAACAAGTATCACGGCTCGCTCAAGGCCGAGCACGGCACCGGCCGGAACATGGCCCACTTCGTGGAGCTGGAGTGGGGCCGCGACGCCTTCGCCCTGATGCGCGAGATCAAGGCGCTCTTCGACCCCCAGGGGCTGCTCAACCCCGGCGTCATCCTCAACGACGACCCGCGCGCGCACCTCAAGGACCTCAAGCCCCTGCCCGTGGCCGACGACATGATCGACCGCTGCATCGAGTGCGGCTTCTGCGAGCCGGTCTGTCCGTCGCGCTCCCTGACCCTGACCCCGCGCCAGCGCATCGTGGCCTATCGCGAAATCTCCCGTCAGGAACAGGCGGGCGACGCGGCCGAAACCAAGCGGGCCTTCCACGACAGCTACGACTACGACGGCGATGCCACCTGCGCCGCAGACGGCCTGTGCGGCACGCGTTGTCCTGTGGCCATCGACACCGGCAAGTTCATCAAGCAGTACCGCTCCTGGGGGCACGGACGCTGGGAAAACGCGGTAGCCTCCTTCACCGCCAATACCACCGGCATGACCATCCACGCCGTGTCCGGCGCCCTGCGCGTGGCCGGAGCCGCCCAGGACGTGCTCGGCGACCGCGCCATGGACGCCGTGGCGGGCGGCCTGCACAAGGGCACGGGCAAGCGTATCCCCCGCTGGAACACCTCCATGCCCCGCGCCGCCACACCCGCGCGCCTCAAGACCCCGGCCACCGGCAACCGCGTGGTCTACTTCCCCAGTTGCGTGGCCCGGCACATGGGCCCGGAAAAGCACGACCCGGACAAGACCGCCATCCGCGACCGCACCCTGAGCCTGCTGGCCAAGGCGGGCTACGAGGTCGTCTACCCGGCCGACATGACCAAGCTGTGTTGCGGCCAGCCCTGGGAATCCAAGGGATTCATCAAGCAGGGCGACGCCAAGCTCCAGGAACTCGAATGCGCGCTTCGCGCGGCCAGCAACGGCGGCGAGCTGCCCATCCTCTGCGACACCAGCCCGTGCCTGTACCGCATGAAGGAACACATCAAGGGCCTCAAGCTCTATGAACCCGTGGAGTTCGCGGTCCAGTTCCTGACCGACAAGCTGGAGTTCACCCCGGTCAACCGCAAGGTCGCCCTGCACGTCACCTGCTCGTCGCGCAAGATGGGGTTGGCCGAGCCCATGGAAGCCCTGGCCCGCCAGTGCGCCCGCGAAGTGGTCGTGCCCGAGGAGGTCTTCTGCTGCGGCTTCGCCGGGGACCGGGGCTTCAACTACCCCGAGTTGAACCAGGCCGCGCTCAAGGACCTGCGCAAGCAGCTCGACGGCTGCACCATCGGCTACTCCACCTCGCGCACCTGCGAGGTCGGCCTGTCCCTGCACGGCGAGGTGCCGTACAAGAATATCGTCTTCCTGCTCGACGAGGCCAGCTGGCCGAAACAGGCGGAGTAGCGGTTGAAATAATGCCTCCGGCGGCCCTCCCGGGGGGCCCCTTCGGGGAGACCAGGGAACCTTTTGAAAAGGTTCCCTGGACCCTCCAAAACTTCTTGTGTGCTTTCGGCAGGGGCGTGCGGCCGCCGGAAATCGCGGGTTTTTGTTTTGGAAGAGGCGGGGGCAGAGGACGAATTCCCCGTGTTGACACCCCGCGAAGCGACACCGAAAAGTTTAGGAAGGGAGAGGGATGGGGGTCCGGGGAAGGGAGAGGGAGAACCCTTTCGAAGGGTTTCCCTCTCCTTCCCGCGCGGAGGCGACGAAGAGAGTCCCCGTGCGCGTGAGCGCACGGGGGACTTTTTTTGTCACAATTTACTTGGGTTGGATGGCTTCGAGGTCGACGGCTATGTTGACCGTATTGCCGACCATGAAGCCGCCGCCGTCCAGGGGGGCGTTCCAGTCGACGCCGTAGTCGCGGCGGTCGATGGAGAACAGGGCGGTGGCGCCCTTGCGGGTATTGCCCCAGGGGTCGACGCGCGGGTCGTCGAGGCCGGTGACGGTCAGTTCCACGTCATGGGAGGTGCCCTTGATGGTCAGGACGCCGGCCACGGTGAACCCTTTGTCCGTCGGGAAGACCCGGGTGCTCTTGAAGGTCATTTTCGGGTGGATTTCGGCCGCGAAGAAGTCGCCGCTCTTGAGGTGGGCGTCACGCGCCTCGACCCCGGTATAGATGCTGTTCACATCGATGGTGATGTCCAGGGCGGTAGGCTGGTCGTGGTCGAAGTCGATGGTCCCGGTCACGGCGGGGAACATGCCGCGCACCTGGGCGATCATCATGTGCCGGATGGAGAAGTGGGCGGCGGAGTGGTCCGGGTCCACCTTCCAGGTCTGAGCGTTGGCCGTGGCGGTCAGGCCCAGGACCAGCAGCAGGGCCGCGAGCGCGGGCAATGCGCGCTGGAGTTTGGTCTGTTTCATGGTCAATCCTTCGGTTTTCGTACTCGTTCTGACTGTTCATCCCGATGATAAGCTGTTTTCCGGGGACCGCAAGGGGGGGGTGCCAGTTAGGAGAACGTGGGGGGCTTGGGCTGGGATTTCCTGTTCCGGACGCACAGCCGGTAGGTCACGAACGCGCCGAAGATCGCGCCGACGAGCAGGGTGCCGAGCAGGAGCAGGATGCGCGAGGTGGCGAAGGTGAACCACAGGAACGCGACCTGGGTCTGTTCGGTGTTCTGGAGCAGGAAGACGATCCACAGGACGACCAGCGCGCCGATGGTGCCGAGGCGGATTTTCTGCCAAGTGGTCAGTCCGGTCTTGGGTTGGTTCAGGTCCGGGGCGGATGGGGTTTTTTCCATGAAGAGCCTCCTTTTTGGGGGACTAAATCCATTTTCGTTTCTTGAAATACAGGAGCATGCCCGCGGCCACGCAGGCCATGCCGCCGAGCAGGAAGAAATAGCCGTAGCGCATCTTCAGTTCGGGCATGAACTCGAAGTTCATGCCGTAGAGCCCGGCCAGGAAAGACAGGGGGATGAAGATGGTGGCGAAGATGGTCAGGAACTTCATCACGTCGTTGAGGCGGTTGGCCACGGCCATGTTGTAGCTGTTCAGGTGGTCGTTGAGCATCTCGCGGTAGGTCTCCACGGCCTCGGAAATCTGTTCGGCCATGTCTTCGAGGTCGCGCAGGTACGGGTTGATCTCGTCGCTGACGAGCTCGTTTTCGGTCTTGACCAGCTTGAGGGCGATCTCGCGGGCCGGGCGCACGGCCCGGCGCACGAAGGCCATCTCGCGGCGGTAGACGTTGATCTCCTCAAGCAGTTCCGGGTCCGGGGCGTCCAGGAGGTCCTCGTCAAAGGCCTCGATGCGGTCGCCCAGGATCTCGATGACCTTGAGGTAGTTTTCGAACACGCAGTCGAGCAGGGCGTAAAGCAGGTAGTCCGGGCCGCGCTGGCGCAGCCTGCCCGACTGGCGGCGGATGCGTTCGCGCACGGGCTCGAACACGTCGCCGGGCTGTTCCTGGAAGGTGATCAGGCAACGGCCGGTGAGCACGAAGGAGAGCTGTTCCGAGAGGATTCGGTCGCGGTCCTCGTTGATGGACAGCATCTTCAGGGTGATGAAGACGAGGTCCGGGGACTCGTCCATCTTGGGCCGGTGGCCGGTGTTGACGATGTCCTCAAGGATGAGCGGAGAGATGGAAAACGCCGCGCCCACGCGTTCCATGACCTCGGGCACGTGCAGGCCGTCCACGTTGAGCCAGGAGGTCGTCTCGCTGGTCAGGCAGGGGGCGAGCACGTCCACGTCGCGGATGATCTCGTCGCGCAGGGAGTTATCGTCGTAGTCGATGATCCGAAGGCGGGGCTCGTCGGTCTTCTGCTGGCCGACGAAGATAAGCGATCCCGGCGGCTTGCCAGCGGTCTGATCGTACTTTTTCAGAAATCGGGCCATGTGCTTCTCCGGTGGTGTCGTGGGGCGGCGCTACGCTTCGCGCACGCCGGCGTTGCCGGAAACTCGAAGTATGATATATTGTATCGACAACGGATGAAACCGTTTTTGCACGGGAAAAGTCATCAGGGAGTTTTTTGCATGATTTCCACGGATACTGCGGGCTGGCTCATCAGGGGCCTCCTGGCGCTGGTGGTCGGGGTGGCCGCGTTCACGTTGATCCGCCTGTTCAAGGGCGGCCAGGCCCGGCGCTGGCGCGACCTGCGCGAGCTGTTGTCGCGGTCCATGAAGCGGCGGGTGGTCCTGTTCCTGACGGTTTTCGCCTCGGCCGTGGCCCTGTCCATCCTGGCCGCGCCGTCCAAGCTGCCCGCAGGCTGGTCCGGCCCGGCGGTGACGGCCATGAACACGGCCTGGGTCCTGCTGGCCGCCTGGGCCGCGACCCTGGTGTTGTCGGCCCTGACCGGCCTGGTCCGCTGGCGGTACAACATGGACGTGGAGGACAACCTGGGCGCGCGCGAGGTCCAGACCAAGGTGCGCATCCTGCACCGGATGATCATCATCATGGTCTGGTTCGCGGCGGCGGCCGCCATCCTCATGCAGTTCGAGCGCTTCCGCCTGCTGGGCGGGACCATGCTGGCCTCGGCCGGGGTGCTCAGCATCGTGCTCGGCATTTCGGCCCAGAAGACCTTCGGGGCGATCATCGCGGGCATCCAGATCGCCTTGGCCCACCCCATCAACCTGGACGACGTGGTCATCGTCGAGAACGAGTGGGGGCGCATCGAGGAGATCACCTTCACCTACGTGGTGGTCCGGCTGTGGGACATGCGCCGCCTGGTGGTGCCGATCACCTATTTCACCGAGACCGTGTTCCAGAACTGGACCAAGAAGTCGGCCGAGATCATCGGTTCGGTCTTTCTGCAGGTGGACTACGCCACCCCGCTCGAACCGTTGCGCGAGGAATTGACCCGGCTGTGCGAGGGGGCCGGGAAGCTGTGGAACGGCAAGACCTGTGTGCTCCAGGTGACCGATGCCGGGGCCGAGACCATGACCCTGCGGGCCATCGTCAGCTCGGCGGACGCCTCCAGGGCGTGGGACCTGCGCTGCCTGGTGCGCGAAGGGCTGATCACGTACCTCAACGCGCATTACCCCGAGTGCCTGCCCAAGCGGCGCGTGCTCTTGCAGGAGGGCGGCCGGGACCGGGCCGGGGAGTCGTGATTCCGGATTCTCTGTTGTGCGCAGGCGCAAAACCGTGCTAAGGTAGGGTATCGTCTTTCTTGGAGAACGGCTCCGGGCGGGGCGACCGAACCCTCATTCGAACGCTGGAGTGGAATGCTATGATGGGATTTGGCGGATTGCTCGGACTGGTCGTTCTGGTGTTGGACGTCTATGCCCTGGTCAAGATTTTCCAGAGCTCGGCGGGCACCGGAAACAAGGTCCTGTGGATCGTGCTGGTGCTGCTCTTCCCGGTGCTCGGTTTCCTGTTCTGGTTCCTGATGGGGCCCAAGGGCTGAGCCCGGCGCATTGAATCGTTTTCCGGTCAGCGCGCCATCCTGGCGTCCATGACCATCTCAGAATACTCGTCCACCGAGGCCTGGGCCTGGCGCGGCGCGTCGAACCGCGCGAGGTGCATGACCGCATCGCCCTTGTAGACCGAGGCCAGGGACTGGTCGCCGATGATCACCCCGTCGCGGGGCGCGACCAGGTCCGTGGACCGGCCGCCGAACGGGTCGTGGATGGTCCCGAGGACCTCACCCTGGCCCACGTGCTGGCCGAGCTTGGCGACGGCCCGGAACAGTCCGCTGGCCGGGGCCCGGCACCAGGTCCGGTCCGTGGCGATCTGCAGCGGGACCCGGCGGCGCTTGCGCTTTCCGGCCGGGAGCATGTTCAGCGATTCCATCACCGAGGTGATGCCGCGCAGCCCGGCGCGGATGGAGAATTCGTCGAAGCGCAGGGGCTCGCCCGCCTCGAAAAGCAGGACGCGCACGCCGCTCTCCCTGGCCGCCGCGCGCAGGGAGCCCTCCATGCCGGACAGGTCCAGGGCCAGGGGCGCGCCGAAGGCCTCGGCCATGGACAGGACCGCCGGGTCTTCCATGTCGCCCCGGATGTGCGGCAGGTTCCGGCGGTGGTTGGAGCCGGTGTGCAGGTCGATGCCGTAGCCGCAGTTTTTGACCACGTTTTCGAAGAAGACCGCGGCCAGCTCCGAGGCCAGGGACCCGCCCTCCTTGCCGGGGAAGAAGCGGTTCAGGTCGCGGCGGTCCGGCAGGTAGCGGGTGTTGGCCATGAACCCGTAGATGTTCACGATGGGGATGGCGTAGAGGGTCCCGGCCAGTTGGTTCAGCCTTTTTAAGCGCAGCAGCCGCCGGATGATCTCCACGCCGTTGAGCTCGTCGCCGTGGATGGCCGCGCAGACGAACAGGGCCGGGCCCTCGCGCCTGCCGTGGAAGACGTGGACCGGCATGGCCGAGCCCTGGCGCAGGAAGGTGTCGGGCACGGGCAGGAGTACCGTGGCGTGGCTGCCGGCGGCCACTTTTCGGTCTCCGATGGTGACGGACGCTCTGGTCATGTGACGGTCCTCCCGCGTGGCCGCGCCGGGGCTAGCCCTTGCCGCGCGTCTTGGTCTTGCCGGGCTTGGCGTTCTTCTCGATGAACTCGATGATCTTGTCCGCGATGTCGATGCCCGTGGCCTTTTCGATGCCTTCCAGGCCGGGGGAGGAGTTGACTTCCATGACCACCGGGCCGTGGTTGGACCGCAGCAGGTCCACGCCGCAGACGTTCAGGCCCATGATCCGGGCGGCCCGGACCGCGGTGGAGCGCTCCTCCGGGGTGATCTTGACCGGCTCGGCCGAGCCCCCGCGGTGGATGTTGGAGCGAAACTCGCCCTTGCCCGCCGTGCGCCGCATGGCCGCGACCACCTTGCCGCCGACCACCAGGCAGCGGATGTCCGTGCCGCGTGATTCCTTGATGTATTCCTGGACCAGGATGTTGGCGTTCAGGCCCTGGAAGGCCTGGATGACGCTTTCGGCCGCGTGCCGGGTCTCGGCCAGGACCACGCCGATGCCCTGGGTGCCTTCCAGCAGCTTGACCACCAGGGGCGCGCCGCCGACCACGTCGATGAGGTCGCCGGTGAACTTGGTGGAGCTGGCGAAGCCGGTGACCGGCAGGCCGATGCCCTTGCGCGAGAGCAGTTGCAGGCTGCGCAGCTTGTCGCGGGAGCGGGTGATGGCGATGGACTCGTTCAGGCTGTACACGCCCATCATCTCGAACTGGCGCACCACGGCGCAGCCGAAGAAGGTGATGGACGCGCCGATGCGCGGGATGACCGCGTCCACGGCCTCCACCCGCTCGCCCTTGTAGTGGATGGACGGGCTGTGGGAGGTGATGTTCATGTAGCAGCGCAGGGGGTTGATGACCTCCACCTCGTGGCCGCGCGCCTTCCCGGCGTCGACCAGAGCCGTGGTGGAGTACAGGCTGGCCTTGCGCGACAGGATGATGATTTTCATATCGGCTGTTATCCTTTGTTCCGTTTTGCGTACGCCCGTTTTCCGGGGGCGCTTCCGGCCTGCATGGACAGGGACGGGTCCACCACCAGCCGCCCGGACATGGCGTTGCGTCCGAGGAGCATGCGGAACTTCATCTCGTCCCGGTTGGTCAGGGTCAGTTCGATGGGCCAGGCCCGCCCGGCCAGAAGCAGGGTGGTGGCTATGACATGGCGGTTCTGGCTTTGTCCACCCGAATTGGTGACTTTTCTGCGGTCCACCAGGGGGGCCGTGCACGGGATGACCAGATCGTCGTCTCCCTGCAGGGGGTGGACGTTGAAGGAGACGTAGCGGACGCCGTCGCGTTCGAAGGGCTCGACGTCGAAGGCGTGCAGGGCCGAGGTCCGCGCCCCGGTGTCCACCTTGGCCTTGACGGCGGGCACGTTCAGGTCCGGCAGGCCGATCCACTCCCGCCAGCCGATGATCATTTTCGGTTCTTTCGGTTTTTTCATGGGCTCTTGTTGCTGATTGTCGGCCCGTCCTGTGGCGCGGGCCGGTTGCGGCGCGGGGGCATCCCCCCGTATGCGCCAGGATGCGTCACATGTAGAAGAAAGGCAACAGGAACGAGGACGCCCCCCACATGATCAGGACCAGGGGCACGCCCACCTTGAGGAAGTCGGAGAAGGCGTACTCGCCCGCGTTCATGACCAGCAGGTTGGTCTTGTAGGCCATGGGCGTGGCGTAGCTCATGTTCGCCCCGAAAAGCACGGCCAGGACGAAGGGCTCGGGCGCGAGCCCCATTTGCCGGGCGATGGACACGGCGATGGGCGTACCGATGACCGCCGTGGCGTTGTTGGAGATGATGTTGGTCAGCCCGGCCATGAGCAGCATCAGGCCGCTTAGGATCATGGCGGGGGATGCGCTCCCGGACAAGGCCACGAAGACCGAGCCGAGGTATTGGGCCCCGCCCGTGCGGATCATGGCCGTGCCCAGTGCCAGGCTGGTGACCACGATGAGGATGACCTGGACGCTCAGCGCGCGGGTGGCGTCGCGCCAGGTCAGGCAGCCGGTCAGGATCATGAGCAGGGCGCCCGCCGTGGCGCTGATGGCGATGGTCAGTATGCCGGTCGCCGAGGCCGCGATCACGGCGAGCATGATGGCCAGGGCCAGGGGGGCCTTGCGCGAATAGGGCAGGTCCATGGCCGAGTCGAGGAGCAGGAAGTCGGTGTTCCGCTTGAGCACCGCGAGGTTCCGGCGCGGCCCCTGGACGAGCAGGATGTCGCCCACGCGCAGCCGGATGTCGCCGACGTGGTCCTCGACCCGCTCGTAGCGTTTGCCCGAGCGGTGGATGGCCAGGGCGATGAATCCGGTGCGCTCGAAGAGGTGGTAGTCGCTCAGGGTGGTCCCGTGGAGCCGGGAGCCTTGGAACACGGCAATCTCGGCGACCTGCTGGTCCTTGTCGCTCAGGGGGTTCTTTTCGCTGACCGGTTCGTCCTCGGACCCGACCGGGTACAGGGTGCCGCTCAATATCCGCTCGAACTCCTTGAGCCTCTCCGGGGTGTCGCTGACCACCAGGTGGTCGCCCGGCGCGAGAATGACGTCCGGTAGGAGCATGACCCGGTTGCCCTCGCCCCGTTCCAGGGAATTGATCTTCATCCTGTTGCCGGTCATATCCAGGGCCTTGAGCAGGGGCTGGCCGTCCAGGGGGCCGCCCCGGGTCACGGCCAGGTGGGCGGTAAAGATTCTCGGCGAGGAATCGGCGAGGCATATCTTGCGGCCCGGCAGCAGGCGCGGGGCGACGAGCCAGAGGTAGGCCGCGCCGATCAGCCCCGCGAGCACGGCCGGCCCGGCGAAGTCGAACATGTTGAACGGGGTCAGCCCCATCTCCATGGCCACCCCCACCACCAGGAGGTTGGTGGAGGTGCCGATGGTCGTGGTCGTGCCGCCGAGCAGGGTGGAGAAGCCCATGGGCATGAGCACCTTGGCCGCCGGGGTGTCGGTCTTGAGCGACACGCTGATGAGCACCGGCAGGAGCAGGACCACCACGGGCACGTTGTTGATGAAGGCGCTGATGAATCCGCCGAGCAGCAGGGTCAGGAGCAGGGACAGGCCCGGGCTGACCCGCCAGAACCGGGCCAGGGAGCGCCCCACGGGGTCGAGCGCCCCGGTGCGCAGGATGCCCTGTCCCGCGATCATCAATGCGCAGACCGCGACCAGGGCCTCGTTGCCGAACCCAAGGAAGAAGTCCACGGCCCGCAGGCGCGTACCGTCCGCCTCGAAGGGGAATATCTCGAAGCCCACGGCCAGACAGACGAGGATGACCAGGCTGGAGGTCTCCAGGGGGAGCCTGTCGCGGCTGAACAGGACCAGGGCCAGGCCGGTGAGCAGGAGGACGGCTATGGCGTGTGGGTTGGGCGGCAGTGGAATGGTCATGCTGGTTCCTGCGCATTGCGAAGCTGAAGGTGAACATCTGTCTTTCGGACCCGATATGCAGCATAGCACAATTCTCTACAGCGGGTAATGGGGGGCGATCTTTTGCGAAACGGGCGACAGGGGGGCGGATTCTAATCGTATTCCGTCCCTCCTGTTTTCATGCTACTGATGCCGGGTGGTGCCCCCTGTACGCAACTGACGGTCCGCAAACACCCGGAGGGATTGGTGGAATACGATAATCTTGAGCAGTGCCGACAGCGCATCGCCGAACTCGAGGCCGAACTATCGAGCGCGGACCGGCGCTGGCGCGGCGTCCTCGAACATATGCCCCTGATCGGCGTCAGCCTGGACAGGGAGGGACGGGTGGTCTTCGCCAACCGCCATCTGCTCGAACTCACCGGGCGGACCCTCGGGGAGGTGCTCGGAAAGGATTGGTTCGACATCTTTCTGCCTGAGGACGAGCGCGGGCGCGTCAGGGAGATGTTCCGGAACACTCTCGCCGGTGGGGGCGCGAGCCAGCACACCTGCCACACCAACGAGATCGTCACCCGCGACGGAGCCCGGCGGACCGTCTCCTGGTTCAACGTCCTCGGCCTGGATTCCGCAGGGGCCGTGCAGGGCGTGACCTGTCTGGGGCTCGACCTGACGGCCCAGGAGGAGGCCCGGAAAGCGTTACTGGTCGGCGAGGAGCGGCTCAAGCTCGCCCTGGACGCGGCCAACGACTCGGTCTGGGACCTCAACTGCGGGACCAAGGAGGTCTTTGTCAGTCCGCAGTTGAACACCCTGCTGGGCTACCCCCGGGATTCCATCCCCGGCATCTACCGGACCTGGACGGATCTGGTCCACCCGGACGACAAGGGCGGGCTCGAAACGGCCTTGTGGGGGGCCGCGGAACGGCGGGACGCCTTTGAGGCCGAGATACGCATCAAGGCCTTTGACGGGAACTGGAAGTGGGTCCTGATCCGGGGCAAGGCGGCCGAGTCGGGAGAAGACCGGGAACCTGTCCGCATGGTCGGTACCCTCCAGGACATCCACGCCCGCAAGACCGCCGAGGAGGAGTTGCGCCGGGCCAAGATGGCCGCCGACCTGGCCAACAGCGCCCTGAAGGTCAACATGGCCCACCTGCGCACCCTGATGGAGACCATGCCCGAGCTGGTCTGGGTCAAGGACGCGGGCGGGGTTTTCCTGTTCTGCAACCACAGGTTCGAGCGGCTCTACGGGGCCAGCGAAGGGGAGATTGTCGGGCGTACGGATTTCGATTTCGTGGACGCGGACCTGGCCGAGTTTTTCCGCGCGCACGACCGCTCGGCCATGGAAACGGGCAGGCCGTGCATCAACGAGGAGCAGGTCACCTACCGCGACGATGGCCATGTGGAGTATCTGGAGACCATCAAGACCCCGCTGTACGACAGCGACGGCAAACTCATCGGCGTGCTCGGCGTGTCCCGCGACATCACCGAGCGCAAGCGCATCCTGGACGAGCTCAAGGAGAGCGAGCTGCGCTTCAAGCTCCTGCACAACGCCTCCTTCGGGGGCATTTTCATCCACGACAACGGCATCCTGCTCGACTGCAACCAGGGGCTCTCCGACATTACCGGCTACACCCAGGAGGAACTGATCGGCATGGACGGGCTCAAGCTCGTGGCCGAGTCGGTGCGCGACGAGGTCGCCGACAACGTCCGCAAGGGGCTGGAGCGGCCCTATGAAACCGTGGGACTGCGCAAGGATGGCGGGGAATACCCCCTGCGGGTCGCGGCCAAGAGCATTCCCTACAAGGGCCGCATGGTCCGGACGGTGGAGTTCCAGGACATCACCGACCGCAAGCGGGCCGAGGACAAGCTCCGGGATAGCGAACGCCGCCACCGGGTCATCTTCGAGAATTCCCCTCTGGGCATGATCCGCTTCAGCCGCGACGGGCGCATCCTGGACTGCAACGACCGCTTCGTGGAGATGATGGGCTCCACCAGGGAGGCGCTCATCGGCTTCCAGATCCTGCACGGCACCAACCGGAATATGCGCCGGTCCCTGGAGATCGCCATCGCCGGGCAGCCCTCCTCCTACGAGGACTATTACGCCTCGCAGACCGGGAGCAGGGAGGCCTACCTGCACGTCCAGTTCAATCCCGTGGATCCGGGTAACGCGCCTACCGAGGTCATCGCCACCCTGGAGGACTTCAGCGAGCTCAAGCTGGATCAGGACGCCCTGCGGGAGGCCAAGGAACAGGCCGAGGCCTTCAGCCGTTCCAAAACGGAATTTCTGACCAACATGAGCCATGAGATCAGGACCCCGCTGAACGGGATCATGGGCATGCTCCAGCTCATGCAGTCCACCGGGCTGAGCGCGGAGCAGACCGAGTACACCGGGGCCGCCCTCCAGTCCACGAAACGGCTGTTGAACCTGCTGACCGACATCCTGGACCTGTCCCGGGTGGAGGCGGGCAAGCTGGTCATGCGCAACGCCCCCTTCGACCTGGTGGAGACCTGCGAGCAGGTCTGCGACCTGTTCAAGCTGACCTCGACCCAGTCCGGGGTCTCCCTGACCTGCGAACTGGGAGAAAACGTCCCGCGCCGCGTGGTCGGGGACACCGTCCGGCTGCAACAGGTCCTGACCAACCTGCTGGGCAACGCCTTCAAGTTCACCGCCTCGGGCAGGATCGTCATGTCGGCGCATCGTCTGCCGGACACGACGCACGGCGGTTACCGCATCCTCTTTACCGTGTCCGACACCGGGGTGGGCATCCCGGACGGGATGGTCGACGTCCTGTTCGACGCCTTCACCCAGGTCAGCCAGGGGTATACGCGCCAGCACCAGGGGGCCGGGCTCGGGTTGTCCATCTGCCGGAACCTGGTCGGCCTCATGGGCGGGGGCATGGCCATCGAGAGCGAGGAAGGGGTGGGCACCACCCTGTACGTGTCCCTGCCCTTCGGCGCAGGGGACGAGACGGCGCCCGCCGTCCAGGGCGCCGGAACCCTCGGCCGGGCCGGGGTCCGTCCGCTGTCCATCCTCCTGGCCGAGGACGAGCGGGTCAACAGCCTGGTCATGCGGCGCATCCTGGAGAAGTGCGGGCATTCCGTGGTCACCGTGGAGAACGGCGAACAGGTCCTCAAGGCCCTGCGGACCACGCCCTTCGACGTGATCCTCATGGACATCCAGATGCCGGTCATGGACGGGGTGGAGACCGCCCGGGCCATCCGCGCGGGAGAGGCCGGGGAGGCCGTGGTCAAGATCCCCATCGTGGCCGTGACCGCCTACGCCATGGTCGGGGACCGCGAAAAATTTTTTGCGGCGGGCATGGACCGGTATGTGGTCAAGCCCATTGAAATGGCGAAGCTGGAGCAGGCCCTGGCCGAGGTCTGCCCGGAGGACGGCGCATGACCGGCGGCCGGCTCCCGGACGGCGTCCTCCGCGGGGCGGGCGCGCTGCTGGTCCTGGCCCTGCTTGTTGCCGCCGTTCCGAGCCTCGGCGCGGACGACGCCCCTCCCTGGTGGCCCATCCAGGTCAAGAGCTGGTACGGCATCTACGATCCGGGGCGCAAGCAGCCGGGCCAGGCCGCGGTCAGCCTGAACCGGCCCAAGCTCGAGGAGTGGGTCCCGCCCAGGGCGCCCTCGGGCCGGTACACCGTGGGCGTGTGCGTCCCCCACCTCAAGGACCCCTACTGGAGCGCGGTGAACTACGGCGTCATCGCCGAGGCCCGGCGGCTCGGGGTGGGCGTGCACATGACCGTTGCCGGAGGCTACAACGACGGGGCCCTCCAGGCGGAGCACCTGCGCGCCCATCTCAAGGACGGGGTGGACGGCGTCATCCTCGCCGCCGTGGACTACGAAGGCGGGGGCCCGGTCATCAAGGAGCTGCGCGAGGCGGGCATCCCGGTGGTCGAGGTTGTCAACGACATCCTGACTCCGGCCGTGTCGGCCAAGGCCCTGGTCTCCTTCCACGAGGTCGGCTACCTGGTCGGCGAATACGTGGCCGAGCATGCGGAGAATACCGGGCTGGACAAGCTGCGCATCCTCTTTTTGCCCGGCCCTCGCAAATCGGGTTGGGCCCCGGAGACCCTGGGCGGGTTCATGGAGGCCATGGAGTTCTATCCGGGCCGCGTGGACGTGGTGGACGTGTCCTGGGGGGACACCGGACGCGAGGAGCAGATCCGGTTGCTGCGCCGGGGCCTGGCCGAGCACGGGGACGTGAATTTCGTGGTGGGCAACGCGGTGGCCGCCGAGGCCGCGCCGGAGGTCCTCCGGGATATGGGGCTGGCGGGCAAGGTCGCGGTGGTCTCGACTTATATGATGCCCTCCCTCTATGACCTTATCGTCCGGGGCGAGGTCCTGGCCGCGGCCGCCGACCTGAACGTGTTCCAGGGACGCATGGCCGTGGACATGATGGTCCGCATTTTCAACGGCGAGGTGCCGGGCCGGGACTTTCCCTTCCGCGCCGGGCCGTTCATCCCCATGGTGACCACCGAGAACATCGCGAGCTATCCCTATGAGGGGTTGTTCGGGCCGCGCGGCTACCGGCCGGTCTTCCATCTGGAGCCCGGAGGGTAGGCCGTGTTCAACCTGGGCGACTCGCGCATACGGACCAAGCTGTACGTGGCCTACGCCGGGGCCTTCCTGGTCATTTTTCTGGTGGCCGGCGGAATCATTCACGCCCAGGTCCGGAACATCCTGCGCCGGAACATCGAGAACGAACTGGCCAAGACCACCGAGGCGTTGCGCACCATGGTCCGCGCCACGGTGGACGTATCCATCCGAAACTACATGCGGGCCGTGTCCGAGAAGTGCCTGGACGAGGCCCGCTACCTCCACCGCCAGGTCAAGCGCGGGAGGCTGACCGAAGCCGAGGCCAAGGACAGGGCCCGCCGCATCTTCCTGAGCCAGACCATCGGCCGCACGGGCCGGGTGTACTGCCTGAACAGCCAGGGCATCATGGTCGTCCACCACAAGCGCAGCCTGGTCGGCGTGGACATGTCGGGCCTGGCCTTCGTGCGCGAGCAGGTCCGGCGCAAAGAGGGGTACATGACCTACGAGTGGAAGGAGCCCCTGGAGGCTGGAAACCGCTCCAAGGCCGTGTACATGACCTATTTCGAGCCCTGGGACTGGATCATCTCCGCCTCCTCCTACCGCGAGGAATTCGCCCAGTTGGTCAACGTGGAGGACTTCCGCCAGCGGTTTTTCGAGCTGCGTTCCGGCCGGTCCGGGTATCCCTACGTCCTGGACTACAACGGGTACCTGCTGATCCATCCCTACCTGCGCGGGTTTCACTACCGGGACTACGACTCGCCGGGGCTGGGCGCGGTGGCCCGGCGCATCGTCAAGGAGCGCAACGGGCATTTCGACTACATGTGGCGCAATCCGGGCGAACAGACGCTCAAAAAGAAGGTGGTCTACTTCAAGGACATCCCCGAGCTGGGCTGGGTGGTGGCCTCGTCCAGCTACTACCAGGACTTCCAGCAGCCGCTCGACGCCATCGGCTACGTCATGCTCACGGCTCTGGCCGTGGCCGTGCTGCTGATGATCCCGGTCTCGTTCGGCATAGGCGCGCTGATCACCCGGCCCATCGGCAAGTTGCAGGAAAATTTCGCCCGTGCCGCGGACGGCGACTTCTCCGTGCGCATGGAGCAGCACTCCCGCGACGAGCTGGGCCTCATGGCGGGGTACTTCAACTCCTTCATGGAGCGGCTGACCGCCTACAGCCAGGACCTGGAAAGCGAGATCGCCCGCCGGAAGCAGACCGAGAAGGAGCTCATCGCCATGGACCGGGCCAAGACCATGTTCCTGGCCTCGGCCTCCCACGAACTGCGCACGCCGCTGACCTCCATCATCGGCTTCCTGAAGCTCATGGAAAAGCACTTCCGCGCCCGGTTCATGCCCGTGCTCGGCCCCCTGGACCCGGTGGGCCTCCAGGCACGCAAGTTCGAGAAGAACCTGACCATCGTCCAGGTGGAGGCGGAGCGGCTGGGACGGCTGGTCAACGACCTGCTGGACCTGAGCAAGATCGAGGCCGGGCGCATGGAATGGCGGGACAGGCCCCTGTCCGTGGACCGGGTCCTGCGGCGTGCCGCCGAGGCCTCGGGAGCCCTTGCCGAGGAGAAGCCGGGGATCGAGTTGGTGGTCGAGTCCCTGGCCGAGCCCATGGCCGTCCGGGCCGACGCGGACAAGATCCACCAGGTGCTCATCAATCTGCTCAGCAACGCCTTCAAGAACACCGATGCGGGCAGCGTGACCCTGTCCGCGGTGAGGACCGAGGCGGGCGCGTACTTCTCGGTCTGCGACACCGGGCGGGGCATCTCGGAGGACGAGCGGGAGCGGATTTTCGACATCTTCTACCAGGGCCGGGATGAAAACAGCCGCTCCACCCACGTCTTCGGCACCGGGTTGGGCCTATCGATCTGCCGGAAGATAGTGGCCCATTACGGGAGCCGTCTGGTGGTGGATTCAGTGCTCGGCAAGGGGAGCTGTTTCCGGTTCTCCATCCCCTTCGCGGAGGGGGAGGACTAGGCCGGTTCGGGCCGGGGTTCCCCTTCCCGGTTCAGGGAGAAGGGCAGGGAGATGAAGAACGTGCTGCCCTTGCCCAAGGCGCTTTCCACCCGGATTTTTCCGTCCAGCTTTTCGATGAGGTATTTGGAGATGGTCAGGCCGACGCCGGGGCCGGAGAGCCGCTTGGTCATGACCTTTTCCCCGATTTCGAAGCTGTGGAAGATGGTCTCCAGCCGGTCGGTCGGGATGCCCACGCCCGTGTCCGTGACCGCGAAGCGGATCATGACCCGGTCCTGGTCCGCCCCGGCGAAGTGGTCCGGGTCGATGCGCACATCCAGGGTGACCTTGCCCTTTTCCGTGTAGCGGAAGGCGTTGAGCAGGATGTTGTTCAGGGCCTGGGATGTCTCCAGCGGCGCGCCGTACAGGGTGTCGGGCAGGTCGCCCTGGGCGATGAATTCGAACTCGACGCCCTTTTTCACCGCATAGGCGTGGAACACGGCGGCCAGGCGGGACAGGACCTTGGGGAAGTCGAAGAACTTGCGGTCGATGCGCACGGCGTCGGATTCGAGCATGGTCAGGTCCAGGAGTTGGTCGAAGAGCCCGGCCAGTTGGGCGGCGCCGTCGTGGAGCGGGCGGATCAGCTCAAGCCGCTCGGGGTCGGTGTCGATCTCCAGCAGCAGGCTGGACAGCCCCATGATGTGGTTCAACGGGGTGCGCAACTCGTGGCTGATGTTGGCCAGGAAGGCCGACTTGGCCCGGCTGGCCTCGTCCGCCTTCTCTTTGCTCTTTTCGAGTTCCAGGGTCCGTTTGCGGACCTTTTCCTCCAACACCCGGTTCTGGTTGTACAGGGCCAGGTGGGTCCTGATGCGGGCCTGGACGATGGCCGGGTTGACCGGCTTGGTGATGTAGTCCACGGCCCCGAGGGCGAGCCCCTTGGCCTCGTCCTCGCTCTGCGACTTGGCCGTGATGAAGATGACCGGTATCTGGCTGGTCCGTTCGTCGCTCTTGAGCCTGCGGCAGACCTCGTAGCCGTCCATCTCGGGCATCATGATGTCCAGGAGGATGATGTCCGGGAGCACGTTGCGGACGATGTCCAGGGCCGTGACCCCGTTGAGCGCCACCAGAAGCTTGTAGTCGTCCTTGAGGACATCCACCAGCAGGTCGATGTTCAGTCGGTTATCGTCGACAACCAGGACGGTGGGACGTTCGCTCATTTGCATTGGTGCTCCATGAATACTGGGACTATTAGGGAGTTACCGCATTTCCCATTACGGAGCAAGGGACACTGCAAAGTAATCCGGGGGGCAGCCGCTGCCTAGAGTCCCTTCTTGGGATCGAAGTCCTGGCCCAGGGCGGCGGGCGCCTCGATGGACCAGCTCTTGGAAAAGGCTTTGAGGAAGGGGTGGCGCCGGACGATGTCCTGGACCCAGCCCATGCGGCCCATGTTCACGGCCAGCAGGGTCAGGATCATCATCGGGAAGGGGGCCACCTGGAAGACCGGGGCCGGGATGGACGGGAATATCTCCTGGAGATAGATGCCGGAGACCTGCAGGGCGGCGAAGAAAAACGCGCCGAGCGCGGCGCGCACCGGGTGCCAGCCGCCGAAGATGACGATGGCCAGCGCGATCCAGCCCGCGCCCTCGCACCCCTGCGGCCTGCCCCAGCCGGGCTTCACGGCCAGGGAATACGCGCCCCCGGCCAGCCCCACCAGGGCCCCGCCCGCCAGGCAGTAGTACAGCCGCACCAGGCGCACGCGGATACCGCGCCCGAAGGCCGCGCGTGGAGATTCGCCCACGGCCCGGAGGCGCATGCCGCCCTCGGTGCGGTACATCCACCACCAGCAGAAGGCTATGGCCGCCAGGCTCAGGTAGACCACCGGGGACTGGGTGCCGAAGATCAGCCCCACGAAGGGCGCGTGGCCTAGGCCGGGGATGGTCCACAGGCCGAGGTCCGGCCCGGGCTGCCGGGAAAAGTTGTGGCCCAGGAAGTAGGCCAGGTCGCGGGACAGCAGGGTCAGGATGAAGCCCACGGCCAACTGGGACTGGCCCAGGTAGATGCCGATGAGGCCGAGCACGCCCGCGATGGCCGCGCCCACGCCCGCGCCCGCGAGCATGCCGAGCCAGGGGGAGCCGAAGGTGGCCGAGCAGGCGAAGGCGGCCATGGCCGACAGCAGGATGGAGCCGTCGAGCGACAGGTTGATGATGCCCGCCTTCTCGGTCAGGGTCTCGCCCAGGGTGGCCAGGACCAGCGGCGCTCCGGCCATGAGGATGGCCGCGATGGTCAGTGCGAAGGTGTCCATCAGCTTCTCCTCCGGGTTGCGCCCTCTAGATCGCCGCGCCGAAAACCACGGTTTTCGGCTTGCTCCGTCGCCTTCGGCGGCGCGTCGGCCCTTTCGGGCCGCCGTGATGCCGCACCGAAAATGGACGCAATAAAGGATGGATGCGGCATCAGTCGTTCTCCTTCCGTTGCTTGAGCCACAGCCGCAGGCCCTGCACGATGAACAGGGACAGGACCATGATGCCCTGGATCACGCCGGACAGGGAGGAGTCCAGGCCGAGTTGCAGCGGCAGTTGGATGGAGCCCACGTTGAGGATGGCGAAGAACAGGCAGATGAACGGCACCAGCGGGAGCCGGAACGAGGCCATCATGCCCACCAGCAGGGCGGTGTAGCCGTAGCCGGACGAGATGTTCGGCAGCAGCCGGTGGTAGACGCCCAGGACCTGGGTGGCCCCGGCCAGCCCGGCCAGGCCGCCGCAGAGCATGAAGGCCTGGAGCAGGCGGCGGCGCGGTCCCAGGGCGAACAGGGTGGCTGCCTTGGGGTTCTCGCCCACGGCGCGCATCTTGAGCCCCCACTTGGTGCGGTAGAGCAGGAAGTAGACCAGGACGATGGCCGCGCAGGCCAGGCCCAGCCCCACCCAACTGACGGAGAGGTTGCCGAGCCTCGGCAGCCACAGGGAAAGGTCCAGCGGCTTGGTCCCGGACATGGAGGCCACGCCGGGCCGTTTCCACGGGCCGAAGATGAGCCACAGGGTCACGCCGAGGGCCACGAAGTTGAGCCCCAGGCCGGAAAAGATTTCGTGCACCCGGCCGAAGACGCGCAGCAGCCCGGCCAGCAGGGCCCAGAGCGCGCCGCCCGCCATGGACGCGGCCAGGGCCAGGATAATGACCCCGGTTCCGCCGCCGTTCTCGAAGGGCCTGAGCGCCGCGGTGGCGAAGATGGCCCCCATGATGACCTGGCCCTCCACGCCGATGTTCCACAGCCGGGCCGTGAACGGGATGAGCAGCCCCACGGAGCAGAGCGTCAGGGGCACCCATCCGGCCAGCACGCGGCCGATCTTGGACCAGGAACTGACCCCGCCCTTGAAGAGCACGTAGATGGTTTCGAGCGGCGGGGCCCCGGCGGGCAAGGCCACGATCACGGTCAGGGCCAGGGCCAGGAGCAGGGCCAGGGCGAGCCAGCCGGTCTGGGCCAGGAGGGAGTCGCGGTTCATGCCGCACCTTCCTTGAGCTCGTCGTACCGCTTGCCGGCCATGAGCGCGCCGACCACCTCCATGGAGATGTCGTCGCCCTCGACCACGGCGGCCAGGGTCCGGTCGTAGAAGACGATGACCCGGTGGCTGTGTTCGAGCACCTCCTCCAGGTCCGGGGAAAAGAAGATCAGGGTGGCCCCGTCCGCGCAGCGCCGCTTCAGGTGGTTCCAGACCTGCCGGGCCGAGCCCGCGTCCAGGCCACGCGTGGGGTGCTCCATGAGCAGGAGTTTGGTCTCGTCCGGGATGAGCGAGAGCAGGAGCCGCTGCTGGTTGCCGCCGGACAGCTCCACGGCGTGGGTCTCCGGGTGGGCCTGGAGATTGAACTTGTCCACGCACTGGGAGCGGTAGAAATCGCCGAGGTCGCCCGATTTGCCCGGGAAGGCCAGGGTGATGTGCTCCATCAGGTTCAGGTCCGGGAACAGGGCGAGCCCCAGGCGGTCGGCGGGCACGAACTGGACCCCGGCCCTGCGCAGGGCGCGGAAGTCGTTGGACGCGAAGCGGGTCCCGTCCAGGTCGAAGGCGCCGCCGGGCATGCGGTCCAGGCCGCACAGGCCGCGCAGGAAGAGTTCCTGGCCCGAGCCGTCGAGCCCGGCCAGGCCGATGCATTCGCCGGGCCTGGCCGTGAAATTCAGTCCGCCCATGGAGTACTTGGGACCGGCAAAGAGCACGTCGTGCATGTCCAGGCGCGGCGTATCGGTGGCCGGGGGCAGCTCGGGCAGGGGCTCCACCTCGCCGTCGGCGGCCTCCCCGAACATGAGCTGGACCAGCTCTCGCTCGTCGTAGGGCGGGGTCAGGGTGGAGACCAGCCGCCCCTGGCGCATGATGAAGATGGAGTCGGCCATCTCGAAGGCCTCGGACAGCTTGTGGGTGACGAGCACGATGGTGTGGCCCTCTTCGCGGGCCAGCTTCATGAGCAGGTCGAAGAGGTCCTGCTTCTGCTCCGGGGTGATGCCGGTGGTCGGCTCGTCCAGGATCAGGGTGGTGGCCCCCAGATCGAGCAGGCGCAAAAGCTCCAGGAGCTGGCGCTCGCCCACGGTCAGGCTGGAGACCGGCTCGTCGGGCAGGAAGCAGGCGTCCAGGCGGAAGGAGAGTTCGCCGATGATGTCGATCACTTCCTTCTTGCTGCGTTTGGGCGCGCCGAGTTGGAAGTTCTCCCACACGGGCATGGCCGGGAAGTCCAGGGGGTCCTGGTAGAGCATGCCCACACCCTTTTCCCTGGCCAGGGCCGGGGTCAGGTAGGTCAGGGTCTCGCCGCCCATGGTCAGCTCGCCGGACGTGGGCCGGGTGTGCCCGGCGAGCACGCGCATGAGCGTGGACTTGCCCGCGCCGTTCTCGCCGACCAGGGCATAGATGCGGCCGGGTTCAAGGGTCAGGCTGATGCCGTCGTTGGCCCGAACCCGGCCGTAGTGCTTATGTATGTCGTTGAGGACGATCATCCCTATTCGGGGGAGGACAGGCCTTCCATGCCCTGCAGCAACTGTTGCATGTACCAGATCTGCTTGTCGGTGGCCTTTTCGCCGGCCTTCAGGAACGGGGTGCCGTCCTGGTAGTTGAGCGGGCCGGTGAAGAGGTCGAGCTTGCCGGAGCCGAGTTCGGCGATGAACTTGTCGAGCGCGGCCTTGGTATCGGCGGACATGCCGGGGCCGGGCATGAAGCCCACCGGGGACTTGTCGGGGTTGTTGATGTCGGCCCAGTAGGGGGCGACCCATTCGAAGCCGGGCTTGTAGGAGCCGTCGGCCACGGACTTGGCCAGCTTCAGGAACATCGGGCCCCAGTTGAAGTAGGGCACGCCGAGGCAGATGCCGCCCTGGCCCTCGCAGGCCTTCTCGTAGTCGTAGGGCAGGGCCCAGACCTTCTTGCCCGCGTCGGCGCGCTGCTTGGCCACGACCACGTTGTCCGGGGTGTCGATGCCGGAGATGACCACGTCGTATCCATCGTCATACAGGGAACCGGCCACCTGGGTGGGGTCGGCGGTCACGCCGGGGATGTTGAACCAGAAGCCGATCCACTTGACGTTGAAGGTCAGGTCCTTGGCATCCTTGCCGCGCACCTCGGTCCAGGCGTAGCGCGCGCCGAGGTAGGCGGCGGACATCAGGCGGCGGGTCTCGTCGTTGATCAGCGGGCCGACCACGCCGATCTTGCCGGTCTGGGTGGTCATGGCCGCGGTGAACCCGGCGAGCATCTTGGCGTAGATCATCTTGCCGAACAGGTTGCCCAGGTTGGCCGGGGCCTTGCCGGTCCAGGCGGAGTCGCCCGAGGCGTGGACGAAAATCTTGTCGGGGTGCTGGGCGGCGGCTTCGAGGATGCCGTCCTTCATGTCGTCGGAACCGGCGATGATCAGGTCAGCGCCCTTTTCGATCAGGTCGTCGGCCACCTGCGGAATGGTCAGGCCGGGACGGTCGGCGGGGTTGACCTTGTCGAGGTAGATCAGCTTGGCGCCGCTCATGTGGGCCTCGACGTACTTGCCGCCCTCATACTGGGCCTGGCTGTAGCCCTTGTCGTTGTATGGGCCCACCAGGATCAGGCCGAGGGTCAGGGGCTTGGCGGCCTCTTTTTGCGTTTCGGCCGGAGCCGGGGCGGGGGCCTCGGTCTTGGCCTCTTCCTTCTTGGGCTCGGATGAGCAGCCAAAAGCCACAAGCAGGCAGACGCTCAAGAGCAGCGCCGCCAGGGAACGAAAACGAAACATCCTCATCCTCCAGGGTTCAGTGCCCGGTACGCGAAAGCGGAGCGCGGCGGGCGTTTGTGGTATTCCGGCCTCCTCGGGTCGGCAAAAAAGCGGCGGGACCGGTGTAGCCGAGACTCCCGCAAAAGTCTATTCTTGGATTAGAAGCCGGGGTCGTGTCAACAGCTTGTTGTTTCGATTAAGGATATGTACGGCCGCCCGGCGCGCTCCACGCGGGGGAGAAGCGGCCCACTTGACCATGGCGTTCGGATGTTCTATTTGAACAAGCAGTCAGTTGGATTGACGAACATGCAGCCGCGCAGCTTTTTCAAGGATTGCCGCGCGGCCTGTATCTTTTTTACTTCCCGGCTGAGAATACACTTTAGAGAGGTTTTTTGACCATGGATCGCATTCCCATTTCGAAACAGGGATTTGAGAAGATCTCCCAGGAATTGGAAGATCTGAAGGCCCAGCGGCCGGCCATCATCCAGGCCATTGCGGAAGCGCGCGCCGAGGGTGATCTTTCCGAGAACGCCGGATACGACGCCGCCCGCGAGCGGCAGGGCATGCTCGAAGCCCGCATCACCTACATCAATTCGCACATGCCGCTGTTCGACGTGCTCGACCTGGACACCCTCTCCGGCGAACGGGCCATCTTCGGGGCCACCGTGGAGGTGGAGGACATCGATACCGAGGAACGGCGCACCTTCACCTTGCTCGGCCCGGACGACGCGGACCACAAGAAGGGCTCCATCTCCGTGCTCTCCCCCATGGGCCAGGCCATCCTGGGCAAGGAGGAGGGCGACGAGGTCATCGTGGACGCCCCGCGCGGACGCATCGAATACGAGATCGTCTCCGTGGAGTTTCGCGGCGCCGCCGGCCTGAATCTCAAGTAGGGCGAGCGCACTTCCCCCCCATCGACAGATCCGCCCCGCCGCCCAAGGGCGGCGGGGCGTTTTCATCATGCAATCCACATCAATCCGTCCCGCCGGGGAGTTCGACCCCGCCGTCGCCTGCCGGGGCTGGTGCGTCCGCTGCGGCCGGGAGCACACCCTGCCGGTCGGCCCGGCGCGCGGCCCGGCGCTCGACCTGTTCGAACGCATGGAGGCCGAAGGGCGCATCGACTTCGATGCTCCCGAGCCGGATCCCAGGCTCTCCACGGAGTATCTGCACGGCCAGGCCGGGGGGCAGATGTTCGGCGTGCTCGCGGCCCGCGACGCGCAGGGTGAAACCGTTGTGCTCAAGGCGTTCTCGGGCCAGTACGACGGGGTCTGGGAGGTGGACGGCTGGGCCCCCCCGCTCGTGGATACTGCCCGGTTCCGGCGGGACACCCTCGAGGCCGAGCAGCGCATCAAGGCCCTGGGCCGCGAGATCGACGGGCTGCCCCCGGCGTCGCCCGCCCGCGACCGGCTCGTCCGCGAGCGCAGGCAAGCGTCCGCGACCCTGATGCAGGAGATCCACGCCATGTACCGGCTGCCCAATTTCCGGGGCGAGACCGTGCCCCTGCCCCTGGCCGTGCACCCCGAGGGGAACGCGCCCACGGGCACGGGCGACTGCTGCGCGCCCAAGCTGCTCGGCTATGCCGCCACCCACGGCCTCACCCCGCAGGGGCTGGCCGAGTTCTACTTCGGCCGGACCAACCGTTCGGGCACCCGCGAGCACGGCCGGTTCTATCCGTCCTGCCTGGACAAGTGCGGCCGCATCCTCGGCTTCATGCTCTGCGGCCTGGAGGGCGCGTGAACATTCCCGAAGGGCTGAACGTGGTTTACGAGGACGACGTCCTCGTGGTCGTGGACAAGCCGTCCGGCCTGCTGTCCGTGCCGGGCAAGGGCGAGGCCAACCAGGACTGCGTGGTCGCCCGGGTCAAGGCCCGCTACCCCGGCTGCATCGACCAGCCCTCGGTCCACCGCCTGGACCAGGACACCTCGGGCCTGCTCGCCCTGGCCCTGACCGCCGAGGCCCACCGCGACCTGTCCGGCCAGTTCATGGACCGGCTGGTGGGCAAGCGGTACATCGCGCTCATAGACGGCGTGGTCGACGGGCAGGGCGGGACCATCGAGCTGAAGTTCCGCCTGGACCCGGACAACCGCCCGTACCAGGTCTACGACCCGGTGAACGGCAAGCGCGGGGTGACCCGCTGGCGCAAGCTCTCCGTGGAAGACGGCCGCACCCGTGTGGAATTCATGCCGCACACCGGCCGGACCCACCAGCTCCGACTGCACTCGGCCCACGAGAAGGGGCTGGGCTTCCCCATCGTGGGCGACCGCCTTTACGGCACCGGTACCGGACCGGGCCAGCTCAAGCTCCACGCCTCGCTGTTGCGCTTCCGCCACCCGGTTACCCGCGCCCCCCTGGAATTCGTCTCCCCGGCTCCGTTCTGACCCCGTCCGGGCGGTATCGGCCCGGGAGGGCCCGGATACCATTTTGTGCTTTTCCCGCGGACCGCTCCGCCGGGCCTGCCGGCTTCTCCGAAGTGCCCAAGGTTACGTATTTTTTTTCTTTCCATTTCCGTCAAGGACTTTGGGAATGAAATGACATGGTTGTGAAAAAATGTGTTTTTTTTCACAAAAATGTCATGGTGAAAGGGCGAAAAACCGGGGTGAAACTACATTTTCGTAGTAAAAAGCGCGTCGTCCGAAAATGGCTTCAGCGTATCTGTCTGGATATACGGCATTTTCATTGTTTGGCATATAACTTGGTATAAAGGGCGTCTAGACTACAAGGGTCAGGCGCCCCTTGGCCCGGCCGGACGCCGGAAAACCCATATTTACATGCCTGAAGGAGTATTACATGAGCGGATACCAGACTCGTCAGAACGCAATCAATGCGGTGACCAACTACCAACCCAGCATCGAGACCCTGAATTTCGCGGAGACGACCCCGTCCGAAATCTTCGGCTCCAATGTCTTCAACGAAAAAGTCATGAAGGCCATGCTGCCCAAGGAAGTCTACAAGTCCTTGATGAAGACCAAGATGAACGGCGAGAAGCTGGACCCCTCCGTGGCCGGTCCGGTGGCCGCCGCCATGCGCGAATGGGCCATGGGCAAGGGCGCGACGCACTACACCCACGTCTTTTATCCGCTGACCGGCCTGACCGCCGAGAAGCATGACAGCTTCCTGAACCCCGACGGCGCGGGCGGCGCCATCGCCGAATTCGAGGGCAAGCTGCTCATCCAGGGTGAGCCCGACGCTTCCTCCTTCCCGTCCGGCGGCCTGCGCGCCACCTTCGAAGCCCGCGGCTACACCGCCTGGGACATGACCAACCCGGCCTACATCCTCGAAAACCCCAACGGCACCTTCCTGTGCATCCCGACCGCCTTCGTCTCCTGGAAAGGCCACGCCTTGGACAAGAAGACCCCGCTGCTGCGCGCCAACCAGGCCCTGAACAAGGCCGGACGCCGCTTCCTCAAGCTGTTCGGCGCCGACGACGGCTCCATGGTCGTGTCCAACGCCGGTCCGGAGCAGGAATACTTCCTGGTCGATCGCAACTTCTTTTTCGCCCGTCCCGACCTGATGGTCTGCGGCCGAACCCTGTTCGGCGCCAAGCCCTCCAAGGGCCAGGAGTTGGACGACCACTACTTCGGCGCCATCCCGCGCCGCGTGCTCTCCTTCATGATGGAGGTCGAGCGTGAGCTGTACAAGCTGGGCGTGCCGGTCAAGACCCGCCACAACGAAGTGGCCCCCGGCCAGTTCGAGATCGCCCCGGTCTACGAGCAGTCCAACCTGGCCACCGACCACAACCAGATGGTCATGACCACCCTGAAGTCCGTGGCCAAGAAGCACGGCATGGCCTGCCTGCTGCACGAGAAGCCGTTCGCCAACATCAACGGCTCGGGCAAGCACCTGAACTACTCCATCTCCACCCCCTCCCAGGGGTCCCTGTACTCCCCGGGCAACACCCCGCACAAGAACATGCAGTTCCTGGCGGTCACCGCGGCCACCATCCGCGCCGTGGAAAAATACGCCAAGCTGCTCCGCGCCGTGGTCGCCTCTGCCGGCAACGACCATCGCCTGGGCGCCAACGAGGCCCCGCCGGCCATCATCTCCATCTTCCTGGGTGAAGAGCTGGCCGAGATCTTCAACCAGATCGAACTCGGCGACCTCAAGGGCTGCAAGTCCAAGGGCTGCCTTGAGCTCGGCGTCGACACCCTGCCCCCGCTGCCCATGGACTCCGGCGACCGCAACCGCACCTCCCCGTTCGCCTTCACCGGCAACCGCTTCGAGTTCCGCGCGGTCGGCTCCAACCAGTCCATCGCCGGTGCCCAGGTGGCCCTGAATACCATCCTGGCCGAGTCCCTGGACTTCATCACCGACGAGATCACCAAGATCACCGGCGGCAAGAAGGCCGGCCTCAAGGAAGCCTGCCAGAAGGTCCTGCAGGGCATCATGAAAAAGCACGGCCACGTGATCTTCAACGGCGACGGCTACGCCGACGCCTGGCAGAAGGAAGCCGCCAAGCGCGGTCTGCCCAACCTGAAGACCACCCCGGACGCGCTGCCCGCCATCATCGACAAGGACGTGGTCGCGGTCTTCGAGAAGTACGGCGTCCTGTCCAAGGACGAACTGCACTCCCGCTACGAGATCTACCACGAGCAGTACTGCCAGCACATCGTCACCGAGTCCCTGCTGACCGTGAAGGTCGCCAAGACCATCATCCTGCCCGCCGCCATCCGCTACCAGGGCGAACTGGCCCAGGTCGCCGCGTCCATCAAGGCCGCCGGCATCGAGCCCCGCACCATTCTGCTCCAGGAAGTCACCGACAAGCTGCGTGACCTCCAGCAGGGCATTGTGGCTCTGGAAAAGATCGTGGCCAAGGACGACTTCAAGACCGTCGAGGAAGACGCCAAGTACAAGGTTGAAAAGACCCTGCCCGCCATGCTCGCCGTTCGCGAAGTGGCCGACAGCCTCGAAGGCATCGTGGCCGACGATCTCTGGCCGCTTCCCAGCTACCAGGAAATGCTCTTCATCAAGTAAGCGCGCTCCTGCCAAGCGTAAAAACAAGGGTCCCGGTGTTGCCGGGGCCCTTTTTTTACGCTTGTCGGAGCGCGTTCGGCTTCCGATAGCGGGCCATCTGCACATTTTTTCCGGGGGGCTTTCATCCTCACGTAGACGGCTACGCTGCGGTGAAAGCCCCCCGGAAGAAAATGCACAGCTGGCCCACTCTCGAAAGCCTTGATCCGTGCCAGCGCGGGAGAGAGCCGCTGTCGGGTGCCGGGAGCACCCGAATCGCTCCAAAGAGGGAGGGTTACGCGGGGCGTGGGAGGGAGAGAGCCGCTGTCGGGTGCCGGGAGCACCCGAATCGCTCCAAAGAGGGCCGGTTGCGCCTGAGTTGGGGAGGGAGGAGAGCCGCTGCTTGGGGCTTTGTCCTAAAGGCGCTCCAGGCAGGGAAGTCGAGGAGAGCATGGCAGGAAAAGGTGGAAGCACCCCGCGAAGCGGCTATAAGAGGCTTGGAGAAGGAGGGATGGAGGTCCGGGGAAGGGAGGAAGAACCCTTTTCAAAGGGTTTTCCTCCCTTCCCCGGCCGCCGGAGGCGCAACGAAGCGGCCCGGCACGACAGTGCCGGGCCGCTTTGGTTATCACATGGTGGTGGCTAGTCGCCGGAGATTTTGAGGGATTCGGCCTGGGAGCCGTCGTCGAGCCATTCGAGGTCGATTTCGCATTTGGCCTTGTTCTTCTTGCGGGCGAGCTTGAGTTCCACCTGCATGGTGTCGGGCACGCCGAGGACCAGGGTTCCTTCCTCGTTTTCGGCACGGATGACGCCGGATTCCAGCGAGTCGGCCAGGTCCTTGAGGTAGGCGATCACCTGGGGCGTATCCATGGTCTGTTCGATCTTGATCTTGCCTTTGCCCATAGTCATCTCCTCGTTGCTTTTGGCGGCCTGGAATAAGGGTGTGCGCGGGGCGGCCGGTTCGGCGTTTTTCGCGGCGCAGGCCGGGGCGGGTTGGGTGGTTTGGCCGGACGGGCGGGGTTCCTGTGTCCGGGGGGCCGCTGTCGGAGCCGCGTCGGGGGTGACCCAGTCCAGGGGATTGGTCCCGAGTCTCTCGTCGCTCATGGAGTACCTCTGCGGAGCAGTTCCAGGGCCAGGTTCCGGTAGTCGGCGGCCCCGTGGCTGCGGGGTTTGTAGGTGAAGATGTCCTTGCCGAAACTGGGCGCCTCGGCCAGGGAAATGTTGTCGCGTATGGTCGTTTCCAGCAGGGCGTCGCCGAAGTAGTCCTTGATCTTGCGCCGGATCTCCCGGTTGAGCTTGCGGGTGCGCTGGTAGCGGGTCATGAGAATCCCGGACAGCGCCAGGCCGGGGTTCCAGCCTTTGCGGATGGCCTTGACCGTTTCCATGAGTTTGCCGAGCGATTGCAGGGCCAGGAATTCCGGCTGCACCGGCACGAGCAGTTCGCCCGCCGCGACCATGGCGTTCAGGGTCAGCATGCCGAGGTTGGGCGGGCAGTCGATGATGGCAAAGTCATAGTCCTGGCCCTGGGCAAGGGCGTCTCGCAGCCGCGTCTCGCGGTCCGTGGCCGAGGCCAGATCCACCTCGGTCCCGGCCAGGGCCACGGAGGCGGGGACCACCTTGAGCGATCCGACCTCCATGGTCACGGCTTCGAGCGGGCATTCGCGCATCAGCACCGCACCCATGGTCCGGGGCAGTTCGTGGGCCATGATGCCCAGGGAGTAGGTCAGGTGCGCCTGGGGATCGAGGTCCAGGAGCAGTACGCGCCGGTCCTGGCGGGCCAGGGCGGCTCCCAGGTTCACGGCGGTGCACGTCTTGCCCACGCCTCCCTTCTGGTTCAAAACGGCGATAGTGCGCATGAGACTCCGGGGGGTGGCTAGTGCGTGGTCTGCAGGGTTATCTTCTTGATGACGTATTCCCGGCCGTAACGGTAGGTCAGGGCGTTGATCCGTTCGAGTATTCTGTCGCGCTCGGCATCGAGCATCTCGGGATTCTCCTCTTTAATGCCGAACAGGTCGACTACCTCGGTCCATTCGAAACAAGGGTCGTGTATTTCTGTCATGGTCGTTTCTCCACAATGCGCCTGGGCGCCGTGTGTTATTTGTTCCCGGCGGATTTGGCCGGTGCTTTCTTGGCGGCGGGTTTCTTGGCCGCACTTTTCTTGGCGGGTGCCTTCTTGGTCGCGGTCTTTTGGGCGGCGGCTTTGGGGGCTGCTGCCTTCTTGGGCGCGGCGTCCTTGGTTTCGGGATTGGGGCTGGCCTCGGCCTTGGCCGGGACTTCGGAGGCGGTCTTGGCGGGCGTCCTGGCCGCTTCGGTCCTGGCGGGAGCCATGGCGGGTTCCTTGGCCGCCGGAGGCTTTGCCTCGGGCTGCACCGCGGGTGCGCCGCCCTCGGGCTGGACGGCGGGCACGGTCTCGGGCTGCGTGTCGCCGATCTTCAGTTCTGCGCCCGAGGCCTCGCTCCAGCTCAGTTCGAAGCCGATCTTCTGCTTGTCGTTCTTGACCTTGGCCTCGACCTTGATGGCCACTTGGGCCGAAGGTTTCATGACCACGTGTTCCTCGCCGCTCTCCAGCACGACGGTGCCGGACCGGAAGCTCTTGGCCAGGTCCTCGATGTAGGACACGGCATCCTTGTATTCCAGAACCTTCTTGACACTGATCTTCTGCTTTTCCACGTTCGCAACCTCCTTTCGGTTGGCCGTCAGCAAAGCGACAGCAAAAATTCGCTCAAGACGCGCCCGTCGATGTCCGAACCGCTCCGGTCCGTGACGAGCGACCCGTCTATCACCGTGAAACCGCACTCTTCGAGTCGTTTTTTGTCGATCCCGCCCACGTATTCGCCGTGCCTGGCGTCCACCAGGATGTAGCCCAGGACCTCGCCGTCGCCGGCTCCGGCGTCGGTCCGGAGGTAGCGGCACAGGACCTCGGCCCGGTCGGCCACGGACATGCCCGGCGTCTCGGGATCGATTCCCGTGGACGGGACGAATATCTTGGGGCAGGTGTTGGCGGCCACGGCCCGGCCCACGCCGTCGGCCAGCAGGTTGGCCACCACGCTGGAATAGAAGCTGCCCGGCGGGTAGCAGATCAGGTCCGCCTTGCCGATCCAATCCCTGATCTTGTTGCGGATGGACGTGTGGACGCGCTCCGTCGAACCGAGCGAGGGCGTCAGCCAGATGTCCTCGATGGGCGAAGCGAGCGGGGCGGCCTCCTTGCCGGTTATCAGGTGCTGGCCCACGATGGTCTCGCCGTCGGCCAGGCGCACGGCCAGGTGCAGGTCCTTGTTCACGGTCGGGCGCACCACGCCGCAGACCTGGACCAGCTTGGAGAAGAGATAGATGACCGGGTCGAGCTGGCGGCGGTTGGACAGGTATCCGGCGGTCAGGACCAGGTTGCCGATGGACGCGCCCCTGAGGTCGAAGCCCGCGGGCATGCGCTCCAGGAACTCGTAGAAATGGTTGCGGATGATCTTGCGCATGGGGTCCGGAATGCGCCGGACCAGGGGGTGCACCCCGGCGGCCATGGCGTCCAGCTCGGCGCGCAGGGCCTTGGGGTCGCCGTCCTTGGGCAGCCGGTGGGTGAACAGGTTGTATATCTCGGGGTTGCCCTTGATGGACTGGTCGGCCAGGGCCATGAGCCGGTTGCGGATGTCGCCCACGGCGGGCATGGCGAAGGCCTCGCGGATGATCGCCGAGCTGCCGCCCGAGTCGAACGGGGTGATCAGGTGGATGGAGTTGTGGGTGTAGCGGATGAGTTCTCGGGAGGTGTCGCGCAAGGCCGTGCCGCCGCTGAAGAAGAGCACGGACGGCCCGAGCTCGGGAGCCCGCCTGAACTGCTCAAGCTTGCGGGGGTCCGGGATGGTGACGTCCCTGGTGACTCGAATGCGCACTGTCCGCTCCGTCAGTTGGCCGGGAGGCGGCCGGTTTCCATGAAATGCAAGCATACATCGGAAGCACGGTCGAAGTCCACGCCTCCGGAGATTTCGATGAGATTCGTCCGGGCCAGCAGGTCGGCGTAGGCCTCGACGGACGGATCGTCCCGGCGCGCCGGATCGTCGGGCAGGTAGAACAGCCCGGTGGACTTCATGAACGCGGGCAGAAGATCGGTGCGGTCCCTGGGGTCCACCAGGCGTGCGCGCATGGGCGAATCGTCCCGCTGCCAGTTGAGGATGACCAGCGCGTCCATGGGGCAGCGCAGCTCGAACCGGCCCGGCCCGTAGCACTCGTCGATGAGCGCGTCGTACTTGTGTTCCAGTTGCCACAACTCGTCCTGGGGCATGGACAGGAACTTCTCGCGCAGGCCCGGCTCCACGATGCAGTGCAGGTCCGGGTTGTTCAGGGCCGTGCCGGGGTTGATGCGAGGCTGCTTGGCCACCCCGAACATGACCAGCCCCTCGCCGTTCGGCTCGACCATGATCCGGTCGTTGGAGATGAAGGTCGTGCCCCGGCTCATCAGGTGCAGGGCCAGGGTGGACTTGCCCGCGCCCGAGAATCCGGCGAGCGAGATGCCGCGTCCGCCCGAGCGCACCCCGGCCGCGTGGCCCAGGAACCCGCCCTGGTTGAGCTTCCACTCGATGAACCGGTTGTTGACGAAATTGATGACCTGGTTGGCGTTCTCCAGGCACGGCCCCACGGCCACGTTCTCGCCCCGGCCGAACAGGAAGTGCATGCCGGTCAACCGCTTGCGGACCATGCGCCCGTCGGGCAGGTCAACCCACTCCTCCTTGATCTTGGTCTTGCCGGGGTCGGGCTGCTTGACCTTGAAGGCCAGGTTGCATTCCGGGGCCGGGGCCTCGTGGGCCGAGACGACGATCTGCGGGTCGCCCTTGCCGGTGAGGAATTCCTTGAAATAGTCGGCCAGGGCGTCGTTCAGTGCGTCCGTGGAACTCAGGACCCGGATGCGGCAGCCGCCGAGGTCGAGGAAGAGTTCGCGGTCGGCCGGGCAGGCCACTTTCACGGCCTCGGCCAGCTCCCTGCGGGTCGTGCCGGTCAGCTTCATTGCAGTTTCTCCATGACGTAGTCCACGTAGCGCGCGGCGGCGTCTATGCCGCTGGTTTCCTGGATGCCCCGGAAGCCTCCGAACACGGAGACCTCGAAGACGTACGGGCCGTCGTCGGTGATGGCCACGTCCACGCAGGTGAAGTCGAGGTTGAAGTCGGCCTGCGCCTTGCGGGCCAGCTCGATGATCTCCGGCGCGGGCTCGTAGGGCCGGTACTTGCCCCCCGAGGCTGTGGTCGTGTTCCACGCCCCGTTGGTCTTGCACCGGGCGTAGGTGGTCAGGTACTCGCCGCCCAAAAAGGCGATGCCCAGGTCCAGGTCGCCCAGGTCGATGGTCTTCTGGATGTACATGATCGGGTTTTCCGCCCGGTATTCCTCGATGGCCGCCCGGGCGTCCGGACCGTCTTTCAGCACGGACATGCCGCGCGCCTTGGAGGTGTACAGCGGCTTGAACACGGCCTCGCCGTAATTTTCAAGCGCCACCAGGGCCTGGTCCACGGACTCGGTGATGGTCGTGGGCGGCATGGGGATGTCCTTGAGCTGGAGCGAGATGGTGCAGGACAGCCGGTCCAGGGCGCGCAGGATGGCGTAGGGCGAACTGAATATCTTCAGCCCGCGCTCGTGCAGGTAGCGCAGCACCTCCAGCCGGTCCAGGAGGTCCGGGGAGTAGCGCGCGCCGATCTTCTTGATGATCAGGGCGTCGAAGTCGATCAGGTTGTGGCCGTTGTAGTATGCGTTGCCCGAGGGCAGGTCCAGGCGCACGTCCTCCATGTTGATGAGCACGCGCTCGCCGCCGGTCTTTTCGGCCACGGTGTCCGCCAGTTTCTCGGAGGACCAGCCGCCCTCGATGCCTATGACTCCTATCTTCACGAAACGGCTCCTTGCTTGCCTAGTAGTAGAGGACGTCCTCGGGCAGGGAGAACTGCTCCCAGGTCCCGCCCCGGTATTGATCGATTCTTTCCAGCAGGAACATGGACCGGTTGTACATCTCCTTGGCGAACTTGAAGTTCAATTCGAACCGGGTGGAGGTGTAGAAGCTGCGCGCCAGGGCGAAGGCCAGCCGGGCCTGGACCGTGCGGTCGCCGTGCCGCTGGGCGAATTCCCGGATGAACCCGTAGAAATGCTTGATGACCGAGTTGATCCGCTGCCGGTGGTAGCTGTCGAAGATGGGCATGCGGAAGTTGGAGACCATGAACACCGAGGCGTCCTGGATGTAGTCGAAGTCCCGCGAGCGGTACAGGTCGATGTAGTGTACCTGCTGGGCCTCGTGGTTGTAGACCACGTTGTTGATGTTGAAATCGCCGTGGATGAAGACCGAGAAGGGCGCTTCCAGCTCGTCCTCGGCGTCGGCACAGGCCGAGAGCAGGGCCTCGGTGGAGCGGACCTCGGACCCGCCCAGGGACTTGGGGGCGCGCCAGAACTCGGGGTGGGTCTGGAGCACGCCCTCCAGCCGGGACTGGATCTGCCACATGTAGTTGGTCTTGATGGGCAGCTCGACCATGGTCTTGGTCCAGGTCTCGAGCACCGTGTTTTCCAGGATGAACAGGGCGTTTCTGATCAACTCGTCGTCGCCGGACAGGACGACCTCGTCCAGGGTGCAGCCGTTGAGAAACTCCACCAGCATGGATCCCTTGTCCGCGTCCTCGTGGAAGCCGTAGATGTCGGCCACCAGGTCCGGGAAGAGCTGCTTCCAGCGCTGGATGGACTCCCGCTCCTTGCGGATCTTCTCCAGGTTGCCCTCCTTGTAGATGGACCCCTGCTTCTTCTCCTCCGAGGTCAGCTCGGCCTCGCGCTGCTCCACCTTGCCGATGCGGCAGCCCGAGCGCGTGCCCCAGATGGCGCTGAAGTCGATGTCGGAGAAGGAGTCGCTGAATCCGGACTTGGACAGGGTCTGCTGCAAGGCCTCGAACTGCTCGATCTTGATGCGCTCGCCGAGCAGGGAGAAGATGATCGCCTCGCCGATGTTCAGGAGGGCGTCGCCCACCCGCTCGAAATAGCGGAAGATGAACAGCACCGTGACCAGGGATTGGGCGTCGCGGCCCATGCCCATCTCGTTCATGACCCGGTCGAAGCGGACCTTGTACACGTCGTCGAGCATGGGCTCGGCCTTGCAGATGTACAGGGCCTTGGACATGTCCTCGCGGTGGTAGGCGTCCAGGATGGCGCCCAGCCGGGAGAGCATGATCTCGAAGACCTCGGTGTAGTCGTAGCGCTGCACGAAGGACTGGTCGTCGAGATATTGCATCTGTTTGACGATGTTGACGAAATAGTCGGCGATCTTCTCAAGGTTCACGCAGATGACCTGGATGGCGCGGATCTTGTTGAGCTGCCGTTTGTCCAGGGTCTGGTCCGAGTGGATGCGCGAATAGCACTTGTTCTCGATGATCGTCTTGAGGTTGTCGATGTAGTCGTCGCGGGAGGTGATCTTGGCGTACCGCTTCCGGGAAGGGGCGTCCATGAACTTCTGCGTCGAGCGGGCCTGGTTCTCCACTTCAAAGACGATGAACTTGAAGTTCTCGTCCAGTCCTTCGAATGTCATCATGGGCTCAACGAACCTTGAGGAAGGCGTCTTCGGCCGACTGGATGGAGGGGGCGTCCTTCCAGGACACCTTGATGGAAATCTTGTTCTCGGCCCCCTTCTTCTTGGCCTTGACCGTAAAATTGAGCAACCCCTGGGGGGCAAGGTGGATTTCGTTGCCGTTGGTGGACAGGTCGATGGAGTGCTTCTCGAATCCGTCGATCAGGGATTCGAGGAATTCCTTGATGGACTCGCAGTCCTGGAGGGAATCGAATACGAATTTTTCTTCTGCCATGGGATGTCCTTGCCTGCCTATCCCGCCAGGCGGGCTTTGTACTCCTTGATCACCGAGCGTCTGGAGATGTTGTTGACGATGAGCTTCTTGCGGATGCGCAGGTCCTCCCAGGCCGGCTGGTAGCCGATCTCCCGGCCCGCCTTTTCCGGGTCCTGCTGTTCCTCGGGCTTGGTCTTCTCGCCCATGTGGCAGTCGTCGCCCATGAAGATGAGCTTGTCCCTGCCGGACGTGCGCCGCGCGTTCTGTTCGTTGACAACGGAGATCAGAAACTCCGTGTATTCCTGCGATTGGGGGTTCCAGACCTCGATGCCGTCCACGTCGTAGTTGCGCAGCAGGATGGGCCAGAACTGTTCCGGGTGGGGGATGACGATGCAGCCGCCCAAGGACCGGACCTCTTCGATGATTTCGCTGGCCCGATAGAAAAAGGAGAGGTCGAACCCCTCCTTGACCAGCTTCTTGACCGCCTTGAGATACGCCTGGACGCGGTCCGCCACGGTGTCGCCGAGATCGGAACGCATGGCGTCGAACCAGTTGCGCAAGAGCTTGTTCTTGACCGACAGACGCGGCACATCCGTCCAGTGCTTGTCCAGCAACTGTTCCACTTTGGAGACGTTGATGCGCACGAAATCGATAAGTTCCCGATCGGCGCCCGTGGACTTGGCCGCCCGCTCGATGCGCGCCTCGTCGGGCTTGGTGATGGTGTGCATGAACTCGAACAACTGGCCCGAGCGGTACTTGAAGGTGTGGGCCAGCATGGACTTGAGTACGCCCGCGTCCTCGACCCGCTCGTTGGCGAAGTGCAGCAGGAGCTGCACCTTGCGGTTGAAGCCGGACGAGAAGCAGTCCACCTCCACCCCGGTGTAGCCGTCCCGGCTCATGAGCTGGTTGTGCTGGGTGGGGATGAGCAGCTCGTCCGTGCGGTTGGGAAACATGGCGTCCACCCTGGCGCGGATGTGCTCCATGGGCACGAACTCCGGGTGCCAGTGCGCGGCCAGCAGGACCTCCTGGCGCACGTACACGTTCGACGGCGCGATCACCTGCTCCACCTGCCACGGTTCGAGGTCTGTGGAGACCACGTCGAAGAACCGCTTTTCATCGGCCTCGGTGATCTCCTCGGTGACCTCCACCGGGATGGTCCGGCAGTCGCACGTCTTGGGGTCGGTCTTGATCAGTTTCATGGGCATGATCCGGGGTCGGGTGTTTCAATCATACTTCGCGTGGCAGCGGCTCTTTTCGTGGACCAATGCGTCCACGGCCGCGTGCATCTTCTCCAGGTCGCCGGAATCGAAGGCCGTCTTGAACTCCGCGCAGACGTTGCCGAAGCTCTCGTAATACTCGTCCCCGTAGCCGGGGTAGGTGACCATGAGCGCCGCGTCGGCCAGGAAGGCGTCCACCGCCTCCCTGGGCGGCACGCTGCCGTCGTGGATCATTTTGACGAGTATCTTGAAGCTGCCGCGCATGCGTTTCTTGAGGTCCTTGTACTTGGGCTTGACGATTTCGCCGTCCTCGCCAACGACGTCGGGTGCGCACGGCTTGGCCGCCTTGAATTTGGCCTTGAGGCTGATCTGCCCGTATTCGTTCTTCACGCCGATCTTGATCTTGCGGAAGTCGTCCACGCAGGCGAACTCGTCGTGGCCGCCGTTCTCCACTGCGTCGGCCAGCTCGCGGAAGAAGGCGGCCAACTCCTTGGGGTCGAGATATCTGCTGATGGTCATGTCGTTGCTCATGGAAAATCTCCCTTGGGAATGAGTGTTACGACCATACCGGGAAAACGCGCCGCAATACAATGCGCGTTTCGGAATTGTCACAATTGTTCACACAGCGGACGGCGGTCCCGCCGGGCCCTCCCGGCCATTCCATTTTGCCGGGAATGCTGGTACGCAGGCCGTACTAGCCGGAGGTTTCCATGATACGCTCTTTTGCCCGACTTGTCCTGGCCGCCATCATTGTATTCTGCCCGGTCACGGCCCGCGCCCTTGACGTCACCCTGCTGCACGTCAACGACTCCCACTCCTACCTGGACGCCACGGCCGACAAGATCGCCCCGCAGGGCGCGTCAACCTACTGCCGCCTGGGCGGCTGGACGCGCCTGAAGAGCGCGGTGGACGCCGTCCGCGCCGAAGATGGCAACGTCCTTCTGCTCCACGCGGGCGACGCGGTGCAGGGCGGCCTCTACTACATGAAGTACGGGGGCAGGCCCGAGATGGAGTTCCTGGACCGGCTCGGCTTCGACGCCTTTGCGCCGGGCAATCACGAGTTCGACCGGGGCGCACCATACCTGGCCGAGCTCCTCGCCTACACCAAGGTCCCGGTGGTCTGCGCCAACCTGGACGGGTCGGCGGTCCCGGCCCTGGCCGCGCGGATCCGGCCCTACGTGATCGTTCAGCGCGGCGGTGACCGGATCGGGGTCATCGGCCTGATCACCCCGGAGACCAAGCTCATCTCCAGCCCCGGCGACGTGAAGTTTTCCGACACGGTTCATGCGGCCACCCTCATCGTGCGCGAGCTTGAGGCGCGCGGCGTGAACAAGATCGTGCTCCTGACCCACGAGGGCTACGAAGCGGACAAGCGCCTGGCCGCGGCCGTGCCCGGCGTGGACGTCGTGGTGGGAGGGCATTCGCACACCCTGCTCGGCAACTCCGGCATCGAGGCCATGGGGCTGCGCCCGGCGGGCGCCTATCCCACGGTGGTCAAGGGCGCGGACGGCAACGACGTGTACGTGGTCACGGCCTGGAAATGGGGCCGTGTGCTCGGCCGCCTGGACCTGACCTTCGACGACGCCGGCCGCGTCACCAAGGCCGAGGGCAAGCCCCTCCTGATCCTGGCCGACGGCTTCAAGCGCAAGAACGACGCCGGGCAGAAGGTCGAGGTCAAGGGTGCGGCTCGCGAGGATTTGCTCGCCTTCATCGCGACCAACCCCGAGGCCGCCGTGGTGCCCGCCGACCCGGCCGCGCGCAAGTTCCTCGGCCCGTTCAGCGAGGGCGTCGAGGCCATGCGCACCGAGGTCATCGGCGAGGCCGTCCTGCCACTGCCGCACATCCGCGTGCCCGGTACGACCGACACCGGCGAGCCCCTGCCCCGGGGCAGCCTGATCGCGCCCCTGGTCTGCCAGGCCATGCTCGCCCGGCTCAAGGCCACCGGCGAGCCCGCGGACATCGCCCTGCAAAACGCGGGCGGCGTGCGCGAATCCGTGGACCAGGGCGACATCACCATGGGCACGGCCTATACCCTGATGCCTTTCAGCAACACCCTGGTCCTGCTCGAACTGACTGGCGCGCAGGTCCGCCAGGCCCTGGAGACCGGCGTGGACCGCGGCGAGGGCGCCTTCCCCTACGTGGGCGGGGCGCGCTACACCGCCGACATGCGCCGGCCCGAGGGACAGCGCGTGCTGTGCGTCGACACCCTCGACCTCGAGGGCAACTGGACCCCGCTCGACCCGGCCCGCACCTATCGCGTGGTGACCAACTCCTACCTCGCCTCGGGCGGCGACGGCTACGCGGTCCTCAAAGACGCCGCGTCCAGCTACGACACCGGCTTCGTCGACGCCCAGGCCTTCATCGAATACGTCCGGCAACAACGCATGCTCAAGCCGCTGCCCACCACCGGCGTGACCTACATCCCCGCGAAATAGGAAGATGCCTCCGGCGGCTGGGAAGGGAAGGAAAACCCTTGAAAAGGGCTTTCCTTCCCTTCCCAGACTCCATCCCGATCCTTTCCTGAACTCTTGCGTGCCTTCGGCAGGGCGTGAGGGGCGGGGGCGTACTGGTGTGCGGGCGGAATGGCTGCGCGCGGTTGTGCGGCGTCCCGAAGCTTTCGCGCCGGGCGTCCATGGTGCTCGGAAGGCCGCCCGGCGCGAAAGCTTCGGGACGGTTGCCCACGCCGCCAGGAAGGGCGCGGGTTGAGTGAACATGAGAGGGCGGCGTTTCGAACCGGGGAGGGCAAGAAAGTCGAGCTTTCACGAGCTATAGCCCCCGCGAAGCGGCACAAGAAGTTCAGGAGGGTGAGAGGGAGTCGGGGATCCAGGGAAGGGAGAGAGGGAAGCCCTTTTCCAAAGGGTGCCCTCTCTCCTTCCCCTGGCCGCCGGAGGCGACGACGGGTCAGCAGTTTTGCCAGTTGTCGGTTTCGGCGCTTTTGAACAGGGCGTCCACGGTATGTTGGTTGGCGAAGGTGTCCATGATGGAGATGGGCGCGGGTTTGTCGTCGAGCACGGCTTCGGCAAAGGCTTCGCCTTGGAGGGTGTACTGGTCGCAGGCATCGAAGGTGAGGGTCCGCGTTTCGCCGTCCTGTTGGAGCAGGATTTCGGTGGGCGCGTCCGGCGGGGCGTTGAACGGGATGATGATCTCGATGCGGCCTTTTTCGCCCAGGACGTTGACCCGCTGGTAGGGGGCCAGTTGGGTGGAGCAGGTGAAGGCGGACAGCCTGCCGCCGAAGTCGAGCATGCCCGAGAAGGTCCGGTCCGTGGCGAACTCGGGGTCCCTGTCCATCCAGCCGAGCACGCGCCGGGGCTGGGCGTCGAACAGGAAGCGAGACAGGGAAACCTGGTAGCAGCCGATGTCCATGAGCCCGCCGCCGCCCATGTCCGCCTTGTTGCGGATGTTGCCGGGGTCGGCGTTGAAGTAGGAGAAAAAGGACTGGATCGAGGTAGGCTTGCCGATGGCGCCCTCGTCGATGAGCCGTTTGGTCTCCACCCACTGCGGGTGGAGGCGGTACATGAACGCCTCCATGACCTTGACCTCGGGGTTGAGGGCCATGGCGTTGATTACCCGGTTGACCTCGCCGTCGTTCAGCCCCATGGGCTTTTCGCAGAGCACGTGCTTGTTCCGGGCCATGGCCTTGAGGGTCCATTCCACGTGCAGATGGTTGGGCAGGGGGATGTAGACCGCGTCGATGTCCGGGTCGGCCAGCAGTTTCTCGTAGCTGCCGTACGCCTTGGGGATATTCAGCTCCTCGGCGGCCCGGCGTGCGGCTTCCTCGTTGCGCGAGCAGATGGCCGCGACTTCGCAGCGTCCGGCCTTCTGCATGCCGGGAATGACTTTGGTGCGGCCGATCTTGGCGGTGGACAGCACGCCTATGCGGATTTTCTTCATGGACTCCCTCAGGGTTGACGGTGATTGCCGCCACCCAGTATAACCGGAATCCGTCACCACGCAAGCGCGGATATCCCCGCGAACCAGCCAACAACAACCGGAGAGAGCATGACCGCATTCGCCAACGTGACCATCAAGAAGAAAGCCAACATCTATTTCGACGGCAAAGTCACCAGCCGGACCATCACCTTGAGCGACGGCAGCGAGAAGACGCTCGGCATCATGCTGCCCGGCGAATACGAGTTCGGCACTCAGAAGCCGGAATTCATGGAGATCACCGCCGGAGAGCTGTCCGTTCAGCTGCCCGGCTTCGACGACTGGGTGATCGTGGCCGCGGGCCAGAGCTTCAACGTCCCCGGCGAGGCCAAGTTCCGCCTCAAGGTCCGCACCGTGACCGACTACTGCTGTACGTACCTGGACTAGGAGGCAACCGTGTCCGATCAAGGCAAGAGAATCGAGTTTGAAGGCAAGGGCCCCTATCTGTTTCAGGTCCTGTACGATCCGCCCGAGGCCACGCTGCTGGAGGAGCACGAGGTCTGCCTCTTCCAATTCGGCCAGCTGTATCTGCCCGTGGCCCTGTCCGCCTGCGGCCCCATGGCCCTGGCGCTGACCGAGATGTCGCAGTCCGCCTCGGGGCCGGAGCGCGAGGGCATGATCCCCCTGCAGTTCGACCTGTCCGAGACCCTGGAACTGCCCCCCCTGACCGGCGTTGCCGGGACGAGCTACCAGCACGACGACGTGATCTTTCTCGACGTGCGCTTCGGTGAGGCCGAGGCGAGGCTGTGCTTTTCCATCCTTGCCGCCGCAGTGATCGGCCAGGTCCTGTCCCAGGTGGCCGCGTAATGGAGTAGGGGGTGGCACCGGCACGGCACCTCCGGAACGGGCGGTTTCGGGCGCACCTGATGGCGTGGCTGGTACTGTGCCTGCTCCTGTGGGCGCTCCCCTGCCCGGCCCAGGACCTTCCCGGCTCCATCGTCCTGACCAGCGGGGAGTGGCCCCCGTTCTATTCCGCCTCCCTGCCCGGCGGCGGGTTCGCCAACCGCGTGGTCCGCGAGAGCTTCGCCCTGGAAGGGATCACGGTCGACTTTCAGTTCCTTCCCTGGCGCCGCGCCCTGGAGACGGCCGCCCAGGGTCCCGCCGTGGGGTCGGCCGGGTGGCTGCCCATGGAGGAGCGCAGGAAGCGGTTCCTGTTCAGCGATCCGGTGTTCGAGTCGGCCAGGGTCTTCTTTCACCGCAGGGATGTCCCCTTCACCTGGCACACCCTTGAGGACGTGCGGGACCTGCGGGTGGGCATCACCCTGGGCAGCGCCGAGGAGTTCCCCTTCGAGGAGGTTTTGGCCCGCGGCAAGGGCAAGCTCGACGTGGTCGGGAGCTACGTGGCGGGCATGAAGATGCTCATCGCCGGGCGGGTGGACGTCTACGCCTGCAACAAGGCCGTGGGCCTCTTCATCCTGGCGAACCGCATCGACGACGGGGACGCGGACCAGGTCGCCTGCAATCCCCGGCCGATCTTCACCGAGACCAATCACCTCCTCCTCAGCCGCCGCCTGCCCTTTGCCGAGGCGCTCATGGAGCGGTTCAACGCGGGCCTGCGCGCGCTGCGCCGAAGCGGCCGATACGACCGGATCCGGCAGGAATATCCCGGCCTGGACTGACCGCGGTGGCCCTCTTTCCGGTGATGATTTTCCTCCTCCCCCAGTTGACAAAGTGTCGTTTCTGTGATCTTTTTTCAGGTGTACCGCAAACGTTTGCGGCAACGTTTGCGGTGCCGTTTGCACAGGGCCCGGAGGGCGGAAGTTTCGGGATATTCTTCCTCTCCGGGGCGATCACAAAGGTTGAGGGGAAGGCATGTTTTTCGAGGACCATCCGCACAGGCGGCTGAACCAGCTCACCGGCGAGTGGGTGCTGGTTTCGCCCCACCGTACCAAGCGGCCCTGGCAGGGCCAGCAGGAAGCGCCCGACCGGGCGACCCTGCCTTCCCACGACGAGCACTGCTACCTCTGCCCCGGCAACGGGCGGGCGGGCGGCGCGGTCAACCCGCAGTACACCGACACCTTCGTCTTCACCAACGACTTCGCGGCGCTTTTGCCCGAGGAGCCCGAGGCCGGGCTCGCTCCCCAGGCGGACGGCCTGCTGGTGGCCGAGGCCGAAACCGGCACCTGCCGGGTCATCTGCTATTCCCCGCGCCACGACCTGACCCTGGCCCGCCTGGGCACGGACCAGGCCGCGCGGGTGGTCGGCGTGTGGTGCGACGAGTTCGCCCATCTGGGTTGGCGCGAGGACATCGGCTACGTCCAGATATTCGAGAACCGGGGCGCGGCCATGGGTTGTTCCAACCCGCATCCGCACGGCCAGATATGGGCCACCCGCAGCGTGCCCATGTACCCGGCCGTCGAGGACCGCCGCCAGGCCGAGTACCTGCGCGACAAGGGCAAGTGCCTGCTCTGCACCTATCTGGAGACCGAACTGGCCCGTGGCGAGCGGCTCGTCTTCGAGAACGACTCGTTCGCGGTCCTGGTGCCGTTCTGGGCCCTGTGGCCCTTCGAGGCCATGATCCTGCCCAAGGCGCACCTGTCGAACATCCTGGAGATGACGCCCGCCCAGCGCCGCGACCTGGCCGACGCCATGGTCCGCCTGAACGTGCGCTACGACAACCTCTTCCAGACCTCGTTCCCTTATTCCATGGGCATCCACCAGGCCCCGACCGACGGCGGGGACCACCCGCACTGGCATTTCCACCTGCACTACTATCCGCCGCTGCTGCGCTCCCAATCGGTCAAGAAGTTCATGGTCGGCTACGAGATGATGGCCATGCCCCAGCGCGACCTGACCGCCGAGTCCGCGGCCGCCCGGCTGCGCGAGCAGTCCGAGGTCCACTACATGGACGGCTCCGGCGACGGAGAGGACGCGTAATGGACACCGCGGCTGCATATGCCGAGGCCCTGCGACGCGGAGCCCTGGACCCGATCCTGGTCAAGCTGTACCGGTCCGTGGACATCGCGGCCCAGCGCGACCGCTATCTTGACCTCCTGGCCTGTTTCGAATCCCGCGTCGGGCCCGGCCCGGCGGCTCTCATCCTGGCCCCCGGCCGGACCGAACTGGGCGGCAACCACACCGACCACAACCTGGGTGTGGTCCTGGCGGCCGCCGTGCATTTCGACTGCCTGGCCGTTGCCCGGCCCAGCGACGGGAACATGGTCCGCATCCAATCCAAGGGGTTCGACGAGGAGATCGTCGTGGACGTGAGCGACCTTGCCCCCCGGTCCGGGGAGAAGGACACCTCCATGGCGCTGATCCGCGGCGTGGCCGCCGGGTTGGCCGAATCCGGCCGCAAGGTGGCCGGGTTCGACGCCTGCGTGGACGGCGAGGTGCCCATGGGCGCGGGGTTGAGTTCGTCGGCGGCCTTCGAGATCCTGGTCGGCCGGATATTCAGCGAGCTGTTCAACGACGGCGAGTGTACGGCCCTGGAACTGGCCGTGGCGGGCCGCGCGGCGGAGAACGACTATTTCGGCAAGCCGTGCGGGCTCATGGACCAGCTTTCCTGCGCGGCCCAGGGCATCCTGTCCATCGACTTCGCGGACCCGGCCCGGCCCGCGATGCACGAGGTGGACTTCGACTTCGGACGGACCGGCTACCGGCTGGCCGTGGTCGACACCGGCGGCAGCCACGCGGACCTGACCCCGGACTACGCGGCCATCCCGGACGAGATGGGGCGGGCCGCCCGCGCCCTGGGGCGGGAGCACGCACGCGGGCTGACCGTGGAGGCGGTCCTGGACAACGCCTCGCGCATCCGCGAGGCCGCCGGGGACCGTGGCGTGCTCCGGCTCATCCATTTCATCGAGGAGACGGACCGCGCCGCCGAGCAGGCCGAGGTCCTGGCCGCCGGGCGCATGGAGGACTTCCTCGATCTGGTCCGGCGGTCCGGCGACTCCTCCTGGCGGCTGCTCCAGAACTGCATCTCGGCCACCGATCCCCTGGACCAGCCCATCCCCCTGGCCCTGACCCTGACCGAGCGGTTCCTGCACGGGCAGGGCGCGTGCCGCATCCAGGGCGGCGGGTTCGCCGGGACCATCCAGGCCTACGTGCCCGAGGACCGGTTCACAGCCTACACGGCGTTCATGGAGGAGCTCTTCGGCCGGGGCGCGGTCATGCCCCTCAAGGTCCGCAGGCCCGGTTTCGAGCGCATCGCACTCGACATGCTCGACGGGGAGGGGGGCGCATGAGCCAGTTCACCATCAAGGACCTGGCCCGCAAACTGGGCGTGTCGCCGTCCACGGTCTCCCGCGCCCTGCGCGGCCACCCGGACATCAGCCCGGCGACCAAGCGCCGCGTGGCCGAGGCGGCCGAGAAGTACCACTACCACCCGAACCAGCTCGCCCAGTCCCTGCAAAAGAAGCGCAGCAACGTCATCGGGGTCATCGTCCCCGCCATCCGACACCACTTTTTTTCCAACGTCATCAGTGGAATAGAGGAGCTCGCCTACGACAACGGCTATACCATCATGGTCTGCCAGTCCAACGAGACCCTGGCCCGCGAGATCCTCAACGTCCAGGCCCTGGTGGCCAACCGCGTGGCCGGGCTGCTCATCGCCATCTCGTCGGAGACCACCAGTTACGAGCACCTTGCCCGGGCCATGCGCCAGCACGTGCCCCTGGTCCAGTTCGACCGGGTGGTGGAGGAGCTGGACACCGGCAAGGTGGTGGTGGACGACTACGCGGCCTCCTTCGGCGCGGTGGAGCATCTCATCCAATCCGGCTACCGGCGCATCGGGCACATGGCCGGGCAGGAGGGCATCGCCTTGAACCGCAAGCGTTTCGAGGGCTACCGCGACGCGCTCAAGGCCCACGGCCTGCCGCTGGAGGAGAAGTTTCATCTGCACGGCGGGTACCGCGAAGAGGACGGCCGGGCCGGGGCCGAACGCTACCTGGCCCTGGACGAGCTGCCCGAGGCCATCCTGGCCATCAACGACCCGGTGGCCGTGGGGCTGTACACCCGGTTCAAGGAGGCCGGGGTACGCATCCCGGACGACGTGGCCCTGGTGGGCTTTTCCGACACCCCGGTGGCCGCGCTCATCGAGCCGGGCCTGACCACGGTGCACCAGCCCGCCTTCGACATGGGCCGGACCGCCGTGTCCCTGCTGCTGCGCCAGTTCGACGAGGGCGCGGACTTCGAACCCGAGACCGTGGTGCTCGCTACCGAGCTGCGCGTGCGGGGCAGTTCCGCCCCGAGGGAGGGAATATGCAACTGAGTTCGCGTCCCTTCGGCACGACCGGAGACGGCACCCCGGTGGAGCTGTACACCCTGGCCAACGCGGCGGGCATGGAGGCGGACATCGCCACCTACGGCGGCGCCCTGGTCCGGCTGACCGCGCCCGACCGCGAAGGCGACATGGCCGACGTGGTCCTGGGCTACGACACGCTGGACGGCTACCTGAACGATTGCTGCTGCTTCGGCAGGCTGGTGGGGCGGGTGGCCAACCGCATCGGCGGGGCGCGCCTGGTCCTGGACGGCAGGGAGTACGCGCTGGACCGCAACAACGGCCGCCATCACCTGCACGGCGGGGCCGGCGGGTTCCACAGCCGGGTCTGGCGGGCGGACCCCCTCGAGACCGAGGCCGGGCCCGCGCTGGTCCTGACCTTTGAGAGCCGCGACGGGGATCAGGGCTATCCCGGCAACCTGGCGGTCTCGGCGGTCTACACCCTGGCACAGGACGGACTGCGTCTGGACTTTTCGGCGGCAGCGGACCGGCCCACGGCGGTCAACCTGACCGCCCACCCCTATTTCAACCTGAGCGGGCGGCCGGGCACGGACTGCCTGGGGCACGTCCTGACCATCCCGGCCCGGCGCTGCCTCGAGACCGACGGGGACCTGATCCCCACCGGCTGCCTGAGCGAAGTGGCCGGTACCCCGCTCGATTTCATGGCCGGGGTTGCCATCGGCGCGCGCATCCGGCAGGATTCCGTGCCCCTTGCCAACGGGCACGGCTACGACCACTGCTACGTGCTCGACGGCCGAGCCGGGATGAAACCGGCGGCCTCGGTGGTCGAGCCGGTCTCGGGACGGGGGTTGGAGGTCCTGACCACGCAGCCGTGCGTCCAGTTCTACTCGGGCAATCACATCCCGGAAGGGTTGCCCGGCAAGGGCGGAGCGGTTTATGGTGCGAGGTCGGGACTGTGCCTTGAGCCCCAGGGGTTCGTGGACGCCCCTGCCCACGCGGCCTTTTCCGATATCACGCTGCGCCCCGGCGAGGCATACAGGCAAACGATCTTGTACAGATTTTTCGTGAAGTAGCGCAGCACTGCGCACAGGCAAAAAGAGACGGTCAACATGGCGAACGTGCAATTGAAGAAGGTGGTCAAGCGGTACGGGGACGTGGAAGTGGTCCACGGTATCGATCTCGACATTGAGGACAACGAATTCATCGTCCTGGTCGGTCCGTCGGGCTGCGGCAAGTCCACGGTGCTGCGCATGATCGCGGGGCTGGAAAAGATTTCCGGCGGCGAGGTGTTCATCGGCGACCGGCTGGTCAACCAGGTCTCGCCCAAGGACCGCAACGTGGCCATGGTCTTCCAGAACTACGCCCTGTATCCGCACATGTCCGTGCGCGACAACATGGGCTTCTCGCTGAAGATGCGCGGCAAGGGCGCGGACGAGATAAGCGCCAAGGTCGACGAGGCGGCCAGGGTCCTGGAACTGACCCCGTACCTCGACCGCAAGCCGTCCGAGCTGTCCGGCGGCCAGCGCCAGCGCGTGGCCATGGGCCGGGCCATAGTGCGCAACCCGGACGTCTTCCTGTTCGACGAGCCCTTGTCCAACCTGGACGCCCAGTTGCGCACCCAGATGCGTATGGAACTGCGCAAGATGCACCTGAAGCTGGCGACCACGACCATCTACGTGACCCACGACCAGATCGAGGCCATGACTCTGGCCGACCGCATCGTCATCCTCAAGGACGGGTACATCCAGCAGGTGGGCACGCCCATCGACGTGTTCGAGCGGCCCGCCAACGTGTTCGTGGCCCGGTTCATCGGCAACCCGCCCATGAACATCCTGGAGGGGACCTTCCGTGTGGAAGACGGCCGTCGCTACGTCCAGGCCGGACCCTCCAAATTCCCGGTGGTGGACAGCCAGGGCGGGGCCTTTGAAGACGGCGCGCCCGTGCTCGTGGGTATCCGCCCGGACTCCATCAAGATGGGCGACCGCATCGAGAAGCTGCCCGAGGAGTGGATGTGCCACGGCGAGGTGGTGGTCTCCGAGATCCTCGGCGGCCAATCCCATCTGGAGATCGTGGTGGACGGCGAAAACGAACTCCTTGCCGAGGTCGAGGGCCGGGTGTTGGCCCACCCCGGCGAGATCGTGCCCATCGGCTTCGAGTTCGACCGGATGGTCCTGTTCGACCCGGAGACGAAAGAAGCTATTTATTAAATTTGCGGTTTGTCAACCGCTTGATTTGCTTGATACTTGATTGGTTAACGTGGAGTTTGCAAACCTTTAGGAGGTACGTATGAAAAAGGCTTTTGCGAAAATGTTGATCGTGTTTGCGGCCGCGCTGCTCATCGGCGCCCCGCAGGCGGCCCAGGCCAGCGATCTGAAGGGTGAACTGGAGATCTTCTCCTGGTGGGCCGGTGACGAAGGCCCGGCTCTGGAGGCCCTGATCGACATCTACAAGAAACAGAATCCCGGCGTGAAGGTCATCAACGCCACCGTGACCGGCGGCTCCGGCGTCAACGCCCAGGCCGTGCTCAAGACCCGCATGCTCGGCGGCGAGCCGCCGGATTCCTTCCAGGTCCACGCCGGTCAGGAACTCATCGGCACCTGGGTCAAGGCCGACCGCATGGAAGACCTGACTCCGCTGTTCAAGGAGCAGGGCTGGATGGACGTCTTCCCCGAGGGGCTGATCAAGCTGATCGGCACCGACAAGGGCATCTGGTCCGTGCCGGTCAACATCCACCGCTCCAACGTCATGTGGTACATCCCGGCCAACCTGAAGAAGTGGGGCGTCGAGCCGCCCAAGACCTGGGCCGACTTCCTGGCCATCGCGCCGAAGCTGAAGGCGCAGGGCGTGGTGCCCCTGGCCCTGGCCCAGAACTGGACCGCCAACCATTTGTGGGAATCCGTGGCCCTGGCCTCCATGGGCGCGGACAACTGGGATGCCCTGTGGTCCGGCAAGCTGTCCTTCGACTCCCCCGAAGTGGTCAAGGCCTGGGAGCTCTTCGGCAAGATCCTCCAGTACACCAACGACGACGCCTCCTCCCTGTCCTGGCAGCAGGCCACGGACATGGTCGTTGACGGCCGCGCCGCCTTCAACATCATGGGCGACTGGGCCGCAGGCTACATGTCCACCACCAAGAAGCTGGCGCCCGGCACCGGGTACGGCTGGATCGCCTCTCCCGGCACCACCGGCACCTTCATGTTCCTGGCCGACTCCTTCGGCCTGCCCAAGGGCGCGCCGCACCGCGCCAACGCCATTGCCTGGCTGAAGGTCCTGGGCTCCAAGCAGGGCTCCGACGCCTTCAACCCGCTCAAGGGCTCCATCTCGGCGCGCAAGGACTCCGACCTGTCCAAGTACAACGCGTACTCCCAGTCCGCGGCCAAGGACTGGAACAGCGACCGCGTGGTCGGTTCCCTGGCTCACGGCGTTGCCGCCAACGACACCTTCAAGAACGGTTTCGCCTCCATCATGGAGATGTTCCTGAAGACCAAGAACCCCCAGGCCGCTGCCAAGGCGTGCGCTCAGCTCGCCAAGAAGGCCGGCATCTAGTTTGAGAATATGAACCAGCCGCGCCGCGCCGGGAGCATACCCGGCGCGGCCCGGCCCGACCAACCGGACTTGCTTATGCGGGAAGCCTCGCTCGACAAATTGAAAGCGTTCCTGACGCTTCTGCCGTCCATGATCCTCATCGGCGTCTTCGTCTACGGGTTCATCGGCAACACCATCTGGACCTCCATGACCGACTGGGGCGGCTCGGGCGCGATGGCGCTCAACCCGCAGAAGCACTTTGTCGGCCTGGAGAACTATATCGACCTGTTCACCGGATTCCTGGGCGGCAATTTCCGCCAGGACCTGGTCAACGCGGTCTACTATTCGGTCATGCTCCTGGCCGGTGCCGTGGGCCTGGGCATGTTCATCGCCATCCTGCTCGACCAGAAGCCCAAGGGCGAGGATTTGTTGCGGACCATCTTCCTCTACCCCATGTCACTGTCCTTCATCGTCTCCGGGACCATCTGGCGCTGGCTGCTCGCCCCCCAGGGAGGGGTCAACGTCCTGCCCAAATATTTCGGTTTCAAGCCGCTGACCTTCAAGTGGCTGTCCAGCCAGGCGGCCATCCTGGTCTTCAACTGGCAGGACATCCTGCGCATCCTGGCCTACATCGCCGCCTTCATCCTGATCATGGTCGGCGTGTTCCTGCTCAGGAAGGATCAGGGCAAGGCCATCAAGCGCTGGCTCATTCCGGGCATCGTGCTCGGGGCTCTGGTCTGGATTTTCGGCGGCCTCATTCCGGACGCCCTGTTCATGGAGGAGGAGCACGGCTTCAACCTGGCCACGCTGGGCATCATCATCGCCACCATCTGGCAGTACTCGGGCTACACCATGGCCCTGTACCTGGCCGGGTTCAACGGCATCTCCCAGGACCTGCGCGACGCGGCCATGCTCGACGGCGCGTCCCAGGTCGGCTACTACCGCTACGTGGCCATCCCCATGCTCAAGCCCATCACCATCTCGGCGGTGATCATCCTGTCGCACATCTCGCTGAAGATGTTCGACCTGATCTTCGCCATGACCGGCCCGGACAACGCGGCCACCGGCCACCCGGCCCTGAACATGTACCTGACCACCTTCCGCGGCAACGAGTTCTCCCGGGGCGCGGCCATCGCCATCGTCCTGTTCCTCATCGCGGCCATGTTCATCGTGCCCTACCTCGTCGGCCAATACCGCCAGCAGGGGAGGCGCTAGATGACCGCCCGGAAATTCTCCCTCGGCACCGTGTTCCTGTACGGGACCCTGGTCCTGCTGGCCCTGTTCTTCCTCATGCCCGCCTACATGGCGGCCGTGACCGCCCTGAAGATGCCCGCCGACATCAGCCTGCCCACGGCCTGGGAATGGCCGTCCGTGGTCAACTGGTCCAGCTTCTCCGACGCCCTGGCCAAGCTCAGGCCGGACTTCATCAACTCGCTGATACTGACCATTTGCGGCACGGCCGGCTCCACGGTGCTCGGCTCGCTCAACGGGTATGTCTTCTCCAAGTGGAAGTTCAAGGGCTCGGACGTGATCTTCACCCTGTTCCTGTTCGGCATGTTCATCCCGTACCAGGTCATCCTGATCCCGTTGTTCCAGACCCTGCGCGCCATGAACCTGTACGGCGGCCTGCCCGGCCTGATCCTGGCGCACATCGTCTACGGGCTGCCGATCACCTCGCTCATCTTCCGCAACTTCTACGCCCAGATCCCCACGGCCCTGATCGAGTCGGCCAGGCTGGACGGCGCGGGCTTCTTCTCCATCTACCTGCGCATCGTCTTCCCCCTGTCCATCCCCGGGTTCGTGGTCACCTCCCTGTGGCAGTTCACCCAGATCTGGAACGAATTTTTGTGGGGCATCTGCCTGACCCGCCACACGGCCAACCCCATCACCGTGGGCCTGGCCAACCTGGCGGGCGGCCAGGCCGTCACCTGGAACCTGCCTATGGCCGGTTCCATATTGGCGGCGTTGCCGGTGCTGGCCATCTACATCTTCCTCGGAAGATACTTCATACGCGGCTTGTTAGCTGGTTCTGTGAAGGAGTAGAGCGGGGGGCGGCTTCCGATAGCGGGCCATCTGCACATTTTTCCTGGGGGGCTTTCATCCTCACGTAGACGGCTACGCTGCGGTGAAAGCCCCCCGGCTTTGTACCTGAGGCATAAGATCTTGTACGGCTCGAAGACTCGCCAACAATTCACTTAAAAATGCACAGCTGACCCACTCTCGAAAGCCTATCCCGAGGACGTAAGTACGACGGGGAAAAGAGAGAGCCGCTGTCGGGTGCTGCGCACCCGAATCGCTTTAAAAGAATGAAGGGCCTCCGACACATTCACGAGTCGGCGGCCCATATTTGTGTGGTCCGCCCCGCGAAGCGGCGCTAAAACGTTTCGGAAAGGATGGGGATGGGGGTCTGGAGGAAGGGGAAGGAAAAGCCCTTTTCAAAGGGTTTTCCTTCCCCTTCCCCCAGCCGCCGGAGGCGCGGTAAAAGAAAAGCCCCGGACGGGTGTCCGGGGCTTTTTTTGGTGTATCTGTTTGTTCAGGGGTCCTAGTTGCGATCGCGATCTTCCTCGTCGGAAGAACGTTCGTCCTTGCGCTCGGAGACGTTTTCGTCCCACAGCCCGCAACTGGTATCGATGCAGGAGAGGCACGGTCCGGGATAATCCATGTTGGGCATAGCTGCCTCCAGGGTAAGGGTCTGGATGCGCCCGGCATCAATGGCCGAGCTGATTACACATGAACATATGTTATAAATAAATACGAAACAGGGCTTGGCAAGGCCTGCCCTGAAAAAAAAGTGCGGATGCGGGGGACGGGGCTGCTAGGCGTGTTTTTGGCAGTATTTGAGGAACTTCTGCGCCTCGACAAAGGCGGGATTGATCTTCAGTGCCTGTTCGAGGTTGCTCACGCAGTGATCGTTGTGCCCCTTTTCGAAGTAGACGCGGGCCAGGTTGAAGTAGACGTTCTCGTCGGTATCCACGATCTCCAGCGACTTCTCGTAGTAGCGGATGGACTCGTCGTAGTGGCCGTTCTTGCGCAGGGAGATGCCGAAGGAGTTGAACTTCTGGCGGAACTCGAAGGAGAATGCCCCGTCCAGGCCGAGCAGGGTATCCAGCACTTTCCTGAGTTTGTCGAAGTCCTTTTTCTCGGAATAGACCTCGCCCAGGCCGTAGTTGGCCTCGATGTTCTTGTCGTCGATCATCAGGGCCTTGAGGAACTGGCGCTCGGCCTCGTCCAGGTCGCCCTTGACGAAGGCCTCCTGGCCCATTTCGATCTTGCGCTTCAGGGTTTCGAGTGCCGGGACCGTGTGGACCCGGTAGTAGGTCGGTTCTGGGGTGTACTGCCGGAGGAAGTCCAGTTCGCCGAGGACGCTGCGTACGCCGGAGGGCACGTGGTGCGCGTTGAGGGGTTGGATTTCGAACTGGTCGGGGGAGAGCTGACGGGCGTACCAGTAGGTGACGTTGTCGTGTCTGACGGCGGTGCCGCCGGTGCCCACATCGGCTTCGAGTGACAAGGAATATACACCGAGAATAGCCGGATAGTCGTCCACGGCTCAAGGCCCCCTTTTGATCTGTTCTCTTAACGTTACGCCAAGGCACAAATTAATGCAGGTCAAGGCATATATCAATACTTATTATTGACAGGGGCTGTGGCAGAGACCTGAAAAAGGCCCTCGAGAGGGCCTTTTGGGGGGGCATGGCGGATCCGGATCAGTCGCACGGCTTCCAGGGTTCGTTGACCTTGCGGTCGAACCCCCGCAGGGGGATGGTCTCGGGCAGCAGCGGGGCGACCAGCGGGGTGAACGGTTCATAATTGTAGACCACGGCCACCTCGGCCAGTTGGCAGGGCGCGCCGGGGTCGTTGTCGATGCCGTCGCCGGTGGCCTGGACGTCGGGCCAGGAACGGACCGAGATCTCGATGTTGGACTGTTTCAGGGTGGTCAGTCCGGCCTGGGTGGCCTGGATGATGTCGTTCAGCCGCGTGCCTTCGTCCGCGCCCCGGCCGGTGGCCGCGAAGCGCGCTCCGAGCTGGGCGGCCTTCTGCACGGTCACGTAGGCGTAGACGGCGTTGCCGCCTTCGATCACGGCCATGACGAGCATGAACATGATGGGCAGGATCAGCGCCGTTTCAACGGCGGCCAGCCCGGCGCGGCGGGTCTTGTTGCGGTTCTTGTGCATGGCTCAAACCTCCCTTAGAGCAGGCGCCAGCCGAGCTGCTTGCCGATCTGCTTGAAGATGTCGGGGATGTCGTACACGGACGGGGCGTCGAAATAGTGGTCGTCGGTCCCTTCCTTGCTTGAGGCGATCGCCTTCATCAGGTTGATGTCGGTGTTGTCCGAGGAGCCGAAGCGGATGGAGAATATCTCGATGCCCGCGTCCTTGGCCGCCTGGGCTTCGGCGAGCATGTCCGCGTTGAGCACGCCGCCGTCGTTGCAGTGGGCGGTGTCCACGCCCATGCCATAGTAGGCGTTGGTCCAGTAGTTGTTGGGCCGGTAGGAGGCGCGGTAGGTGCCGCCGCACTCGCCGTCCTCGGTGTCGCCGTCGGTGAGCACGATCATGATCTTGCGGAAGTCCTCCTTGTCGCCGGCCTGGGTGAAGGGCGGTGTCGGGGTGAGGATGTTCCGGCCCCACTTGATGCCCTCGGAGATGACCGTGCCCGAGGCGGCGCCCGTGGCGGTCTGGGAGTCGATGGCCGAGACGATCTTGTATTTGTCCTTGCTCAACGGCAGGACGGCCGGGATGCTGGAGCAGGTGTCCAGGGAAATGTAGTTTCGATAGTAATAGGGCAGGGCGTAGTACTCGTCCATGAACTCTTCGTTGATGCCGGTGTTCAGCGAGCCGTCCGCGTTGATGCAGCCCTTGGGATACCCGTCCACGGCCTCGCCGAGGCGGATCTTGCCGCGGAAGGGCACCAGACCGACCTTGGTGTCCGGGGTGGTCCCGTCCGGGATGAGCAGGTCGGTCAGCTCGGCCGAGGCCCGTTTGACCAGGTCGATGGGCGTGCCCTTCATGGAGCCGGAGTTGTCGATGACGAAGACCACCTCAAGCTTGTTGAAGCCCGCCATGGCGCTGGCCTCCACATACTTGTCGGTCATGCCCAGGACCTCCATGAGGAGCATCTTGACCTCGGCGCGGGCCGTGACCTTGACGCTGCGGATCTCGGTGCCCGCGGAGATGTTCGTGACCTCGGCCGCTTCCATGTTGTCCGCGACCATGTCCGTGACGGCCTTGTTGACCACGCCCTTGGACAGGTCCGGATCGTAGGGCAGCTCCAGGCTTCCGGCCAGGGCGCCCGCGTCCACGGCGGCCTGCAGTTTGGTGTGGGTCATGTACATGTTGCCCATGTCCACGGCGATGCCCGCCACCCCGAGCAGTATGGGGAGCAGCAGGGCCATGAAGGCGCTGGTCGAGCCCCGGCGGCGGTCCCTAGGGGAGCGGCATGGTTGTCTGCGCGACGAACGTGAGTGCTTCGTCGTTGCCGAACAGGCCTTCGCTGTCGCCTTCGCCGCTCTTTGATCCGAAAAGTTCGTAAACATAGGAAACCTCTACTGTGACGGTGTTGGCGTCGGGGTCGGTGGTCACGTTGGTGGACAGTTTGTCGGGATCGAGATCGGCGACCACGGCGGCCACCAGGGCCTCTACGTCGGCGGTCTCGCCTTCCATGAGCACGTGGCGGGCTCCTTCGCGGCTGGCTTCTACCAGGGAGGAGTAGGTGTGCATGGCGTTGCCGCCCTCCACCATCAGCAGGATCAGAAGCGCCATGACGGGGAGCAACAGGGCGAACTCAACTGCGGCCATCCCCTGGCGTCTTTCGTCTCTCTTTCTCATTCCCGTTCTCCTTGCAGTCCAAAAATGGTCCGGCGGAAGGCCGGATATACCGGTGAAAGCATTGTGCGTGCCAAGCCGGATAGAGAGGGCGGAAAAGCACATGCAACAGCTTGTCCGCATGGAATAATTTTTTTTGTGACCTATTGTACGAAAAGTGCGTAATGGACGCGCCCGAGCCTCTTTATCTATTTTTTGTGGATAAGCATCGCCGTTTCATGTAGGGTTGCCCTCACGCGGGAACAACACCATCAGGGAGCAGACCTGTGGCCGAGAAAATACTTGTGGTCGACGACGACCGCGCCTTCCAGGGCATGCTGGTCGAGGCGCTGGCCGACAAGGGCTATGTGGTGGAGACCGCGGCGAGTGCCGAAGACGGCATCAAGAAAGCCGGGGCCTCCGACTTCGATCTCATCCTGCACGACATCCAACTGCCCGGCATGTCCGGGCTTGAGGCCCTGAAGCACCTGGCGGACGTGGCCCCCGGCGTGGACGTCATCGTCATGACCGGCTTCGGCTCCAAGGAGACCGGGGTCACGGCCATGCAGCAGGGCGCCTACGATTATTTCGAGAAGCCGTTCTCGTTGCGCGAGATGGAGGTGGTGGTCCGGCGCGCCCTGGAAAAGCGCCGCCTCCAGGTGGAGCTGGCCGAGCTCAAGCGGCACGGCGGGTCCAGCCCGCTGCACAACATCATCGGGCACAGCGCGCCCATGATGGCGGTCAAAGAGCGCATCAGCCGGGTCGCCGAGCTCAACGCCGATGTGCTCATCATGGGCGAGACCGGTACCGGCAAGGAGCTGGTGGCCGACACCATCCACGCACTGTCCGCGCGGGCCAAGGCCCCGTTTGTCAAGATCAACTGCGCGGCCATCCCCGAGAACCTCATCGAATCCGAGCTGTTCGGCCACGAGAAGGGGGCCTTTACCGGGGCCACTTCCATGAAGCAGGGCAAGTTCGAGCTGGCCAAGGGCGGTTCGCTCATGCTCGACGAGATCGGCGACATGCCTCTGCATCTGCAGCCCAGGCTGCTGCGGGCCGTGGAGCAGAAACAGGCCGAGCGCGTGGGCGGGGCCAAACCCATCCAGTACGACGTGCGCATCATCGCAGCCACCAACCAGGAGCTGGAGCAGCGGGTCCGGGACGGCGAGTTCCGCAGCGATCTATACTATAGACTGAATGTGGCCACCTTGATCCTGCCTCCCCTGCGCGAGCGCAAGTCGGACCTGCCGCAGCTGGCCGAGTTCTTCCTGGACCGGGCCAACCGCCGGCTCGGCACGGACATCACCGGGGTTTCCTCGGAGGCCATGGAGATATTCTTCAACTACGACTGGCCGGGCAACGTGCGCCAGTTCGCCAACGCCGTGGAGCGCGCGGCCATCTTCTGCACCTCCACCCGGATCACCCCGGCCGAGGTGGACCAGGCCTTCTCCAACACCCGGCCCGCCGAGGACAGCGGCGTGTACGTGCCCACCGGCGAGGGGCTGCCCCTGAAACAGGCCCTCATGGAATACGAGAAGACCCTGATCGAGAACGCGCTCAGGGCCTGCGGCGGGGTCCAGACCGAGGCCGCGACCGCCCTGGGCGTGTCGGCCAAGAACCTCTGGAACAAGCTCCGTAAGCACGGTATCGATCCGGTATTGTTCAAGAAGTAGCCATTCACCCGTCCTCGCGCCGCCGCTCAGGGCTCCCCGGCGAGAAGAGAACATCCACATTTTGTGGTCCCGCCACACCAGGTAGATCCCCTCTTAAAGGGGATTTTCCTATCTTTTTGCCCTGAAAAATCGGGCTCAAGTGGTCGATCCATTCGTTATCTATAAAAAATAGACTAAAATAACATACTGATTTTACATATAAAAAGATTTCAGGGGGCATGGGGAGTCTGTGGGGAGACTCCATATTTCGTGGATTATGCGCTCTCGGAAGGGTTCCCGAACCGGTCCTGGCACGACCGTGCCGCGTATTTGTAAATTTTATTTCAAGCGATGACGGGCGGTTGCAAACAAAGTTTCAACGCGGTTTTCCGCGATGGCACACGGGTTGCTGTATGGTGGGCGTGGCTGGTGCTGAAAGGCACTAAAAAAATTTAAGACCCGAATTTAAACCAAGGAGAACGACATGACCAAGCTGATGAACCTCATCCGTGACGAAGAAGGCGCGACCGCCATTGAATACGGCCTGATCGCCGCCCTGATCGCCGCCGGTATCGTTGCCGCCACCAAGGCCCTGGGCGACCAGGTCGTGAGCACCTTTAGCTACATCACGACCAAGATGTCCGAGGCCACCACCTCCGGTAGCTAGAAAAGAAATTAATGCTAACCGTTTAACGGAAGCAGCCAGAGCAGCCGAACCGGGGCTTTCGGGATGGTCCCGTAAGCCCCGGTTTTGTCTCCGGGGGAAAGCGGAGACAACAAGCGGCCGGTCCGGCACCTCGGGGGAACCATGGACATTCTCATCGCCATCGCGCTCGCGACCTCTCTGGTGACGGCCGCCGTCACCGACATCCGCAACCAGCGCATCTACAATTGGCTGACCTTCCCGCTCATTCTCGCGGGATTCGCCACGCACATCGTGTTCGGCGGCTTCGCCGGGCTGAAGTTCGCCGCGGGCGGCTTCGCCCTCGGGTTCGTGGCCATGGCCGTTCCGTATTTTCTGGGGGTCATGGGCGCGGGCGACGTCAAGCTCATGGCCGGCATCGGCGCCTGGCTCGGCGTGGAAGCGACCCTCGTCGCCTTCCTCTTCACCTGCATCGCCGGCGGCGTCTACGCCCTGGTGGTCCTGGCCTTCAATCCGAGCATGTGCAAGACGGTCCTCCGAAACATCGCCTACACGTTCCTGGTCTTCATCGGAACCCGCCAGTTCAATTTCGCCTCTGCCGACGAGCAGCAGGCCTTGCCCCGGCTGTGCTACGGCGTGGCCATCACCGTTGGAACCATAGGCGCCATGGCCATATTCGCCTGGGAGTCCGGTTCCATCTTCGTCGGTTACTAAAAGGAGGGGTCCCATGAGCAAGTCCAAGAGAGCCCTCATCCAGATCACCCTGTCCCTGATCCTTGCGATCATCGCGGGCGTGGTCATCTTCAAGTGGACCAACGGCGTGAAGCACACCGCCCCTGTGGCCGCGGTCGAAGAGACCGTGCCCGTGGTCGTGGCCAAGACCGACCTGGGACGCGGCGTCAAGCTGACGGATGAGATGCTCGAGGTGCGCAAGTTCACCAAGGCGTCCCGTCCCTCCGGGGCCTTTGCCGAAATCGCGCAGCTCGAGGGCCGGGTGCTGAATCAGGCCGTGGGCATGGGCGACGCCCTGACCCCCATCAAGCTGGCCGACAAGTCCATCATGGGCGGCGGCGTGTCCGCGCTGATCACGCCGGGCAAGCGGGCCATGGCCGTCAAGGGCAACGAGGTCATGGGGCTGTCCGGTTTCGTCCGCCCCGGCGACCGGGTGGACGTCATCGTCTCCCTGACCGTGGGCCGCGACGAGAAGCCGGTGACCAAGCTGGTCCTGGAACGGGTCAAGGTCATCGCCACCGGAACCCAGCTGACCCCGCCCAACGAGGAAGGCAAGACCGCGTCGGTCGGCGTGTACACCCTGGAGCTGAGCCCGGCCGAATCCGAACGCCTCGCCCTGGCCTCCACCCAGGGGACCCTGCATTTCGCCCTGCGCAACGAGCAAGACAACGCCGACGTGCGGACCACCGGGACCACGGTGCCCCAGACCCTGGCCGCCCTGCGGCCCAAGCACAAGGCCGAGCAGGTCCGGCAGACCCGACGCCGCATCAGCATCGAAGTCATCACCGGCACGAACCGTTCGTCGGTCAAGTTCTAGGAGCGGATGCGATGAAAAACACAAGGACCATACAGTATACCCTGGTCATCCTGCTCGCCTGCCTGACCGTGCTGACCGCCTCCGTGGCCTGGGCACGCGTGGTCAGGTCCGACAAGCCGGACATGATCTCCATGATCGTCGGCGAGTCCACCGTCATCACCACGGACAAGGCCGTCAGCCGCATTTCGCTCGGCTCGGACACCGTCTGCTCCATCGTGGTCATCTCCCCGAAGCAGATCTACCTGACCGCCAACGAGATCGGCTCCACCACCCTGACCCTGTGGGCCGGGGACAAGGTCTCCGAAATCTACGACATCGCGGTTGACCCGGACACCACCCGGCTGAAGCGGATGATCTACGACCTGCTGCCGGGCGAGAGCAATATTCGCGTGCTGACCAACGGCAACTCCGTGACCCTGTCCGGACAGGTCTCCAGCGCCGCCAACCTGGCCTCGGTGGTCGCCCTGGCCGAGGCGGCCGCACCGGACCGCGTGGTCAACCTCCTGACCGTGGGCGGCATCCAGCAGGTCATGCTGGAGGTCCGCGTGGCCGAGATGTCCCGCTCCGTGACCAAGCGCCTGGGCATCAACTTCGCGGCCATCGGCTCCAACTTTTCCATCTACTCGATCATCAACAACCTGACGAGCTACGACGCCGAGCACGACCGCTTCACGCTGACCGACAACATCAACTTCACCGGCACCTACCGGACCGGCTCCACGGCCCTGTTCGGCATGATCGACGCGCTCAAGGCCAATGGCCTGGTGCGCATGCTGGCCGAGCCGAACCTGACCTGCGTGTCCGGCGAGTCCGCCGAGTTCCTGGTGGGCGGCGAAGTGCCCATCCCCATGCCGAGCGCTCTCGGAACCGTGGGCATCGACTACAAGCCGTTCGGCATCTCGCTGAAGTTCACGGCCACGGTCATGTCGTCGGGCCACATCAACCTCCAGGTCAATCCCGAGGTCTCCGAACTCGACTACTCCAAGTCCCTGCCCGTGGAGGGCTACGAAATCCCGACCATCTCCACCCGCCGGGCCAACACAGTGATCGAGCTGGGCGACGGTCAATCCTTTGCCATCGCCGGGCTGATCAGCGACTCCCTCAAGGAAAACAGCAACAAGTTCCCGGGCTTGGGCGAGGTTCCCGTGCTCGGAAGCCTTTTCAGCTCCAAGGACTTCGCGTCCAACAAGACCGAACTGGTCGTCCTGGTCACCGCCCACCTGGCCAAGCCGGTGGATATGGCCTCCCAGACCCTGCCCACGGACGGGTTCCGCGAGCCGGACGACAAGGAGTTCTATCTCTTCGGGCTGCTGGAGGGACAGGGTGATTCCAGCGGGAGCGGAACCACCCATACCGCAGCCAAGGGCGCCGCCGATCCGGGCACCGTGATCCGTCCGGAATCCGGCTTCGACGGGGAATTCGGCCACTCCTGGCCCAACTAGAGCGCAAGCGCGGAGGAACGTCATGCAGAACATCCTGATCTACATCGCCATGGTGGGCATCATGCTCCAGGCCGGTTGCGGCACCATGTTCGAAGGCGAGCGGAGCACGCCGCCCTTCGGCAGCTCGGTGCACATGGCAGTGGCCAGCCAGACCGCCAATCCCGAGGCCGGCGGCGACGCCCCGGTGCTCGGCCTGGACGGCAAGTACGCGGACGCGGTCGTGAAGAAGCACCAGGAAGGCCCCAGGGAAAAGAGCGAGAGCAAGGCCGATTCGACGTTCGGCGTGGTCGAGGTCCAGTGATGCGCGGCCGGGAGTGCTGCGAACACCGGCGTGAGCCGGTGCCTGCGCTCCTGATGGCGTCCGTGCCCCGCAGCGGCACGACAATGTTTGAAACCATGCGGTCCGACGGGGAAAACGGGGGTCGATCGATCACCGTAGTCGGAGCCTACCAGCAAAGGACAGGGGGAAAGGGGGAACCATGAACAACAGAGTGATACCCATATCGCTGGCCGTCATCGACAAGGAGCAGCGCGATCGCCTGGAAAAGATGATCGCCGCCAATCCCATGGTCCGGCTGGTGGGCGAGGACGCCGAAGAGATGGGCGTGCTCATCTACGAGCCCGGCGACTCCGTCGAAGAGGACATGCCGCACATCATCCACGCCCTGGAATCGGGGCAGGCCGAGGACGTCTACCTGGCCGGCAACGTCGCCGACCCCGAGATCCTCATCCGGGCCATGCGCAGCGGCATCCGCGAATACCTCAAGTTTCCCGTGGACGAGAACGACCTGCGCGCCGCGGTCGTGCGCACGGCCATGCGGCTGAGCCTGGGCGTGGACGACAGCGACAAGGGCCGCATATTCACGGTCCTGGGCTGCAAGCCCGGCGTGGGGACCACCTCCCTGGCCGTGAACATGGCCTGCGTCCTGAACGAGCGCGCCCCCGGCCGGACCGTGCTCCTGGATCTCCGCCAGCCCATGGGCGAGATCCCCTATTTCCTGGACCTCAAGTACGAATACACCTGGGGCGACCTGGTGGACGACATCTCCCGGCTGGACGCCACCTACCTGCGCAGCGTCATGGCCGAGCACGAGTCCGGCCTGCACGTCCTGCCCGGCCCCGCCTCGGGCGAGCGCCCCGACGAGCACACCCTGTTCCTCATCCTGGAGCAGCTCCGCCACAGCTACGACTTCGTGGTCGTGGACGCGGCCACCCCCGGCGAGGACGAACTGCCCAAGGAAGTGGAGCTGGCCGATTCCATCCTGATGACCATGCAGCTCTCCCTGCCGTGCCTGGCACGGGTCTCCCGGCTGGCCGACTCCATCGGCGGCCAGGACCCGGACGCCGACCGGCGCATGCGCCTGGTGGCCACCCGCGTGGCCCGCAACGGTTCCATCGGCGTGTCCGAGGCCGCCGAGGTCCTGGGCCGCGAGATCGCCTGGTCCATCCCCGAGGACGGCGAGACCGTGCTCTCTTCCATCAACCAGGGCACGCCCCTGGTCCAGGCCTACCCCAAGTCCACGTCGGCCAAGGCCGTGCAGGCCCTGGTCAAGGACCTGGCACCCAAGGCCAGGAAGCCCCGCAAGGGATTGTCCCTGCCGTTCTCCTCGCTCTTCCGCAAGAAGGGCAAGGACTCGGATTCCAATGACAATCTGGCAGGAGCGACCTTATGAACCTCGCGGAAAGACTGAACCGGAACGCGGCCAAGCGCAGCGCCCAGGCGACCGCGCCCGTCAACGCCAAGCCAGACGCCAAGCCCAAGGCGGCCCCCAGGGCCAAGCCCCAGCCCAAGGCCACCAAGGTCGAGGCGGCGGAGCACTATTTCGACCTCAAGACCCGCATCCACGACCGGCTCATCGACATGATCGACCTGTCGCTCCTGGACTCCCTGAGCGAGTCCGAGATGCGCAGCGAGATCGCCAAGGTCACCGAGGGGCTGCTCTGGGGCGAGTTCCGCAACGCGCCGCTCAACCTGGCCGAGCGCAAGCGCATGCTGGCCGAGATCCAGGACGAAGTCATCGGCCTCGGGCCGCTGGAACCCTACGTCCAGGACCCCACGGTCAACGATATCCTGGTCAACGGCTACAAGCAGATCTACGTGGAGCGTTCGGGCAAGCTGGAGCTGACCCCGGCGCGGTTCAAGGACGACGACCACCTGCGCAAGATCATCGACCGCATCGTCTCCATGGTCGGGCGGCGCATCGACGAGTCCCAGCCCCTGTGCGACGCGCGCCTGCTCGACGGCTCGCGCGTCAACGCGGTCATCCCGCCCCTGGCCATCGACGGCCCCTCGCTGTCCATCCGTAAATTTTCCAAGGACCCGCTGGAAGTGGCCGACCTGATCGGCTTCAACTCCCTGACCCCGGAGATGGCCCTGCTCATGAAGGGCATCGTCCAGACCCAGCTCAACGTGCTCATCTCCGGCGGTACCGGCTCGGGCAAGACCACGCTCCTGAACTGCCTGTCGCGCAACGTGCCCGAGGACGAACGCATCGTGACCATCGAGGACGCGGCCGAGCTGCAGCTCAAGCAGGAGCACGTGGTCCGGCTGGAGACCCGCCCGGCCAACATCGAGGGCCGCGGCGAGATCACCATGCGCGACCTGGTCAAGAACTGCCTGCGCATGCGCCCGGACCGGATCATCGTCGGCGAGGTCCGTTCCTCCGAGGCCCTGGACATGCTCCAGGCCATGAACACCGGCCACGACGGCTCTCTGACCACCATCCACGCCAACACCCCGCGCGACGCGCTCATGCGCCTGGAGACCATGATCTCCATGGCCGGACTGAACCTGAACCCCCTGTCCATGAAGCGCTACATCTCCTCGGCCATCGACGTCATCATCCAGGCCACCCGCATGGTGGACGGCACCAGAAAAGTCATCTCCATCCAGGAAGTGACCGGCATGGAAGGGGAGATGATCACCATGCAGGAGATCTTCGCCTTCGAGCAGACCGGGATGACCGCCGACGGCAAGGTGGACGGCTACTTCAGCGCCCGCGGCATCCGACCCAAGTTCGCGAGCAAGCTCGAACGCATGGGCTTCCCGTTCCCCATGGAAATGTTCAACGTCACCCCCAGACCCCCGAAGAACAAGGAGTAGGCCATGTCCATGACACTGATCATCGCGGCCGTGGCCGTGCTCATCGTCTTCCTGCTGGTCATGGGCATCGGCTCGCTCATGCAGTCCGGATCGGACAAGGCCGAGCGGCGCGTTAAGGACCGCCTCCGGGCCATGGCCCTGACCGCCGACATCGACGCCGCCTCCGTGGACCTGGTCCTGCGCGAGTCGGCCATGAGCGAGGTGCCGCTGTTCAACCGGCTGCTCGAGAGCATGCGCTGGTCCACCAACCTGAGCCGTCTGCTGTATCAGGCCGACGCCAAGGGCTCGGCGGGCGTGTACCTGCTCGTCTGCATGCTCCTGGCCGTGGTCGGCTTCTACGCCGGGACCTTCTCGGGTCGGCTGTGGGTCTCGGTGGCCGGGGCGATCATGCTCGGCTACATCCCCGTCTGGGGGTTGCAGGGGAAGAAGCGCAAGCGCATGAACCGCTTCCAGAAGCAATTGCCCGAGGCGCTGGACCTCATGGCCCGCGCGCTCAAGGCCGGGCACACCTTCGGCGGCGGCATGCGCATGGTGGCGGATGAGTTCGACGGCCCCATCGGCCCCGAGTTCGGCAAGACTCTGGACGAGATGAACTACGGCATGGACGTGGACCGCGCGCTGAGCAACCTGCAGGGTCGGGTGGACTGCCCGGACCTGAAGTTCTTCGTGGTCTCGGTGAACATCCAGCGCGAGACCGGCGGCAACCTGGCCGAGATCATCGCCAAGATCGCCGGTCTGGTGCGCGAGCGGTTCGCCCTGTTCGGCAAGATCCGGGTCCTGTCCGCAGAGGGCCGGGTGTCCGCATACATCCTCATCGCCCTGCCGTTCCTGCTGACCGGCATCCTGTACGTGATCAACCCCGACTACGTCAGCCTGCTGTGGACCCGCGAACTGGGCCAGAACATGGTCTGGGGCGCGGCCATCTCCATGGTCATCGGCTGGGTCATCATCCGCAAGATCATCCAGATCAAGGTGTAGGGAGGCAGCCATGGACATCCAGATCATTCCCCTGTTCGCGGCCGGCGTCGGCTTCGTCTCCGTGCTCCTGGCGGGCTACGGCCTGATAGGCTACCTGAGCGGCGCCAGCGATTCGGCACGGCTCAAGGAGCGGGTCTCGGGCACGGCGGTCAAGCGCTCGGACGCCCTGGCCGCGCCGCTGGCCAACGCGGTCAAGGGGGCCGTGGACTTCTTCGGGCGGCTGGGCACCAAGATCGGCCCCACCGAGACCGAGGAGATCGACAAGGGCCGCCTGCGCCTCATCCAGGCCGGGAAGCGCAAGCCCGACTCGTACAAGATTTTCCAGGGCCTCAAGGGGTTCCTGGCCGTGGGCCTGGCCGGGGGCTTTCTGGCCGTCCGTTTCCTGTTCCTGGACGACATGTCCCTGGGCATGACCTGCTTCGGAGCGGTCCTGCTTGCCGCGGCGGGCGTGTACGGGCCCGAGATCTGGCTGTCCAGGAAGATCAAGGCGCGCAAGATGGCCGTGAGCGACGAGCTGCCCGACGCCCTCGACCTCCTGGTGGTCTGCGTGGAATCCGGCATGGGACTGGACCAGGCCGTGGACCGCGTCTGTCATGAGCTGCGCAACTCCGGCCCGATCATCAGCTCCGAATTCAAGCTGCTCACCCTGGAGCTGCGTGCGGGCAAGTCCCGCATCGAGGCCCTCCGGTCCCTGGCCGAGAGGGTGGGGCTGGACGACCTGAACAGCCTGACCTCCCTGCTCATCCAGGCCGACGCCTTCGGCATCAGCGTCGGCAGGACCCTGCGCGTCTACTCGGACGCCATGCGCGTCAAGCGCTCCCAGCGCGCCGAGGAAAAGGCCGCAAAGATGCCGGTGCTGCTGCTTCTTCCGCTCGTGGCGTTCATCCTCCCGTCCCTGTTCGTGGCCATCCTCGGACCGGCGGTGATCATGAGCATGGACATGTTCCTCCAGATGAACAGCCATTAGGGCAAAAGCCAAGGAGACCATCATGAAAAAGTTTTCCGTCATCGCCATGACCATCTTCGCCGGGGTCATCCTGTCCGGCTGCATGGGCAAGTCTTATGACGACAAGACCTTCGACCAACTGGCCTACGGGGAGGAATCCCCGGTCAACCTGACCAGCGAGCAGCACGAGCAGGTCGGCGACGGCTACGTCCGTCGCGGCAAGCCCGAAATGGCCCTGGTCCACTTCAACAAGGCCATCGAGCTCGACCAGGACAACCTCGACGCCCGGGTCAAGCGCGGCAACCTGCTGGTCGCCCAGGGCCTGGACGAGCAGGCCCTGTCCGAATTCAACAAGGTCCTGGAAAAGGACCAGGACCACGCCATCGCCAACGAGGCCGCGGGCTGCGTGTACTTCCGGGCCGGGCTGTACGACGAGGCCAAGGCGCATCTGAACCGCGCCGTGGCCCTCAATCCCATGCTCTGGAAGGCCCACAATTTCCTGGGCATCATCTATGACCGCGACCGGGACTACGACCAAGCCGCCCAGGAGTTCGCGGCCGCTCTGGAGCTGCACCAGGGCACCGGCGTGGACGAAATCTACAACAATCTTGGCGTGGTCCACATCGCCCGCAAGCAATACGCCCAGGCGGTGGAGACCTTCCGCCAGGCGCTCCACTCGGGCGGCGTGTCCGAGCGCACCTACAACAACCTGGGCCTGGCCCTGGCCCGCATGGGCCGCCTGGACGAGGCCCTCGAATCCTTCAAGTACGCCGGCGGCGAAGCCAAGGCCAACAACAACCTCGGATACGTCCTCTTGACGGAGAACCGGCCCGCCCAGGCGGTGCCCTATTTCGAGAAGGCCATCGAGCTCTCCCCCAGCTACTACGTGAAGGCCGCCGACAACCTGAAGCGTGCCCGTCTGGCGGCCCGCTTTCAGGAAGGCGCCACCCAAATCAGCGGTTCCACCCCGAACCCTCTGCTTCGTCAGTCCTTCCCCGACTCGAAGCAGAACCCCGGCGAGCCTGCGGCATCTCCCGCGTCCGCAGGCTCGCCTCCCCCCTCCGCCAAGGTCGTCACGGCGGCCTTGGAGGAGCCGGGTTCCGGGGATCAGACCATAATTCCCCATGAGAAGACCTACGGCCTGCACGTCAGCTCCTGGCGCGACCACAAGAACGCCTTCGCCCACTGCGAGAAGCTCAAGGCGCAGGGATTCGCCACCTGGATCAACCAGGTCGACCTCGGCGACAAGGGCATCTGGTATCGCGTCCTGGTGGGCAAGTTCGGCTCGGTCAAGGAGGCCAAGGCCGAACGGCCGGACGTGCTGGCCATCCTGAACCTGGACAGCGCCCCGGTCTTCGAGCGCGTGGACCCCAGGCCCGTGGTCTCGGCCCAACTCTAGCGACGGCACGAATGTCTTGAACGGCACCGGCCCACACGCCACCCCGGACAGGCTGCCACACGCCGCCTGTCCGGGGTGTCCGCGTGGCGGACGAACCTTCCCTTTTTCGGGGGATTTCCGTATGTTTCCCCCGGAGGCACGACGCCCGCTTCGGGCCTGAACCCACCGGGGAGATGCAACTTGGCAGCCGACCGCACCAAACACTTTCGCGTACTCGCCGTGGACCAAGACGAGTCCATGCTCATGCTCTACCGCGACATTCTTTGCTTCGAAAGCGAGGAACCGGCCGCCCTGGAGGCGCTGTTCAACGACGACGCCCGGCTGCCGTCCCGCGAGGAGATCGACGAGGACGCGGCCCGGCCGGTCTTCGAAGTGGTCCAGGCCTCCGGCGCCCGGGGCGGCCTCAAAGCCATGGACCACGCCCTCGATGGCGGCGAGCCGTTCGCCATCGCGCTCGTGGACATCCATCTGTCCGACCTGGGCGAACAGCTCCTGGGCATCGATCTGGCAGAGGCCCTGCGGGAACGCGATCCGCACGTGGAGATCGTGCTCCTGTCGGCCCGCCACAAGGTCCCCCTCAAGGAATTCAACAAGCGGGTCCAGCCGCCCGAGAAGCTGCTCTACATCCAGAAGCCGTTCCGCTCGCCGGAGCTCAAGCAGATCGCCTTGTCCCTGGGCTCCAAGTGGGACGCGGAAAACCGCCTGCGGGACCTGAACGAGACCCTGGCCTCCAAGGTCGAGGCTCGGACCAGCGAGCTCAACGCGGTCAACCGGCGGCTGCGGCTCGACATCGCCAAGCGCGCCGCGGTCCTGCGCGAACTCCAGGCCTCGGAGCAGCGCTACCGGCTGCTCTTCGAGCAGAACATCACCGGTAACTTCGCGGCGGACGGCCAGGGGCGCATTCTGGACTGCAACTTGGCCTTTGCCGAAATGTTCGACTTCCGCCTGCCCGACGACGCGCTGGGCGCGAACATCTTCGACCTCTGGGACCGGGCCGGGGGCGGGGAGTCCCTGCGTACCCTGCTGGCCGATACCGGGCGGGTGTCCAACCAGGAGATAATTTTCACGCGCGGGGCGCTCAAGCGGCACCTGATGGTCAGTTGCGACACGGTGGCCGAGGGCGAGGGCGGCCTGGAGGAGTTGCGCGGGTACCTGTTCGACATCTCCGAGCCCAAGCGGCTGGAGGACCAGTTGCGCCAGTCCCAGAAGATGGAGGCGCTCGGCACCCTGGCCGGGGGCATCGCCCACGACTTCAACAACATCCTCGGCGTCATCCTGGGCTACGCCGAGATCATCGAGTCCGGGGCCGAGCCGGACTCCGGCCTGGCGCGGCGCATCGGGGAGATATCCCGGGCGGGACGGCGGGCACGCGACCTGGTCACCCAGATCCTGAACTTCTCCCGGCAGGGCCCCCAGGAGCGGCACGCCATGACCCTGACTCCGCTGATCAAGGAAGCGCTGAAGCTGCTGCGGTCATCGGTGCCGAGCAACGTGGCCATCTACACCCGGCTCCAGACCAGCCGGGATCAGGTCATGGCCGACCCGACCCAGATGCACCAGATCCTGCTCAACCTTTGCGGCAACGCCTCCCAGGCCATGCAGGACACGGGCGGGACCATGACCATTACCCTGGCCGATGTGTTCCCGGACGATCCCGTGGTCCCGCCCGAGGACCTGGGCAAGGCCGAGCGGTTCGTGCGCCTGACCGTGGCCGACAACGGACCGGGCATCGACCCGGAGGTGGCCGAGCGGGTCTTCGATCCCTTCTTCACCACCAAGAAGCAGGGCGAGGGGACGGGCATGGGACTGGCCATGGTCCACGGCATCGTCAAGCGGCACGACGGCTACCTGGAACTGGAGAACGATCCCGGCCGGGGCGCGGCCTTCCACGTCTTTCTGCCGCGCAGTTCCGAGATGGCCCGGCCCGAGGCGGACATCCCGGCCGACCTTGTGTTCCGCGACGGGCGCATCCTGTTCGTGGACGACGAAAAGCCGCTCACGGACATCGGCCGCGAGATGCTCGAAGCCATCGGCTTCGAGGTGGTCACCCGGACTTCGTCCATCGAGGCGCTGGAGGCCTTCAAGTTCAAGGCGGGCGACTTCGACCTGATCATCACCGACCAGTCCATGCCGAACATGACCGGCATGGAGTTCGCCCGCGAGGTCCTCAAGATTCGGCCCGACATTCCGATCATCCTGTGCACCGGCTTCTCGGACGCCGTGTCCTACGAGCGGCTGCGCGACGTCGGCATCGGCGATTTCATCATGAAGCCGATCCTCAAACACGACCTGATGGCCTCCATCGGCCGCCTGCTGTCGCCCAAGTAGCCGCCGCCCCGAGCCGCGGCCGCCGTGCCACGGCTCCCGATCCTCCGTCACCAAACAGTCTCCGGGTTGCCGCGCCGCCGCAATGCGCGCGGTTTTTGCGGCGTGCTATGTTCCGGCGGATGTTCCGTTCACCGTCCGAACCTCTTACCGCTTTTCGGAGGATACGATGCGCTTCAAAACATTGATCGTCGCGGCCGCCGCCTGCCTGTTGGCGTCCGTTGCCGGGGCCATGGCCGGGGAGAACGTCCAGGTCGGTCCCCGGCCCTATTACCTGATCGAAAACATGGACGACGGGCCGCTCAAGGAGTCCTTGCGGCTGTGCGAGGAGAGACCGCTCCAGCGGACCGCCTTCTCCATCGGCCACCGGGGCGCGCCCATGCAGTTCCCCGAGCACACCAAGGAGAGCTACGAGGCCGCCGCGCGCATGGGCGCGGGCGTCATCGAGTGCGACGTGGCCTTCACCAAGGACCGCCAACTGGTCTGCCGCCACTCCCAGTGCGACCTGGCCACGACCACCAATATCCTGGCCATTCCGGAACTGGCCGCCAAATGCTCCAAGCCGTTCACGCCCGCCAAGCTCGACCCGGCCACGGGCGAGGTCCTGGAACCGGCCACGGCCATGTGCTGCACCAGCGACCTGACCGTGGAGGAGTTCAAGCGCCTCAAGGGCAAGATGGACGCCTCCAACCCGGCGGCCGCCACCCCCGAGGAATTCCTGGCGGGCACCCCGGCCTGGCGTACGGAGCTGTACACGGCCACGGGCACGGTCATGACCCACAAGGAGTCCATCGAGCTGTTCAAGAAGCTCGGCGTGAAGATGACCCCGGAACTCAAGACTCCGAGCGTGGCCATGCCCTTCGACGGCGACTACACCCAGGAGCGGTACGCCCGGCAGATGCTCGACGAGTACCGCCAGGCTGGCGTGGACCCGTCCATGGTCTTTGTCCAGTCCTTCCGCCTGGCCGACATCCTGTACTGGCTGAAAAACGACCCGGAGTTCGGCGCGCAGGCCGTTTTCCTGGACGAGGACGGGCTTGCAGGCTTCAACCAGGACAAACCCGAGACCTGGTCCCCGACCCCGGCCGAACTCGCGGCCGACGGGGTGCGGATCGTGGCCCCGCCCCTGTGGGTCCTGGTCACGGTGGAGGACGGCAGAATCGTGCCCTCGGCCTATGCCAGGGCGGCCAAGGACGCGGGATTGAAGATCATCACCTGGTCGCTGGAGCGCTCCGGACTCCTGGCCGACGGCGGGGGCTGGTACTACCAGTCCGTCAAGGACGCGGTCCGCAAGCCGGGCGACATGTTCACCCTGGTGGACGTCCTGGCGCAGCAGGTGGGCGTCATCGGCATCTTCAGCGACTGGCCCGGCACCGTGACCTACTACGCCAACTGCAAGGGCCTCTAGTCCCGCTGTCCGCGGAATCATCGGGGCCGGAGTCCGCTCCGGCCCCGTTTCCTTGCGGGCGGGAAAGCCTCCGTGAAATCGGGAGATTACGCAGCTCAATCGAATATATCTATATGAACGTCTGCTCAATAGACGGTATCAATTTGACAGAACGGTGACGCCGGTACCAGTGTGGCAGGGACCGGAAAAGGACAACCCATGAGAATCGATACCGTTTTTGAGCAGGGGACCGGCCTGCTGAACGAGGACTTCCTGGTCGTGGACAAGAACCTGTTCGGCGTGTTCGACGGGGCCACCAGCCTGTCCCCGGCCCGCTTCGGCCACGGCCTGACCGGGGGCTACCTGGCCTCGACCGTGGCCGGGAGCGCCTTCCGCGGGAGCGACCGGCCGCTCGGGGAGCTGGCGGACAGGGCCAACCGGGCGATCATGGAGGCCATGCTGAAGCACGGCGTGGACCTGGACGACCGGGCGAACCTGTGGTCCACCAGCGCGGCCGTGGTCCGGGTCCTGGAGGACCGTTTCGAGTGGGTCCAGATCGGCGACTGCCTGGTCATGACCCTGCTTGAGGACGGCTCCCACCGGGTGCACTGCGCCGAATTCAACCACGACCTCGAAACCCTGACCCTGTGGCGGGAGGCCTCCTGCGGGAGCGAGGGGGCGATCCTCGACGTCATGCACGAGCAGATCGTCAAGGTCCGCCGGGGCATGAACGTGACCTACGGCGTATTCAACGGGGAGCCCGCGGCCATGGATTTTTTGAACGCCGGATCCCTGCCCCTTGAAGGGGTCACGGACATCCTGCTCTTCACCGACGGCCTGTTCATCCCCAAGCGCGACCCCGGCGAGCGGGAGGACTTCCACCTGTTCGCCGAGCTGTTCCGCGCGGGCGGGCTCAGGGGGGTCCTGGACCACATCCGGAGCACGGAGGCGGAGGACGCGGCATGCACCCGCTATCCCCGGTTCAAGGTCCACGACGACGTAGCGGCCATTTCCATAGCGCTGTAGGCCCGGCGGAGCCCGCGGCGGAACCATACTGCAACCGATTTGGAGGAAAGCGATGAAACGGATTTTCTGTTTGCTGTCGAGCCTGGCGCTCGTGGTCCTGTGCGCCTCGGCCGCGTTGGCCGCAAAGCTCGAGGACAAGGTGGTCGTCTACTCGACCCACGGCGAGTCCCTGCTGGAAGCGGTGGCCGACGCCTTCGAGGCCAAGACCGGCGTGGCCGTGGAGTTCCTGAACCTCAAGGGCGAGCTGGCCGACCGGGTCCGCGCCGAAAAGGCCAACCCCCAGTCCGACGTCATGTACGGCGGCCCGTCCTCCGTCTACCAGGAGCTCCAGGCCGAAGACCTGTTCGAGCCCTTCACGCCCACATGGGCCGCCAAGGTCAACCCCCTGTTCAAGGACAAGGACGGCTACTGGATCGGGACCATCCAGACCCCGGTGCTGCTGTTCTACAACACCGAGATGCTCACCGCGGCCGAGGCCCCCAAGGACTGGAAGGACCTGGCCGCCCCCCGCTACAAGGGCATGCTCGTCTTCCGCAACGCCCTGTCTTCGTCCGCCCGGGCCACCTATTCCGCCCTGTTGCAGCAGTACGAAAAGAAGGGCGAGCTGGACAAGGGCTGGGCCTTCCTCAAGGCCGTGGACGCCAACACCAAGCGCTACTACGGCAGCGGCTCCCTCCTGTTCCAGGCCGTGGGCCGCAAGGAGGCCGCCATCAGCTTCTCGGTGCTCAACGACATCATCGACAACATGACCAAGAACAAGATGCCGCTCCAGTTCATCGACGCCACGAGCGGCTCCCCGGTCATCACCGACGGCATCGCCCTGATCCGGCACGCCAAGCACCCCGAAGCGGCCAAGGCCTTCGTGGAGTTCGCGGGCAGCGCCGAGGTCCAGGCCATGCTGGCCCGGAAATTCAACCGCATGCCGACCCTGCCCGACGCCCTGGCCGACGCTCCGGCGTGGATGGGCAAGGTCAAGTTCAAGGCCATGGACGTGAACTGGGGCGAACTGGCCTCCCGCCAGTCGGCCTGGATGCAGAAGTGGGACGCCGAGGTCAAGGACTCGGCCAAGGACAAGAAGTAGCCCCGCCATGGACGAAGTGGTCCTCAGGGGGGTGACCAGGACCTTCGGCTCGACCACGGCCTGCGCCGACGTGGACCTCTCCGTCGGGCGGGGCGAGCTGTTCACCTTTCTGGGCCCGTCCGGCTGCGGCAAGACGACCATTCTGCGCCTGATTGCGGGGTTTCTGACCCCGCAGTCGGGCGCCATCCTGCTCGGCGGCCGTGACATCACCGGCCTGCCGCCCGAGAAGCGGGAGGTGGGCATGGTCTTCCAGAACTACGCCCTGTTCCCGTACCTGACCGTGGCCCGCAACGTGGAGTACGGCCTGCGCGTGCGCCGCCGGACCAAGGCGGAGATACGCGCCACCGTGGCCCGCTACCTGGACATGGTCGGGCTGTCCGGCTTTGAGGAGCGGCGCATCGACGAGTTGTCCGGCGGCGAGCAGCAGCGGGTGGCCCTGGCCCGCTCCCTGGCCGTGGAGCCGCGCGTGCTCCTGCTCGACGAGCCGCTGTCCAACCTGGACGCCCGGCTGCGCGACCACACCCGCGAGGAACTCCGGAACCTCCAGCGCGAGCTGGGCATCACCACCATCTTTGTGACCCACGACCAGAACGAGGCCCTGACCCTGTCCGACCGCATCGCCGTGTTCGACCGCGGCCGGGTGGTCCAGACCGGCACCCCGGCCGAAATTTACGGCCGCCCTCGCAACGGCTTCGTGGCCGGGTTCGTGGGCGACACCAATCTCATCGAGGCGGCCTGGCGCGACGGCCTGGCCGTGACCCCGGACGGGCTGACCGTCCGGGCCGAGACCTCCGGGCCGGGGCGGTACGTGGCCGTCAGGCCCCAGGACGTGCGCCTGTCGCCGCCGGACACCCCCCCATCCCCGGGCGACGACAACGCGTTCGAGGGGCTGGTCACGGACGCGCAGCTCAACGGGGTGTGGATCGACTATCGGGTCCGGGTGGGCGACATGGTCTTGCGCGCCGCCGCCCTGAACACCCTGGCCGACGGCTTCGCGCCGCGTCCGGGCGACCGGGTGCGCGTGTCCTTCGCGGCCCGGTCGGCCATGGTCCTGGAGGAGTAGGGAGCCATGCGCGTGGACAGGCGGCGGCTCCCGCTCTGGCTGCTTACGGCGGCCCTGGTCTGGTTTCTGACGGGCTTCATCCTGCATCCGGCCCTGTCCACGCTGCTGGTCAGCCTGGCGCCCGGGGAGGGGGCGTCCGGCGGGGCGGGGCTGGCGCGCTACCTGGCCTTCTTCTCTTCCTCCACGGACCTGTCCGTGCTCTGGAACTCCGTGGTCCTCGGGCTGCTGACCGTGCTCGCCTGCGGGGTGACCGGCACGGCGCTGGCCTTTTTCGTGCATTATTTCGAATTCCCCTTGCGCGGTGTGGTGGACAAGATCCTGCTCCTGCCGGTGATGATGCCGGGGATCATCATCGTCTTCGCCTTCGTCCAGCTCTACGGCGAGAGCGGGCTGGTGACCAAGACCGTGGAGACGTGGCTGGGGCTGGGCTCCCCGCCGTGGGACTTCGCCGGGCTGCCGGGCATCCTGTTCGTGCACACCTACACCCAGTACGTCTATTTCTACATCGCGGTATCCCTGGCCATTCGGCACATCGACGGCTCGGTGGTGGAGAGCGCGCGCGCCCTGGGCGCGTCCCGGCTCAAGGTCTTCACCTCGGTTATCCTGCCGTTCCTGGCCCCGGCCCTGATCACCGCAGCGGCCGTGACCTTCATGACCGGCATCGGCTCGTTCACCGCGCCGAGCATCATCGGCGGGCCGTACAAGGTCCTGACCACCCAGATACTTCTGGCCAAGGCCAACAACTACATGGGGCTGGCCGCCGTGCAGGTGGTCGTGCTGACCGTCATCTCGCTGCTCTTCTTCGCCGTGCTGCGGCACTACGAGCGGGGGCGCATCTTCGCGGCCCAGGTCAAGGGGACGTCCATGCGCCCGGCGGTCGTGCGCAACCCCCTGGCCCGGTACGCCATGCGCGGCGCGGCCTGGTTTCTGGTGGTCATGGTCGTACTGCCGTTTGCGGCCATCATCCTGCTTTCCTTCGTGGATTCGGCCTCCTGGATGGTCAGCATCTACCCGCAGCATTTCTTCCTGGACAACTTCGAGGCGGTCTTCACCCGGGCCCGGAAGTTCCGGCCGTTCCTGAACAGCGTGAACATGTCCCTGCTGGCCGCCCTGGGCTGCATGGCGGTGGCCGTGCCCGCCTCGTTCATCATCGAGAAGACCCGCATGAAGCTGCGCTGGCTCATCGAGTTCCTGGTCATCCTGCCCTGGGCCATGCCCGCCAGCGCCATCGCCGTGAACCTGATCAACGCCAACAGCACGCCCAACGTCTTCGCCTTCAACGCCATCCTGCTCGGCTCCTATTTCCTCCTGCCGTTGGGCTACTTCATCAAGTCCCTGCCCATCGTGGTCAAGATCGTCCACGTCTCCTTCCAGAACCTGAGCACGACCCTGCTGGAGGCCTCGTCCAGCCTCGGAGCGAGCCGGTTCCAGACCTTCAGGGGCGTGGCTCTGCCCATGCTCTCGCCCGGCCTGCTGGCCGGGTTTCTGCTGGTCTTCATCAACAGCGTGGGGGAGTACACCGTGTCCGCCTTCCTCTACACCGCCTCGAACAAACCCATGTCCATCGCCATGGTCAACGCCATCTTCGAATACGAGATCGGGCTGTCCATGGCCTACGGCACGCTGCTGTTGGTCCTGACCGGCGCGCTCGGCGGGGTCATCGGCCTGGTGCGGCGCGACGCCTTAGCCGGGGGGGATCGCTAGGAACCGGGTTCCACGTAGTAGGTGATGCGGGTGCGGGGGGAGAGGTATTCGAGCATTTCCGGGGTCAGCTGGGCCAGGCGGATGGATTTCTCAACACGCAGGTCCGGCTCGTCGGCCAGGTCCACGATGAGCGCCTCCTTCTTGGGCACATCCGGATCGTAGAGCATGACGCTCGGGTTGAGTTGGTTCTTGGGGTTCACGGCCATGACCATGCCCACCTCGCCGTTGGACAGTTCCACCACGGTGCCCGGCGGGTACACGCCCAGGCAGCGGATGAACAGGGCGAGCAGCTCCACGTCGAAGAGGTGCTTCTGCTGGCCGAACATGTAGGACAGGGCCAGGTACGGGGTCAGGGACTCCATGGGGTCGGGCCGGTTGCAGTGGTTGTCGTAGGCGTCGGCGATGGCCACCATGCGCGCCAGCCGGTCGATGCCGTCGCCGGCCAACCCCTTGGGGAAGCCCGAGCCGTCCATGCGCTCGTGGTGCTGGGCCACCACACTGGCCGCGCCGCGCGGGAAGACGTCGATGTCGGCCAGCATGGCCGCGCCGTACGCCGGGTGCCGTTCCAGCAGTTCCTGTTCGGGCCGGGTCAGCTCACCGCGTTTTTTCAGTATCTTTTTGGGGATGCGGTCCTTGCCGATGTCGTGGAACAGCGCGCCCAGGCCGAGCACGGTCAGCTCTTCCGCGTTCAGCCGGGCCTCCTTGCCCACGATCATGGACAGCACGGCCACATTCATGGGGTGCGAGTAGGCAGACTCGCCCCGGTCCACCACGTTCATCAGGTGCAGGGTGGACTCGCGGTCGTCCAGGAAATAGTCGGTCAGGCGGGACACGAAATCCGCCGCCGCCACGGCCGCCTCGGCCTGTCCGGCGATAACGCCCTTGAGGATGTCGTTGAAGGTCTTGATGCAGGTGTTGAAGCGTTTTTCGCACAGGGCGATGCGCTCCTTCTTCTGTTTCAACCGCCGGGTGCGCTCCTTCTTGACCGCCCACAGCCGGTCGATGACCTCGCGCGGGACCGGCTTTTCGGCCACGGGAACCCCCTGGGGAGACTTGGGGGGAGCGGCGGGCAGGACATCGGATTTCTCTGGAATGCAGACGACATGGGTGATGCCCAGGCTCTTTATCAGGGCGATCTGGTCCGCGTCCTTGACCTTGAAATTGCTGAACAGGAAAGGGTGCTCAAACCAGCTGGTCTTTTCCAGCCGGATGAAGACGCCCGGTCGGAGCTGGTCCACCGAGATACGGATTTCGGGCATGTTTTGCTCCGTCATGATGGGCCAACATACAACAACGGGATGTATCCGACAACCGTTAAGGATTGAGGTAATCAATTAAAACGCTTGATTAATAGTGAATTCATAAAGAATGCGACCGGTATTGTTGAAAAGTGGCGTTCGACGTGCGTATGGAGCCATGCGGAGCCGAAAAAACGCATCAAAAAGCATTGCCAAGATGCGTGAAATGGTTTAATTCTCAATATACCTGGTGTGTTTTCCACATTCTTTCATGTTGGAAAAATTGACTTTAAGGCGGATTACTTTATGCCGAAGAAGGCAGGTTCCGGGAGGCGATTCCCGGTAGGCTCATTGGCCATATTCTTTTTTTTCGTTGCCGTGGCCGGGCTGGTTTATTTTCAGACGGACCTGTTCCGCCTGGCTTCGCCCAAGCGCGGACTGTCGGGCCTGGTGTCCGTCCGGGGCTCTGTCTCCCTCGAACGGCTGGCCCTGTCCGAACAGGAAATCGGCATTATCAACCAGGCCGTGGCCCAATACCGCGACACCTTTTCCAAGGTGGACCTGATCGTGGATACCGTGGGCCATGTGGACAAAATCACCCCGAACACCGTCCTCGTCTTTGCCGTGGAGCTGCAGACCAACGGCGACCTGGTGGTCAAGTCCTGGAGCCGCAAAGTCCCGCGCGCCAACATAGTCTCCCAGCTGGTCGGCTACATGGGTAAGGCGGCCGGCGAGTACAAGGAATTCAAGCGGTTCCCCGACGTAAAACAGAATTTCAAGATCCTCTACATCTAGCCGTCTCCGCCGTTGACGCACGCAGAAAGGGCCCGGACACTGTCCGGGCCCTTTTGCGTTGCCTCCGGCGGCCGGGGCGCTGCCCTGGACCTTCCCAAACTTCTTGTGTGCCTTCGGCAGAGGCGTGCGAGTGCCTCGGACCGTGCTGAAAGTTTTGAGAAAAAGGAAGCCTTCCGCGCTATCGCTATCCGCGAAGCGGCCCAAAAGGCTTGGGAGGGAAGAGGGATGGAGGTCCGGGGAAGGGAGAAGGGAAGCCCTTTTCAAAGGGTTCCCTTCTCCCTTCCCCCGGCCGCCGGAGGCGCTTTTCTACCGCTGCTCCATGTCCTTGAGCAGGATGTCGAGGGCGTTGAGGGAGATGCGGATTTCCAGGAAGGAGTAGAACATGGACAGGATCAGGAAGAGCAGGCTGACGCCGAAGAGGATCTGCCCAGCCAGTTCGAACTCCTGGAAGATGCAGATCATGGAAAAGATGCAGGCGAGCATGGACATGACCCCGAAGCCCTGCATGTGCCGGATCATGTGTACCCTTTTGCGCAGGTTGTCGATCTGGGCGAGGATGGTCTGATCGGGCTGCTGCCGATACTGGTCGTGCAGGGTGCGGATGCGCGCGGCCAGGGACAGGAACCGGTTGGTGAAGGCGAGCATGAACAGGGAGATGGCCGGGAAGAGCAGGGCCGGGGTGGTGACGGTCATCTGCATGGAGGAGCCCCTTGTCGCGTCCGGGCTGGAGTTCCGTACGGCTGGTTTTATTGAGGTTATTGCATCGGGTCCGGGCCTCCGCGCAGGAGGCCCGGACCCGTATCATGCTAGCCGATCGGGTGCCGGAAGTAAATCGGCGGCTCGCTCTAACGCGGTTCCAGCCGGATCAGCCTGCCGTCGTCCTCGTCGGTGAGCACGTAGACCAGGCCGTCCGGTCCCTGCCGGATGTCGCGGACGCGGTGGCCCATGGGCAGGTCCTTGTCGCCCAGGACCGTGCCGTTCCGGTCGAGTTCGATGAGCCGGATGGTCTCGCTGCGCAGGCCGCCTGCCAGGAGATCGCCCTTCCAGGCCGGGAAGGCGTCGCCGGTGTAGACCATCAGCCCGGAGGGCGCGAACCGCCACTTCCAGACCACGGCCGGGTCGGTCATGCCGGGCAGGGAGTGGTGGTCGGCCACGTCCATGGGCAGGGTGTACTCCTTGCTCCAGGACGCCTTGGGCCAGCCGTAGTTGCGGCCGGGTTCGATGCGGTTGATCTCGTCGCCGGTGCGGGCGGCGTGCTCGCTGACCCACAGGGTCCCGCGCAGGGGATCGAAGGCCATGCCCTGGATATTGCGGTGGCCCATGGTGTACAGGCCGGGCGCGGCGTCCGGGCCGGGGAAGGCCGGCGGCCCGGCCGGGGTGCCGTCGTCCTTGAGGTGGATGAGCTTGCCTTGGTGCGTGGCCGGGTTCTGGGCTTGGTCGCGGGCGAGCATCCCGTCCACGCGCTGGGGCGGATTGCCGCCGTCGCCCACGGACAGGACCAGGGTCCTGTCCGGCAGCCAGGCCAGGCGAGAGCCGAAGTGCTGGCCCCCGGACTTGGCCGGGGAGGCGGTGAAGATCACCTCGGCGCCGCTGAACCGGGCGCCGTCGAAGCGGGCGCGCCCCAGGGCGGTGCGGTTGGCCGTTTTCGTGCCCGTGGCCAAGGTGAAATAGACCAGCCGGTTTTCCTCGAAATCGGGGTGCAGGGCGATGTCCAGGAGCCCGCCCTGGCCGTACGCCAGGACCTCGGGCGCGCCGGGGATGGGGGTCAGCCTGCCGTCCTTGAACAGACGCACCCGGCCGGGCCGCTCGGTGATCAGCAGGCCGCCGTCCGGCAGCCAGGCCATGGACCACGGGTGGTCGAGACCGGAGGCCAGGGTGGCCGCCCGGACGTTCTGCACGGGTTCCGTCCTCTCCGGCGAGAAGTACGGTTCGGCTCCGGCCCGCACGGGGGCGAGGAAGAGCAGGAGAAACGGGACGAAAAGTATATCTCGGCGCATTGCTGCCTCCGGGTCCGTGTTGGCGCGCCGTTCGGGAGGGAGGGCGCGGGTTCTGTGATTATAGCACAAGCAGGCGGATTTGGACAGGCGGGGAGCGCGGCTGCGTGATCAGGCCTGGAAAGGCTGCTGTGCCGGCGATGCCTGCGAAATTATATCGGCTGTCCGATTATTGTTGCCACGGAAGCGAATTTGTGCTTTCACTACCGCACCGGTTCTTTTTATTCCCAGGCAGGCGGCCTCCTTTCCCGGCCCCTGTGCAGCAACGGATCAGTCAGGCAATGCGCAATCATCTCAATGGTTTTTTTTTCGTTCTCGCCTTGCTCGTCGGCGCGGCGGGCGGGGCCCGTGCGGGAGAGAAGCCGGTGCTCTACTGGCCCTATTTCAACTTCCCGCCTTATTTCATCACCGCCCCCGGCGCGCAGCCCGAGGGCATGGGCATCGATGTGGCCCGCGCCCTGCAAAAGGAGATGCCCGGATACGAGCACGTCTTCATCCATGCCAGCCCCCAGCGCATCGCCGAGGAGCTGCAAACCGGGCGGGAGCCGTTCGCGGTCAGCGGGTTGCTCAAGACCCCGGAGCGGGAGGGCCACATCCTCTATGCCGACATCCCGTGCAGGGTGACCTTTACCGTGATGGTCGTCATGCGCCGCGAGGACCTTTGGAGGCTGGCCCCGAACGGCAACGCCTCCCTGGCCTATCTGGCCGCCGACAAGGGGCTGACCTTCGGCTACGTCCCCGGCCTCAGTTACGACCTCGCCAGACCGTTCGTGGCCCGGTTGATCTCCACCGCGGGAGGGCAACGCGCCACGACCGCCCACGACGTGGGGCATCTTCTGGACATGCTGGCCGAGAAGCGGATCGACTGGTTCGTGCACGACAGCCTGAGCATCCGGTACGTCCTCGACGCGCGGCACATGCAGGAGCGCATCGCCGTGGTCAATGCCGAGGAATGCCCTCCGTCGCCCATATTCGGCTATATGGCCTGCGCCTGGACCGAGGAGGGGGCAGCGATCATGGCGCGCATCAACGGGGCCATGGCCCGGCTGGTGGCCTCGAACCGGCTATGCGAGACGCTCAGGAAGTGGATCCCGGAGCAGTTGGACACGGTCTTTGAGCGGGCCTACGCCCGGCGCATCCTGACCGCGGCGCACCTGGCCGCCGATGGCGGGGCCTGCTGTCGGGAAGAGACCGCACACCCCTGAAACGAAAACCGGCCGGACAGCGACTGCCCGGCCGGATTCTCAAGAGGACCCGCGCGTCATTTCGTCAGGTCCCGCTTCATCTGTTCGTATTGTTCCTTGTCGATCTCCCCGGCGGCGTAGCGCCGCTTGAGGATGTCCAGGGGCGTTTCGGCATGGCTCTCCGGGCCGCTCCCGAAGGTGCTCCCCGTGGAGTTTCCCTTGCCGAAGCTGCCCTTGAAGATCATGGCGACGGCGACGACGACAACGACCAGGAGCAGGATCATGAACCACCCGCCAAACGGCGAATACATCATGTTCATTCCCCCGCCCCAGCCGGGGCCGCCGCCCCCGTTGTACATGGGTTGCTGGGCGGTCAGGAAGAGGTAGGTGTCGGTCATGGCGTCTCCTTCGGGCGCTTATTGCTGCGCGCCGCCGTATCCGTATCCGCCGTGGTATCCATGGCCGGGTCCCATCATGCCGGGTCCCATCATGCCGCCGTACATGCCGCCGCCCATCATGCCCATGCCGTAATAGGAGAAGCCCTTTTCGCGCATGTCGATGAGCATGTTCACGCGGGTTTCAAGAGCCTGGGCGGACAGGGCGCCGATCTCCTTGGCCAGGGACCGGGCCTGCCCGGCGTCGATCTTGTCCTGGGCCAGCACGGCGTTCAGTTGGGCGTGCTTGGTCCACATCTGTTCGGACAGTTTGGCGAACTGCGCCTGGTATTTGGCCGAGATTTCCTGGTAGGCCTTCTGCTGTTCCGGCGAGAGCTGGTAGTTGCCTCCGCCATAGCCGGGACCCATCATGCGGCCGTAGCCGGGACCGCCGCCCATCATGCCGCCGCCGGGCCCCATGCCCATCTGGGCGGATGCGGGAATGCTGAGGAGCAGCACGAACGCCAGTGACACCAAAGTGATGAATGAATTTTTCATGGTAAAGCCTCCTAAGGGGTATTTAGGCTGTCACCTTAGCACACTCAGGCGAAATGAGCATTATTATTCCTTCGAGAGCGTGCGTGTCTCACGCTGGACAGAGGCCCGGCGCGAAAAGCCCCCGCATCCAAAAGGATGCGGGGGGCTTTGGGTCTGCGGATGCGCCGGAAATGGCCCGGATCGGTCCTGGGGCCATGCTACCCCTGGGGCCTGCTGATGCCGACGGTGACGGTTTTGGCCTGGTGGCGGATGGTGTCGATGGGGCGGGTCATTTCCTCGATGGCCTTGTTCAGGATGGTCAGGATGTCGGCCAGGCGGGCCTCGGCGGCCTGGATGTCCTGGGACTGGTTGACCAGCCAGAGCATGTAGTTGGCCAGGGATGCGGGCACGCGGGCGGGCAGGGCTGAGTCCGTGGCGCCCGAGGCGATGCGGTCGACGCATTCGTTCAGGGCGATGAGCAGGGCGCCCCGGTCGAAGGTGGTCGTGTCTTCGAGCATCTCCGCGATGCGCACCCGCGCCTTGCGGAACGGCTCGGCGTGGCTGTCGATGGCCTTGGCCGCGGACACGCCCCACCAGTGCCCGGCCACGGTCTCCAGCACGAAATCCAGGCCGCCGCCCGCGCGGGGGACCTTGACCGTGGCCTCGGCCACGCGGTCGAAGCGGTCCTCGTCCTCGGCGCAGAACACGATGGGCGAGCCGTTGTGCGCCTTGAAGATCGTCGTCTCCTTGACCGTGTCCATGACGACCATCTCGGGCAGGTCCGAGGCCATGACCAGGGTCAGGGGCTCGGTGGACAGGTCGATGTGCTTCTTGTCCTCCGTGATGTCGCACGGAATGGATTTATAGCATAATTCCGACAGCTTGATACGGACTTCTTGGGCCGCGATGCAGTTGGCGCCGTTGCCGACCAGGGCCCAGTAGCGGTGCACGGGCGCGTACTTGCGGGCGACTTCCGCGATCGATTCCTTGTTCTCCAGGACCTTGTCGATCTTGTCTGGAAGTCCTTCCAACGCCTCTATTTCATGGAGGATGTACGGCTTATCCATGCTCCCCAGGATGTCGGCCAGCCAGAGCGAGAGCAGCTTGCCCGCCGCTATCTGGGAGTAGAACGCCTTGGTCGAGGCCACGGCCATCTCCACGTCGCGGCCGTTGCTGGTGTAGATGTGCGAGTCCGATTTCTGGACCAGGGGCGAGTTGCGCCGGTTGACGATGCAGTTGACCCACGCGCCCCGGTCGCGGCACAGGTCCACCACCCGGTTCGTGTCCGTGGTCGTGCCCGACTGCGACACCGGGATCAGGAACACGTCGTCCATGCGCTCGTCGCCCATGAAGCCGATGAGTTCGCTGCCGGTGTAGGACTCGATGGACATGCCCGTGTCCGCCAGGGTGCGGCGCAGGAGCTGGGCCACGGCCATGGCGGCCACGGCGGCCGTGCCCTGGCCCACGCAGATGATCCGCCGGATGGGCCGGGAGCCGTCCCGGAACCGCTCGACCAGGGCCGGGCCGCGCCCGAACCCCTCGGGCAGGAACTCCACCTCGCCGTCTTTCTTGAGATATTTTCCGTGCAGGGTGTTGCGCACCGAGTCCGGGGCCTCGTGGATTTCCTTCTCGATGTAATGGGCGTACTCGCCCCGGAAGATGTCGCGCGAGAAGATCTCGATCTTCTCCTCGGCCAGCTCCACGGGCTCGCCGTTGTCCAGGTACCGGGCCACGGGCACGGCCCCCTCGGGGTCGGTGTCGCGCAGGACCACGGACACCCCGCCCTGCCGGTGCACGGCCACCGGGAAGGACGAGCGCGCCCGCGCGGCCATGCCGTAGGCCTCGCTCGCCACCAGCCAGCCGTCATTGGTCCGGCCGATGTAGAAGGACTGGCCCGAGCCCTTTTGCGCCAGGAACTGGGAGTCGAAATCGTTCAGGTTCTGCATGACCACGGCCAGGGACCCCTCGCAGCGCCGGAGCACGTTGCGGAACCGCTCCTCGGCGTCGCCCAAGTCCTCCACGCCCAGGTGGAAGAGCACGGGCAGGATCTTGGCGTCGGTCGAGATGGCCGGCGGGATGTGCGCGCCCTTGGCCAGGACCGTCTCCTCGACCAGGGTGCGGTAGTTGTCCACGTCGCCGTTGAGCACGAACATGGTCTTTTCCAGGCCCGTGGACATGTCCCCCTCGACCAGCCCGTCCACCGGGTGGCAGTTGGGCACCGAGATGATCCCGTTGGAGGCCCAGCGGGTGTGGGCGATGATGTTGAGCGTTTGCAGGCCTGCGGACATGGCCCACAACAGTTCGTCATGCTTGATGAATTCTCTGAGCGCCGCGCCGTTGTCCCCGAGCTGGCCGACCAGTTGGGCGACCTTGTACAGGAAACGGCAGGCGGTCCGGCCGTCGTCCAGCTTGCGCACCAGCACCTGCCGGGTGTCCGCGTTGTTGATGGACGAGCGGTCGGCCAGCTCCTGTTTCTGCGTCGGGGTCAGACCGGCCTCGGGGTCCACGCCCGCGGGCAGGACAAAGGCCAGGGCCACGCCCGCCGAGTCGCGGCCGCGCACCTCAAGCTTGTCGATGGACTGGAGCACCTGCTCGGCCCCCCAGGCCAGGAAATGCCGGTCGCGGACCTCGACGTCCGCGGCCAGATCGGCGGGCATGAGCGCCAGCGTCCGGTCCACGTTGACCAGCACCTCGCGCTCGATCTGCCACAGATAGTCGTCCAGCGCCTCGCGCAGCGACTCCAGCTCGTCCGTGCGCGGCCCCTGCTCCAGCTTCACGGCCGCCGCGTTGCGCAACGCCCGGAGGGTGTCCCGGATGCTCGACAGCGCCCGCCGCGCCTCGCCGTCCTCCACCAGCCGCATGTGCAGCCCGAAGGACATGAGTTCGTAAAACCGCCCGGCCAACTCCCCGAGCGGCGTGGCCGCCGCCAGGAGATCGTCTCCGCTGTTGGCCTCGGCAAAGGACACTTCAAGGCCGCCGAGCCAGGCCGTGTCCGGCATTTTCAACCACTTTTTATTGCTTAAGAAACTGGCGATACCACACATGGCGGTCGTGTACTCCTGATGGATGGTTTGGATAAATGGGCGGCAGGGCGGCGCGGGAAGCCCGGTGCGCCGGCGTCCTGCATGCGTCCGTTGAAGTACTGTACATGCCGGGCCTTGGCAAGGGTGCGGACGGGCGTGAAAGGGGGGCTGAAAATCTCGATTAACCGGGCGCATTTTCATAGGGAAAGTGATTAAAACAATCTTTTCAACATGTAATGGACATGATATGGTCCTCTCAAAATTATAGACAATGAGTGGGGGGACATGGCGAAACGGGTGGGCGCGGCATGATATCCGGCGGGGCGCATTGGCGGTCCATCCTGCTCGTCCTGTGCCTGGCGTGCCTCGCCTGCCGGGGCTCCGAGGCCCTGGCCCAAGGACGGGGCGGTTACGCGCTCGGCATGTCCGCGGCCTTCAGCGGCCCCAGCGACGGCCTGGGGGTGGAACTCTACCGGGGTTCCATGGCCTACTTCACCTATCTCAACGCGCACGGCGGCATCCACGGCAAGCCGGTCTCCATCAGCATCCTGGACGACGGCTACCAGCCCGGCCCGGCCATCGACAACACCATCCGATTTCTGCAGGGGGACGAGCCCCTGTGCCTGTTCGACTATGTGGGCACGCCCACGGTGACCCGCATCCTGCCCCTGCTCAAGGGCTACGGCGGGCGGCGAAAGCTCCTCTTTTTCCCCTTTTCCGGGGCCGAGCCCCAGCGCGAGCCCCCCTATACCCGGTACGTGTTCAACCTGCGCGCCTCCTATCGCCAGGAGCTGGCCGGGCTGGTGGACCGCTTCCTGGCCCTGGGCCGCAGGCGGCTGGCGGTCTTCTACCAGGCCGACGCCTTCGGCCGCAGCGGCTGGGACGGGGCGCACCGGGCGCTCAAGTCGCACGGGTACTCCCTGGTGGGCGAGGCTACCTACCGGCGCGGGACGCGCTTTGCCGAGTCCATGAAGCAGCAGGTGGACATCCTCATGCACGCCAACCCGGACGCGATCCTGTCCATCGGCTCGTACGCGGCCTGCGCGGCCCTGATCCGGGACGCCCGCGACATGGGGCTGGCCGTGCCCATCGCCAACGTCTCCTTCGTGGGCAGCGAAAAGCTGCTCTACCTGTTACAGGAGGCGGGGCGCGAAAGGGGGCGCGACTACACCTCGAACCTGGTCAACTCCCAGGTGGTCCCGAGCTACGAGGACCTGAGCCTGCCCGCGGTGCGCGAGTACCGCGAACTCATGGACCGCTACGCGCCGGAAGCCCCGGCCCTGGCCGACGGGAACTACGAGCCCCTGCGCTACAGCTTCACCAGCTTCGAGGGGTTCCTCAACGCCAAGGCCATGGCCCGCATCCTGGAGACCTATGACGCGAACCCCGCGTCGGGGCTGCGGGCGGCGGCGGAATCCCTGGCCGAGGCGGACATCGGCATCGACGAGCCCCTGCGCTTCGGCCCGAACCGGCACCAGGGGCTGGACCGCGTCTATTTCACCACCGTCCGGGACGGCAAGTTCGTGCCCATGGACGAAAGGCAGTGGCAGGCATGGCAGCGATAAGGGGCATGTCCCTGTTCAAGAAGACCGGCCTGATCGTGTTCTGCCTGTTCGGGGTCATCGCGAGCCTGACCTCGGCAATGACCGCCTGGACCCTGTACGGGATGATGACCCGTGAATACGTCAGCAAGGGTACGGCCATCGCCCAATCCATCGCCGGGGCCAGCCAGGAGATTCTGCTCAACCGCGACGCGGCCACGGTCCAGTCCATGATCGACCAGTACCTGGATATCGAGGGGGTGGCCTATGTCTTTGTCGTGGACGCCGACGGGCTGGTGGTCTCGCACACCTTCGTGCCCGAGTTCCCGCCCATGCTGCACGAGGTCCGGGGGTTGAAGCACGAGACGACCATCTCCTCCCTGGTGATCCCCCCCTACGGGCGGGTCCTCGACATCTGCACGCCGATCCTGGCCGGGTTGGCCGGGCATGTGCACGTGGGCATGGGCAAGGAGCTGATCATGGCCTACTTCTGGAAAGTGGTCTTCAGGATGCAGATCCTGCTCTTTTTCATCTTCTGGGGGTGCGTGGGCATCCTCTACCTGATGATGCGCCGCGTCTCCCGTCCCCTGGGGCAACTGACCGACTTCGCCCGCAAGCTGGCCGCCCACGATTTTTCGGCGACCATCGACATCCGCACCCGGGACGAGCTGGCCGTGCTCGGCCGGGCCATGATGTCCATGGGCCAAGAGCTTGCCCTGCTCTTCTCCGAGATGGAGAGCGAGGTGGGCAAGGCCACCGCCGACCTGCGCGACCACATGGCCTACCTGGCGGCCATCATCGACAACCTGGCCGACGGGCTGCTGGTGGTGGACGTGACCGGCGCGGTCTCGGTCATCAACCCGGCCATGCGCGAATTCTTCGACCTGGGCGACACGCCGTGCAAGGGCCGGTCCCCGGCCCGGCTCTTTCCCGAAGAGGTCACGGCCATGGCCGACCGGATACGGCGCTGCACCACCGATGTGCTGTCCGCCGAGATTCCCCTGGCGCGCGGGCGGACCGGCAAGGCGGTGGGCTCGTCCATCTTCGCGGAGACCCCGGACCGCCAATGCCTGGGCGGGGTCCTGCTGATCCGCGACATCACCCGCGAGAAGGAGCTGGACCAGCTCAAGACGGATTTCATCTCCACGGTCTCTCACGAATTGCGCACGCCCATGACCTCGGTGCTCGGCTTTTCCAAGATCATCCGCAAGAAGCTGGACCGGGCCGTGTTCCCTCTGCTCGACGGGGAAAAGAGCGTGGAGAAGCCCATCAGTCAGGTGCGCGGCAACATGGACATCATCGTGGCCGAGGCCGAACGGCTGACCGAGCTGATCAACGACGTCCTGGACATCGCCCGCATGGAGGCCGGGGAGATCCAGTGGCGGGACGAGAACGTGTCCATGGCCGGGATCCTGCACCAGTCGGTGGAGGCCACGCGCGGCCTGTGGGAGGCCAAGGGGCTCGAGGTCGAGGTCGACGCCGCGGAGGGGCTGCCGATGGTTCGCGGCGACCGCGACCGGCTGGTCCAGGTGGTGGTCAACCTCCTGTCCAACGCGGTCAAGTTCACCGACGTGGGGCCCATCCGCTGCTCGGCGGTGCGCGAGGGCGAATACGTGCGGGGCTCGGTGGCGGACAACGGCTCGGGCATCGACATGGCCGACATGCGCATGGTCTTCGACAAGTTCAAGCAGGTGGGGGACACCCTGACCGGCAAGCCCGAGGGGTCCGGCCTGGGGCTGCCCATCTGCCGCCAGATCGTGGAGCGCCACGGCGGATCCATCTGGGTCGAGAGCGAGCCGGGCCGGGGCAGCGTCTTTTCCTTCACCATCCCCCTGGCCGGGCTGGAGCCCCTGGTCATTCCGGAGGGCGCGTCCGCCCCCTGCCGCGGGGCCGGGGACGCACCGGGCGGCCGGGCGCGGACATCCCCCCTGGTCCTGGTGGTGGACGACGACCCCTCCCTCATCGAATATCTCTCCCAGGTCTTCGAGGAGCAGGGCTTCACGGTGTGCGAGGCGGCCAACGGCCCGGACGCGGTGGCCGTGGCCCGGTCCGTGCTGCCCGACCTGATCACCATGGACATCATGATGCCGGGCATGGACGGCCGCGAGGTCATCGCCCGGCTGCGGGCCATGGACGAGACCCGGGACATCCCCATCCTGGTCATCACCGCCCTGAGCGGAACCGAGGGCGAAGCCGGGGACATGGCCCTGGTCAAGCCCGTGGACGACGCCACGGTGCTCGAGGCCGCCGAGGCGCTGCTCCGCGGCAAGGCCTACGGCGCCGCCTGCATTGTGCTCGGCGGGCACAGGGAATGCGACCTGAACGGGCTGCGGGTCATGTGCGCGGGCGAGGTGACCTTTGCCACGGCCGAGGAGTTCTGGCCCCTGGTGGAGGACGGGTTCCGGGGCACGGTGTTCGTCTCCTCAGAGGTCGTGGGCGAGGTGGAGCTGGAGCGGCTGGCGCGGCTCGACGGGGTGTCGGTCATCATCCTCCCGCCCTTTGCTTGCAGGGGATGAGGACGGCCGACGTTATTCCAATTGCGATACCCCGCCCTCTTGTGGCATGGTCGTGTCATTGGGGGTAGAGATCGCATTTCATTTCAACCGGTATGCTTCAAGGAGATGAGTGATGGCCAAGAAGATCCTCATAGTTGATGACGAGGTCCACATCAAAATGCTGCTCGAGCAGACGCTCGAGGAGCTCGAGGACGAGTTCGAAGTGGACCTGTATACGGCTTCGGACGGCGAGGAAGGGCTCGAGTTCATCCGGGGCAAGCGCCCGGACCTGGTCTTCCTCGACATCATGATGCCCAAGATGAACGGCTACGAGGTCTGCCGGATCATCAAGGACGACCCGTCCCTCAAGGACGTGAAGATCATCCTGCTCACGGCCAAGGGGCAGGAGGTGGACCGCAAGCAGGGACTGGAGCTGGGGGCCATGATGTACATGACCAAACCCTTTGATCCGGACGAAATTCTGCGCGTCTCCAAGGAGCTGCTCGAACTGTAGCCGGGTTGCCCCCGGCCCGATCCCTTCGGCATGACACCTTTGAAGAAATACATACGTCCCGGTGTCTTGCGCAACCTTCTCCGCAAGGCCGCCGAGTTGGCGGGCGGACGGTGCTCCCTGGCCATCAGCTTCGAAGGCGAGGTCGCCATCGTGGAGGGCCCGGCCCCGGCGGCCGCGTTCGGCGAGGACGAGCCGGGGGTGGTCGGCGTCCCCATCCGATTCGACGAGCTCCACTCGGGGCGGCTGTTCATGCTCATGGACGAGCCCGAGGACCGGGAAAATCATACCAAGATTCTGAATTTCATCAGCTATTCTATTCAGGAACTCGTGGACATGGAGTACGCCCGGCGGTCCATCGCCGAGGAGGCCCTGGCCAAGTACCGCGAATTGGCCCTGTTCCACCGCTCGGTGCCGAACATCAACACCTCCCTGCACATGCGCGACGTGGTCAACGCGCTCATCGACGAATGCCGCCTGGAAAACTATCCCGGCGAGCTGGGCATGATCTTCCTGCTGGAGCCCTCCCGCAAGATATTCCGCCTGGCCGTGCAGTTCGGCTTTCCCTTCGGCACCTACCTGCAGCCCATGGTGGACAGCGTCCTGTTCCATGAGGTGGTTGCTTCGGGCCGGGGCGAGATCGTCAACGACCTGGAAAAAGAGGTCCGCTGGGACAACGAGCTGCCCGGCCTGGGGTCCATGATCCTCATCCCGATCAACTCGCCCAACCGCTGCGAGGGCGTGCTCATCCTGGCCTCCAGGAACACCGGGGTGTTCGAGGCCGCGCACCGGCGCAGCCTGTCCACCCTGGCCTCGGTGGCGGGCATCTCGGTCTCCAACGCCTTCAACTTCGAGGGCATCCAGAAGCTGATGAACGCCATCCTCCAGGCCCTGGCCGAGGCCATCGACTCGCGGGACCCGTACACGGCGGGCCACTCCGAGCGCGTGGCCCATCTGGCCGTGGCCTTCGGGCACACCCTGAACGAAGCCGGGGGCTACCGGGGACGGGTCTTCAGCGACGACGAACTGCGTGAGATTTATTATGCGGGCATCCTGCACGACGTGGGCAAGATCGGCATCAAGGAGGACGTCCTGACCAAGCGCACCCGGCTGCCCGAGCGGCGCATGGACGTGGTCCGGGCGCGGTTCCAACTCCTGGGCCAGTTCGACGGGTTCGACTGGGGGCATGCCTTCGAACAGTTGTGCGGCGTGAACAAGGCCATGGTCCCGGATGAGACCGCCCTGGAATTCGTCCGCGAGCTTGGCGGCAGGGTCATGCGCCGGAACGGGACCACCCTGCGCTACCTCTACGACGACGAGTTGGAAAACCTGCTGTTGTCCTACGGCAACCTGACCCGCGACGAGCGCCGGGAGATCCAGCGCCACCCGGCCGAAAGCGAGCGCATCCTTCAGCACATCCCCTTGCAGGATTCCTATGCCAACCTGCTGACCATCATCCGCCAACACCATGAACGCATGGACGGATCGGGCTACCCCGACGGGCTCAAGGGCGAGGAGATCCTGGCCCAGAGCCGGTTGATGGCCATTGTGGACATCTACGACGCGGTCACCCAGGAGCGCCACTACAAGCCCGCCTTCACCCGCAGCGAGGCCATGAAGATCCTCCGCCAGGAGGTGGACGAGGGTAAGCTGGACAGTGACCTGACTGACTTCTTCCTGAACAATATCGAGAGCATCGAGATGCTCTCCGAGCAGGTCAAGGTGACCAAGGGCACGCACCTGTCGGCCCTGGGCAACCTGTCCAGCCTCTGATTCTGCGTTTTCTCCGGATATTCAGCGCACCGGGCGCCGGGCGATGATGGACAGGGGCAACTGTCCGTCCGCGAACAGGGCCTTGCAGAAGAGCGGCAGGTCCAGCCGCCACTCGCGGCGCAGTTCGGTCAGCTCGTGCAGGCCGAGCACGGGCATGGTCCGGTGGCCGGGGGCCGTGCGGATCAGCCTGACCTCGCCCAAGGCCTCCTCGCGGGTGAATCCGGCGCGGTCCAGAATGTCCAGGCAATGGTCCTGGTCCAGACCGCCCACGGCCAACTCGGTGTCGATGCGGGCCAGGGCCGCCCGCCTGAGGCCGCGCACGTGGCGGACCAGCCGGTCCAGGTCGGTCTCCAGGTAGCCCAGTTCGTCCAGCAGGTGTTCGGCAAAGGCCAGCCAGCCCGCCACGAACACGGGGTTGGTCACCTGGCATAGGCATGGATCGGCCAGGGCGCGGCGCTGGGAGTCGAGCAGGTGGCGGCCCGGGTAGGTCTGGGCCGCGGCCAGGAAGGGGAATTCGCGGCGCATGCGGGCTAGGTGGGCCGGGGTGTCGCGGAACCGGTTGCCGGAAAATATCTGCGGGTTGACGTAGCAGCGGGACGGCTCGTTTTCCCAGGCCCCGAGCACGGGGTCGTGGTGGATGGGGCGCAGGGTGGAGGCCAGGTGCCGGGGCTGGGGATCGATGCGCAGACCGGAGTCGGCGAACACGCCCGCCAGGGGACCTTCCAGCACAAAGGCGCGTAGCCGGTGTATCTCGCGGATGATCAGATCCAGGGGGGCCAGGCCGTCGGCGGGCGGGCCCTCGTATCCCTCGTACAGCTCCCGCCAGGTCCCCCCGCCTATCTCGGCCTCAAGCCGGTGCAGCGAGGTCAGCCGGGCCTCGAATTCGGCCTCGGCCAGGTCGCGCAGCTCGTTGACGGAGCGGTCCGTGCCCAGCACATGCTCCGCAGTGTAGCGGAATGAAGGGCCGTCGGGATCGGGAATTTCCGGCCGGGAAGTGACGAAGCGGTCATATTCGCGCAGGGCCGCCAGGGCGTCGGCCAGGAAGCGGGGGGTCTTGCCCGCCTTGCCCAGCTCCTGGCCGCCCAGTTCGGTCAGGTAGCGGGCGCAGTCCCGGATCATGGTCTGGGAAGTGGCCCGGCTGGCCGTGCTGGCGGCCTCGATGTTCTCGGTGGCCTGGGTCAGCAGGGCGGGGATGGCCTTGAGGCGGCTGATGAACCGCTTCTGCCGCGCCCGGTCGTTCTTGGCGGGCAGGTCGGCGGCCTGTTCCAGCCCGGTAAAGGCCACCTGCAGGTAGAGTTCCGGGGCGTGCTCCCAGGCGCGGATGCCGTCCAGCTCGGCGATGACCCCGCCCGCGTTCATGGCCAGGGTCAGTGCCCGCGCCTTGTCCGCCGGGTCCGTGGCCTTGTCCGCCTCGACCAGGAAGTTCTGCCGGAAGGTTTGCAACGCGGCCACATGGCGGGCGATGGACCGGCCGGAAAGGTCGTCCAGGCGGTCCAGCCACTTGGAAGCGTCGGCCACGGGGGGCATGAGCGGGAAGGCGCCGGAGGCGCACATTACCGGATAGTGCTTGGCCAGGTAGGCGAAGAACTTCTTGGCAACTGCGGGCTTCATGGGTTCTTTGCCTTTGCCGTTTCGGGCTAGCCGGCCTGCTCTTCGAGCAGTTTCAGGGCCCTGGGCGCGAGTTCGCCCAGTTCGGCCTTGGACACCTGGGCGTCGGCGCCCACGGCGATGCCCTTGTGGTGCAGGGTCTCGGTGATGATGGAGGAGCAGAGGATGACCGGAAGGTGGCGCAGGCCTGTGTCGTCCTTGATGCGCCGGGTCAGGGTATGGCCGTCCATGGAGGGCATCTCGATGTCCGAGACCACCAGGTTGACGTATTTATCCAGGGGATGACCCTCGGCCTCGGCCAGGGCCTTGATCTTGAGCAGGTATTGCAGGGCGAGCTCGCCGTTTTCCTCGGTGTGGACCTTGAATCCGGCCGAGGTCATGATATTGGCGATCATCTTGCGCGCCATGTTCGAGTCGTCGGCCAGGAGCACCCGGTAGGTCTTGTGGGCGATGGCCTCGCGGACCGTGTCCGTGGCCTCCAGGTCCGGCTCGCCGCCGGGGTTCAGGTCCATGCAGATCTTTTCCATGTCCAGGATGAAGGTGATCCTGCCGGCGATCTTGACCACACCGGTGATGGAGTTGACCGTCAGGGAGGAGACGTAGTTGGTCGGGGCCTCCACCTCCTGCCAGCCGATGCGGTGGATGCGCGTCACGCCCGAGACCAGGAAGGCGCTCTTGGTCCGGTTGAATTCGGTGACGATGACCTTGGGCGGCTCCTTCTCGGCGCGGTTCTTGTGCAGCCACCCGGCCAGGTCGATGAGCGGAATGATCTCGTTGCGCAGGTTGAAGGCCCCGAGCACGGACGCGTGGGCCGCTTCGGGCATCTCGGTCAGTTCCGGCCTCTGGATGATCTCCAGGACCTTGGCCACGTTGATGCCGTAATAGCCCCGGTAGTCGCCGCTCGCACGCGATTCGTCGAGATAGAATTCGACGATCTCGAGCTCGTTGGTGCCCGACTCCAGCAGGATCTTGGTTTCGCTCATGAACAGATTTCTCCAGGGCCGCTGCAGGCCCGACGGTAACGAGACCATGAACATATACAAGCGGTTTGCCGGGCGCAACCCCGGACATGCGCCTATTTGCGGCGGATATCCTGCTATTCCTCGCCTATTCCGTACTTCTTGATTTTGTAGTGGATGGCCCGGCGGCTGATGCCCAGGCGGTCGGCGGCGTCCTTCTTGACCCCGCCCGCGGCCTCCAGGGCGCGGACGATGGTCTCCCGCTCGTTGTCCTCCAGGGACAGGCTGGTCCCGGCGGCTGCCGGGGCGTTGGCGGGCGGCGTCTCCAGTTGCAGGTCGGCGGGCTCGATCAGTTCCCCGTCGCAGAAGACCAGGGCCGCTTCCAGTGCGTTCTCCAATTCCCGGACGTTGCCCGGCCAGGTGTGGGATTCGAGCAGGCGCATGGCCTCGGCCGAGAGGTCGGCGCGGGGCCGCCCCTGGCCGGCGCAGAGCCGGTCCAGGAGCCCCTCGGCCAGGGCCGGTAGGTCCTCGCGCCGTTCGCGCAGGGGCGGAATGGTCAGGGTGACCACCTTGAGGCGGTAGTAGAGGTCCTCGCGGAACGTTCCGTCCGCGACCATCTTCGGCAGGTCCGCGTTGGTGGCGGCCACCACCCGGCAGGTCACGGACCGCTCGCGGTTGTCGCCCACCCGGCGGATGGTCCCTTCCTGCAGAAAGCGCAACAGCCGTGCCTGCATGTCCGGGGAGACGTTGCCGATCTCGTCCAGGAACAGGGTGCCGCCGTCCGCTTCCTCGATGAGTCCCTTCTTGTCCTTGACCGCGTGGGTGAAGGACCCCTTGACGTGGCCGAACAGTTCGCTTTCGAGCAGAGTGGGCTGGGTGGAGCCGCAGTCCACGACCACGAACGGGCCGTTGGACCGGGGGCTGCCCTCGTGGAGGATGCGCGCGGCCAGCTCCTTGCCCGTGCCCGATTCGCCGAAGAGCAGGACCGTGGCCGTGGATTTAGCGACCCGGTCCAGCCGTTCCAGAAAGCGGGCCATGGCCGGAGCCTGCCCGCCGAGCAGACCGTGCGGGGTCGGGGCGGCAGGGGATGCGGAACGTTGGGGCGAATTCTGCACGGGCTTCGGGGCGGACGCGGCGCGCGCTTCGAGTCGGGCGCGGATCCGGCGGACCAGCTCCTTGCCGTCGAACGGCTTGGTCAGGTAGTCGGCGGCCCCGTTCTGGATGGAGCCCACGGCGTCGGGTATGGTCCCATGGGCCGTGAGCATGATGATCGGGATGTGCGGCCAGTGCTCCATGACCTCCTTGAGCAGCCCCCGTCCGCCCATGCCGGGCATCTTCACGTCGGAGACGATCAGGTCCACGGGTTCGTCGGCCAGCATCTCCAGGGCGGTCTCGGCCCGGTCGGCCAACAGCGGGCTCAGGCCCGCGGAGAGCAGGCGCGCTTCGAGCACCTCCAGGATGCTCTCGTCGTCGTCGACCACCAGGATGGTCGGGATATCCGGTTTGGTGCTCATCATGGTCCTCGTCAGGCGGTTGCGGGCAGGGTGAAACAAAAGGTGGAGCCTTGGCCCGGTTCGCTCTCGACCCAGATACGCCCGCCGTGGGCCAGGACGATGCGCCGGGAAATGGCCAGGCCCAGCCCGGCTCCGTCGATGCTGCCGCGCACGCCGGGCTCGCGGTAGTACTTGAGAAAGATGCGTTCCCGCTCATCCTCGGGGATGCCCGGCCCGTTGTCGCGGACGCGGAAGAGCGCCTCGCCCCCGTTGCGCGCGGCGTTCACCCGGACCACGCCGCCCCGGCCGGAGAACTTGATGGCGTTGCCCACCAGGTTGGTCAGCACCTGGCTGACGTGCGCGGGGTCGGCAGTCACGGCCAGCCCGGGCTCGACCTCGGCCTCCAGGGTCGCGTCGGCCCCCCTGGCCGTGGGTGCCAGCCGCTCCAGGGCGGAATCCACCAGTGCGGCCGCGTCCACGCGCTCCGGGTTCAGCTCCAGCTCCTGGGTCTCCATGCGCGAGACGGACAGCAGCCGGGCGAGCAGGTCGGACAGCCGTTCGGCCTCCTGCTCGGCTATGTCCAGGAACCGCTTCTGCTTCTCGTTGACCTCGCCGAAGGTCCCGGCCCCGATGAGGTCCACGGCCTCGCGCACCGAGGTCAGCGGGGTGCGGATCTCGTGGGAGAGCATGGCGATGAAGTCGGCGCGCATGCGCTCCTCGCGCCGCAGCCGCGAGGCCATGGCGTTGAAGGCCAGGGCCAGCTCGCCCAGTTCGTCGTTCGACAGGATGCGCACGTCGCGGGGCGTGGCCCCGGTGCCCAGCTCGCGGATGCCCCGGCGCACCTCGCCGAGCGAGCGGTTCAGGGTGTAGGCCAGAAACAGGCTGCCGCCCACGCCGAGGACCAGGCAGAAGGCCAGGCCGTACATGCCCACGTCCGCCGCGTGGCGGCCCGCGTCGCGGAGGCTGGTCAGGCGCGCCTCGGTGTCGGCCTGGTTGTCGAGCAGGGACTGCTCCAGGATGTCGGTCCAGTTGCTGACCGTGTCGTCCGGGGTCAGGTTCTCGCCGGGGGTGTTGGCCGGGTCCAGGGTGATCTCGTATTCCGAGGTCAGCTCCTTCCACTCATCGGCGTAGCGGGGGTGCTTCTCGATGGTCTTGTTGAGGATCTCGCCGAACCGGGTCAGGTCCTCGACGATGAAGCCCACGGCGGCCTGGTCGCCGCCCAGGATGCGGTAGCGGCGGATGTTGTTCTGCACGTTGTACAGCCGTTCGAGCATGCGCTGGATGGCCGAGTCCAGGTCGTGGTTCTCGGTGACCATGAGGCTGGAGATTTCCGCGTCCCGGCGGACCTGGTGGAAGAGGTAGGCCGAGGTGGCGAAGAACACCGCGATCAGGGAACAGGCCCAGATGGTCAGCTTGGTGGCGATGTTCAGGTGGCGGGCCTTGGGCATGGCGCGAATCCTACTGTATTCTCAGGGGCGGGGCAAACCGTGTCCGGCGCCCAAAAAAATTCCGCCCGTCACGCCGGGGGGCGCGGCGGGCGGGCCGATGGATCCGGGGTGACGGGATCAGCCCCGGATTTCAAAGACGTTGAAGACCTTGTCGTATTCAATGGTATTGCAGGTTATTTCACCCCGGTCCACGATGGGGGCCTCCGCCAGGAGGTGTTCGCGGAAGGAGTTGAACTTGTCGGCATCTCCCTGGAGCAGAATCTCGGCCTTGCGGTCGGCAATGTTGCGGACCCAGCCGGTCAGCCCGAGCTGTTGGGCCATGTCCTGGACCCAGGATTGGAAATTGCCGCCCGTGACCTTTCCTTCGACAACGCATGTGTAGCTCAGCATGATGAACCTCCGATTTCGTGTTTCCGCTTTACCCGAATATAGGCCAAAATCGAAAAAGTGAAAAGGGTGCGGCAAAAGAAAATGGACCTCTTAGCGGTTGCCTGGTCCGGCCGTCTGGTGTATTGTTGGGTCCTGCTCTGAGCGCTTCGCATTCGTGAAGCGGAGGAATCCCCATGCGCGCGTTGTTTTTTCTCGTCGCCTTTCTCGCGATGATCGTTTTCTCTGCCCCGGCCTGGGCGTCGCTGCCCTATTACAATGCCGAAATGGGCTACACCATCTGGCTGCCCAAGGGCTGGAGTGAGGCCCCGCCGGACTCCCTGGACGCCTTCGGGCGGACCGGCGGCGCCTGGTCCGTGCAGGGCGCGGCCCCGGACCGGCGGGCCGGCTACGTGGACCCCGGCCGCGGCCGGACGTGCAGCCTCGTGGTGGAGGTCAAACCCGGCCGGACCATGCGGACCGCCGACATCTCCAACTTCAACAACTTCCTGGTCCGCTCCCTGACCCGGTCCATCCGCGAGGAAGTCCGGCTGCCCGGCGACCCGGTGACGGTCTTCAAGGACGCCACCTATTTCCGGGAGAAGCGGACCCTGCGCATCGAGACCGAGGTGGCCCGAAGCGGCGTGACCATGCTCAGCCTGGCCTACATCGTCTACACCCGGAAGGGCATGTTGACGTTCACGGCCCTGGTCGATCCCGCCGACAGGGAAGCCCGGCTGGCCGTGGACAAGGCCGTGCTCTCGGTCTACCTGGACGAAAGGGTGCGCTACGCTGCCTACCGTTGACGGGCCGCGGCGGGCCGGATACCATTGCCCCGAGCGGGAACGGATGGTTCCCTGTGCGCACTTTTGGGTGCGCACGGACTGCACGGACAGGGACAGCCTCCCGGAATCCTTGTCGTTTTATGGCGGCACGTCCCTTGCTCCGTACGGCGTAGGAGGCCCGAGTGAAGAAGATTATCGCGGCAACAGTCCTCACTCTCTTGATGCTCTCCCCGGTCTGGGCGGCGGACGTCCGCTTCCCGTCGGGTTCTTTGCTCGCGGCCTCCAAACAGGATGACCGGAACAACCAATACGGCCGCGAGGACCAGGGCAGGAAAAAGCCGCCCATGGTCATCATCAAGGGCAAGGGCGGCAAGGTCACCGGCGTGGAAAGGGAACCGGAAAAGCGGCGGCAGAAGAAGCGCTAGCGCTGCGGCCCCACGCAAAAAGCCCCCGGAACCGATCGGTTCCGGGGGCTTTTTGCCTGCCGTGGAGGGCGGGCTACTGGGCGGTGCCGCAGGACGGGACCTGCGGGTCCGCGCCGCTTTCGAGCAGCTTGGTGCGGTACTCCTTGACCTCGTTCATCGAATTCCAGCCCGAGTACATCTCCAGCCATTCGCCGAACTCCATGAAGGCCTCGTCAAGGTGGGGTTCGTGCATCTTCAGCCAGACGTTGAACAGGTACATCTCGACCTTGAACTTGGCGTCGTCGAAGACCTGGGGCAGGACCGTGGGTTCGTATTTCTGCCCGTCCAGGCGGGCGGCCACGAAGGTGCAGACGTTGTCCTGGGAACGCTGGTAGTCGAGCTCGGCGTCGTTGACCATGTCGGCGTAGCGGAACAGGTCGGGGTGGTCCTCCTCGATCTTCTTCAGCTTGTCGTCCGGGATCTCGATCCAGAGCTTGTCGTCCTTTTCGACCACGAAGTAGAAACGGAGCCACTGGTCGAATTGGAAGATTTCGACGGCATCCTTGATCGCATTTTTCACGCTGACGCTTCTGAGCATTGCACTGACCCTCTCGAATATAGGCTTGGAGACGGGAATATGGACATCATACCGTTTGGAGTCAAGGGGAAATCGGGCGCGCCGGGGGTAGACAAAGCGGTCGCAGTTGTTATATGAAGTGCGGCTCGCAAGACAGAAAAGCCCTTACCGGGCCGTAATATCAAGGAGACAATCATGGCACGCCACAAGAAGCACGAACGCAAGAAAGAACTGGACCGCAAGCGCCAGCGCCGTCAGAAGGCCATCAAGGCCCGCATCAAGGAAGCCAAGGCCGCCAAGGCCTAGCCAGTCGTTCGCGTGCGCCGCGTTTGCGGCGGCGCATCGCGTCAGCCGGGCCGCCGATACCGTCGTGCGGCGCCGGATTTCAGCCGCGCCCCGCATGAGGCGCAGAGAATATTTGCCTTTGCCGTCGAAGGAACACGTTACGTCATGCCTATCTACGAGTACCAATGCCAATCCTGCCACGCCATTTTCGAGGAGTGGCAGTCCGGGTTTGAAGACCAGGAAGTGCCCTGCCCCGAATGCGGGGGAGAGTCCAAGAAACTCATTTCACATTCCTCCTTCCATCTGAAGGGGGGCGGCTGGTACGCCGACGGCTACGGCGGACACAGCGCCGGGAACCAGCCCGGCGAAGCGCAGACGCCCGCCGACAAGGCCGGTTCCGACGCAGCGGCCAAACCCGAATCGGCCCCGGCCTCGACCTGTCCCGCCAAGTCGGACACGTCCAGCGCGGGGTCCGCGTCCTAGACACGCGCCAAAGGCAGCACCCGCTGCCTTTTTTTATGGGTTCGCGCCCCTTGAGTTTTTGCGGCACCGTTGCCATAGTATGCCGTTCGCGCGGCCGAGCACCCCTAACACGGAGAGAACAAGACGATGCTTGAACGGTATTCCCGTCCCGAGATGCGGGCGTTATGGACCCTGGAGAACAAGTTCCGGGTCTGGCTGGAGGTTGAGCTGGCGGTGGTCCGGGCCTGGACCGAGATGGGCGAGGTCCCGCAGGCCGCCTGCGACGAGATCCACGACAAGGCGGATTTCGACGTGGACCGCATCCTTGAGATCGAGGAGACCACCAAGCACGACGTCATCGCCTTTTTGTCCGCCGTGGAGGAAAAGGTCGGGCCGAGTTCCCGCTACATCCACCTGGGCTGCACCTCCTCCGACATCGTGGACACGGCCAACGGCCTGCTCCTGACCCGCGCCGGGGGGATCATCGCCGAGGGCATCGACCGTCTGCTCGCGGTCCTTAAGGGATTGGCCTTCAAGCACAAGGGGCTGCTGTGCATGGGCCGGACCCACGGCATCCACGCCGAGCCGACCACCTATGGCCTGAAATTCACCGGATTCTACGCCGAGTTCGCCCGGCACAAGGTCCGGTTCGAGGCGGCCAGGGAGAACATCCGCGTGGGCAAGCTGTCCGGCGCGGTGGGCACCTTCGCCCACTCCGGCCCCGAGCTGGAGGAGCGCACCTGCGCCTACCTCGGCCTGACGCCCGACCCGCACTCCACCCAGATCGTCCAGCGCGACCGCTACGCACAGTATTTCACCGCCCTGGCCATGCTGGCCGGGGGCATCGAGCGCCTCGGCCTGGAGCTGCGGCACCTGCAGCGCACCGAGGTCTCCGAGGTGGAGGAGGGCTTCACCAAGGGCCAGAAGGGCTCCTCGGCCATGCCCCACAAGAAGAATCCCATCTCCGCCGAGAATCTCTGCGGCCTGTCCAGGGTCCTGCGGGGCAACGCCCTGGCGGCCATGGAAGACCAGGCCCTGTGGCACGAGCGGGACATCTCCCATTCCTCGGTGGAGCGGGTCATCATGCCGGACTCCACCGCGCTTATCGACTACATGCTCCACCGCATGGCCGGCGTGCTCGAACGGCTGGTGGTCAAGGAAGACGTCATCGAACGCAACATGTTGAGTTCATTCGGCCTCTTCTACTCCCAGCGGGTCCTGAACAAGCTCATCAACACCGGTCTCAAACGCCAGGAGGCGTACGAGATGGTCCAGAAGGTGGCCATGCGCTGCTGGGAAAACCGCGTCCAGTTCGAGGATGAGATCCGTAACGATCCGGAAGTAAACAACCATCTCGATTCTAACGATCTTGACGAAGCTTTTGACCCTTCGTATTACAAACGGTATGAGGACGTGATCTTCGATCGCGTTTTTGAGGGAAAATAGGATGAAGGAACTGAAATCAAGGCTGGCCAAGCTTCTGCTCGAACTCTCCTACAAGGAGGGTGACTTCACGCTGACGTCGGGGAAAAAGAGCGACTATTATTTCGACTGCAAGCAGACGGCGCTGAACGCCGAGGGCGGCTACCTCATCGGCCGGCTGTTCGTCGAAATGCTCAAGGACTACGCGGTGCAGGGCGTGGGCGGCATGACGCTGGGGGCGGACCCGCTGGTCACCTCGGTGACCGTGGTCTCCTTTCTGGAGGGGCGCCCCCTGCCGGGGTTCATCATCCGCAAGAAGTCCAAGGGGCACGGCACCAACCAGTACCTCGAAGGGCTGGCCAACTTCAGCGAAGGCGACAAGGTCGTCCTGCTGGAGGACGTGTGCACCACCGGCGGCACGCTGATCACGGCGGCCGAGCGGGTGCGCGATGCCGGGCTCGACATCGTCGGCGTCCTGGCCGTCCTGGACCGCGAGGAAGGCGGCCGGGAGCGCTTGAAGGAGGCGGGGCTCGAACTCAACGCTATCTTCACCCGCCAGGAACTGCTGGCTGCAGGGAAATAGGGTTCGCCGGGGAGACGCGAGGTCCGGTTCGGGGTAACCAGGAGCGGTAGAAAGAGTATATGCGGGTAGTTTTCATCATCCTGACAATCATCTTGTCCGCAGCCACGGCCCTGGCCGGCGGCTGGACGCCGTTGCTCTCTTCCCATACCTACGGGCCGAAGCGGATCATCGCCGTGGACAAGGAGGCCCAGGAGCTTATCGTTCTCGAACAGCAGTCCCCCCTGCACGAGGTGCGGCGCTTCCCCTGCACAACCGGCCAGTCCGCGGGCGACAAGGCCGTGGAAGGCGACATGCGTACCCCCGAGGGCGTGTACTTCGTGGGCCACCGCATCAACCGCAAGCTGGACTGGGGGTTGTACGGCAACATCGCCTATTCCCTCAATTATCCCAACCCCATCGACCGCATCAAGGGCAAGACCGGGTCCGGCATCTGGCTGCACGGCCGGGGCAAGACCTTCCTGCCGCGCGACACTATGGGCTGCGTGGCCCTCAAGGTCCCGGACATGAAGGACGTGGCCCTGGATGCCGTCTACGGCACCCCGGTGGTCATCGCCGACGACGTCAACTGGTCGGGCGAGCCGGGCGAGAGCGAGGTTACGGCCCTGACCCTGGCCAAGACCCTTGAGGCCTGGGCCCGCGACTGGGGCGCCAAGGACGATAAATTCTTCTCCTATTACGACGCCCCGCTGCTGGAACTGTCCGAAGGGCTGGATTTCGCCGGGTTCGAGGAGAACAAGCGTAACATCTTCGCCTCCCAGCCCTGGATTCAGGTCATGGTCGACAACGTCCGGGCCGTCCCCGGCCCCGGCTACTGGGTGACCTGGTTCGACCAGTACTACCGCACCAAGGGCATGGCTTCGACCACGGGTAAACGGTTTTACTGGATCAAGGACGACCAGGGCGACTGGCGCATCGCCGGGCGCGAGTACGTCCCGGCTTCGGAGCAGCTGGACGCCAAGTACCTGGCCTCCAAGACCGGACAGGCCGAGGCCCTGGTCGAGAAGTGGCGCGAGGCGTGGCTCGCAGGGGACGTGGAAGCCTACGAGAAATTTTACGAATCCGACGCCGAACAGGGCGGCCGCAAGGGCGCGGCCAGCATCGCCGAATACAAAAAGACGTTGTGGGAGGAGAAGCCTCCTGTTAGGTTGGAGGTTGATGATTTGAAAGTCGCTTTGCATCCCATGGGGCTCAAGGTGGCCTTTGACCAGGTGTTCGCCGACGCCAGCGGCTACTCGGACCGGGGCCGCAAGACCCTGATCCTGGTGCCCAAAGGCGATACCTGGAAAATCGACAGCGAGCAGTGGAGACGGATGAGATGAGCGATTCCAAGTACAGCGTGCTCTTCATGCGCGACGACCGGGACGTGACCCGGTATCGCCTCAGCCCGTTCTGGTTGAAGATGTTCGTCTTCAGCCAGGTCTTTCTCCTGCTCTGCGCCGTGGGCGGCATCTACATGGGCGTGCGCGGCTTCCGGGTCAACGCGGCCCTCCAGTCCCAGAAAAAGGACCTGGAGCAGCGGCTGGTCGACGCCGAGGTCCGTCTGGAGCGGCTGGGCAACATGGAGAAGATCCTGGAGTCCTACGACCCGGCCGAGTTGCAGTCCCTGCTGTCCGCGGCCACCACGGAGGCGGAGCAGCAGCCCGAGCCGCGCGAAGAGATCAACCTGAACAAAATATTCACCCGCACGGACACCCGCCAGGTGGGGGTGGAGAACATGCAGGCCAAGCTGGCTGGGCGCAAGCTGACCGTTTCCTTCGAGCTGAACAATTTGCAGGCGTCCAAGTCCATGGCCGGGCAGGCGGACTTCATCTACCTGACCAAGAGCGGCCAGACCGAGGACGCCCAGACCAACAAGGACGACCTCTCGTTCCAGATTCAACGCTTCAAGCGCATCCGGACCACCTTCCTCCTGCCCGAAGGCATGGAGCGCAAGGATCTCTTCGGGTTGCGTCTTGAGATAAAGGGAAAGGATGGCGATGTCATTTTTGCCGAGACGTATCCCTTCTATCACATTCTGGCTTCTTAGCCTGATCCTCCTCGCCGCCGCCTCCCCCGCCCTTGCCGGGTCGTGGGAGCATTCCTTTTTTGCGGGCACCCAATATCCGCTCAGGGTCGTCTACCTCCAGGGCGAACAGCCCGGCCCCACGGTCATGGTCCAGGGCGGCATCCAGGGCGACGAGTCCTCGGGCTACATCACGGCCCAACTGCTGTCCAAGGGCAGGGTCCTGCGCGGCAACCTGATCGTCCTGCCGCGGGCCAACGTGCCGTCCATCAATCTGTGCAAGCGCCAGATCAACGTGGACATGAACCGGCGCTTCGACCAGAACTACAACCGCTTCTACGAGGACCGCGTGGCCCGGGTCATCCGCTTCCTGCTCAACCAGGCGGACGCCTTCATCCACCTGCACGAGGGCAGCGGCTTCTACAACCCGACCTATGTGGACAACCTGCGCAATCCCAAGCGCTACGGGCAGTCCATCATCGTGGACACCCTGGTCTACAACAAGATCGACCTGGCCCGGACCGTGAACCCGGTGCTGGACGAGCTGAACAACGAGATCGGCGCCAGCGACTACAAGTTCCGGCTGTTCAACACCCGGACCTTCGACAAGGGGACGAGCTATCCCGAGATGCGCAAGTCCCTGACCTGCTACGCCCTGGCCGAGCACAACATCCCGGCCATGGCCGTGGAGGTCTCCAAGTCCATCCGGCAGATCGCCTGGAAGGTCCGCCAGCAACTGACCGCCACGCGCATGCTCCTGCACCGGTTCGGTGTGGAGGTCGCCCCGCCCGAGTTCTCGGACGAGGACGTCCGGGCCTACGCCCGCACCGGGGTCGAGGTCACGGTCAACGGCCGCACGCTCGGCCGCGACGGGGTCATCAACCTGGCGCCGGGCACGACCCTGGCGGTCAAGCCCGTCTCCTCGGGCCCGAGCGAATTTTCGCCGGAGCTGGCCCTGTTCGCCTCGGACCGGCCCGGCGTGAACCTGATCAACGCCCGGCGCATGGTCCTGGAGCCGTTCTCCGAGTTGGAGCTGCGCTCGGACGGCAGCAAGGTAGCCGAGGCCAAGATCCGTTGGACCGGCAAGCTGCCCAACGCACCCAGCGACGACACCCCGGTGTTCGTCTGCTGGCTCAACGGTAACCCGGTCTTCGTGCGCGACGGCGAAACCCTGAAGGCGGTGCTCGGCGACCAGCTCATCCTTGAGGGCATGTGGGGCAGCGATCTCAAGGAAGTGATCAACCTCAAGGGGTTCGTGGCCATTCCCTGGGCCAACAACGGCCAGGATCTGGGCTGGGAGATCATCCTGGACCCGGACAATTTCATGGCCAAATACGCGCTCAAGTCCGACCAGGCGGGCGGCGCCCGCTTCCGGGTGGTCCGCGAGACGCCCGGCGCACCCCAGGCGTCGTTCTACGTGGACATCCGGCCGCGTACGGTTCTGGCCCTGCGGCTGGGCGACGAGCATGGCCAGAACCTGCTCGTCCCCTGGATCGCCGGCGGCAGTTACCGGCTCCCCGAGGGGCAGTACGTGTTCGAGTCCGCCTGGAGCAACGGCCCGGACGACAAGCTGGTGGCCACGGCCGGGGACAGGCCCCTCAACGAGGGCCAGTCCTTCACGGTGGACTACGGCACCCCGCTCAAGCTGACCGTGCGCCAGGCCACCACCTTCGGCGACATCGGGACCATGACCTTCACCGCGAGCGGCCTGGCCAGCCGGTAGAGGCCCGGCCCGCACCGGGCCGCGCCGCGGCCACGCGACGAGCCCCGCCCGGACGCGTCCGGGCGGGGCTTGTCGCGTGGCGGCCGGGCCTTCAGCCCATGAACAGCCCGACGAGGGCGAGCGGCACGCCCAGGCAGAGGAGTACTGCCGCGAACGTGGCGGCCCCGTACACGAACAGAAGCGCGGCGGTGGCCACGAGCAGCGCGCCGCAGGCAGCGGCTACGCGCGGAGACAGGGTCATTTTGCGCTGGAGGGCGTCGCTGGGCCGGGACGCGGCCAGGCCGCAGCGACGGCATGCGCGGTCTTGCGGCTGGAGGGCCGCGCCACAGTTGTCGCACTTCATGGACAGGCCGTTAGCACAGGTCTCGCTCAGGGAAAAGTTTTTTATTCTGGATTGTTGTGCATCAATTCTCGCGCGGGGTCATCGCCCGAGGGCGGAGCAGCCGCCACCCCCAGACGGCGGCGGTCACGCCGATGAACGCGCCGAAGAGCACGTCCGAGGGGTAGTGCCGCAGGGCGAGCACGCGGCTCGCGCCCACGGCCAGGGCCAGGGCCAGGGCGGGTACGCGCAGACGGGGCAGGATCAGGCCCAGGGCGGTCATGGACGAGAAGATGCGCAGGGTGTGCCCGGAAGGAAAGGAGGAGTGCATGTCGCCCCCGGCGAGGGGGAAGAAGCCGTATACGCCCTTGGTGAAGAGCAGGGGCGGGCGGGCCCGGCCGAAGAACTCCTTGAACACGTCGCCGACCAGCATGGCGCAGGCCACGGCCAGGCAGAGATAGAGCAGGCCGCGTGAGCGGTCCGTCAACCCGTTGACCAGCCCGTCCACCGAGCCGATGACCAGCCCACCGGCCACCAGGACGTTGAAGAACAGGTGGTTGGCCGCCTGCGACAGCCCCTTGGCCACGCTGTGCCAGGCCGTATCGCGTAGGGTCAGGGCCGCCTCGGCCACGGGCCGGTCCACGAACAGGTAGCAGATGACGATGAGCAGCCCCACGGCCAGGGCGGCCCACCCGGTCCGGGTCAGGGTGGTGTGCATGATCTTTCTCCTTGGTGGCCGTGTTCCGGTCAGGCCGGGTCCACCAGCACGGCGGCCACGTCCATGACGTTGGTCCGTGTGGGGCCGGTCTTGAGCAGGGTGCCCGCGCTGTCCAGGAAGTGGTAGGCGTCGTTGTCGGCCAGAGCGCGCCCGGCGGCCTCGGTCTGCTCGCCGCAGGCCGTGTCCGGGAAGGCCATGCCCCCGGCCGCGTCCGTGGGGCCGTCCGTGCCGTCGGTGCCCAGGCTCATGGCCGAGATGCGTTCGCCGGCGGGGCCCAGGGCGGTGAGTTCCAAGGCCGCGGCCAGGGCCCATTCCTGATTGCGGCCGCCCTTGCCGTTGCCCTTGATGGTCACCGTGGTCTCGCCCCCGGCCAGAAGGCAGACGGGCGGCTGCGTTTCGCCCCCGCCCAGGCCGTATTTCCCGGCCAGGCGGATGAGTCGGGTGGCCTGGTCGCGGGCCTCGCCCTCCATGGCCAGGTCCACCACCACCGGGGTGTAGCCCAGGCGGCGGGCGGCAACGGCCGCGCCGTCCACGGCCATGGCGTTGCCCGCCACGATGGTGTTGCGCACCCGCTTGAAGCAGGGGTCGCCCGCCTTGCGCGTCTCCGGGGCCCGCCCGGCGCAGCCGTCGGCCACGGCCTGGACCACGCTGTCCGGCATGCGGTGGCACAGCCGGTACCTGTCCAGGATGGCCTGGCAGTCCAGGAAGGTGGAGTCGTCGGGCGCGGTGGGGCCGGAGCCGATGACGTCCAGCCGGTCGCCGACCACGTCCGAGATGATCAGGGTGGCCACGGTGGCCGGGGCCAGGGTCTCGGCCAGGTGCCCGCCCTTGAACCGGGAGAGGTGCTTGCGGATGGCGTTGATTTCGCCGATGGCCGCGCCGCATTCGAGCAGTCTGCGGGTGGCCTCCTGCTTGTCGGCCAGGGAGACCGCGTCGAGCGGGGAGGGCACCAGGGCGCTGGCCCCGCCGGACAGGAGGAAGAGGACCAGGTCCCGCTCCCCGGCGTCGGCGGCGCGTTCAAGCAGGGCGTCGCCGGCGCGTACCCCGGCCTCGTCGGGCACGGGGTGGCCGGACTCCATGACCTCGGTTTTGGCCAGGGCCAGGCCGTGGCCGTACTTGGTGGCCACCAGTCCGGAGTCCAGCCGGTCGCCCAGGATGTCCTCCATGGTCGCGGCCATGGCCGCCGAGGCCTTGCCCGCGCCGAGCAGGAGTACCCGGTCGTAGTCGTTCAGATCATATTCCCGGTCGTCCACGGCCAGGACGTTCCCCTCTCGTTTCACGGCCGCCCTCAGGGCGGGGTCCGGGGCCACGGCCTGGAGCGCACCGTCGACGATGCGCAGCAGGCGGGCCTTTTTTTCGGCGTAAGCGGTCATGTTCTCTTGGGTCTAGTCGTAGATTTCGGGGTTCAGGCAGGTCTCGGGCTTGTCGCCCTTGAGCATGGCCAACATGTTGCGGGCGGCCAGCACGGACATGTCCGTGCGCGCGGACTCGGTGCCCGAGCCGATGTGCGGCAGCAGGACCACGTTGTCCAGCTCGGCCAGGCCGGGGGTCAGGGCGGGCTCGTTTTCGTACACGTCGAGCCCCGCGCCCGCGATCTCGCCGGACTTGAGGGCCGCGAGCAGGGCCTGCTCGTCGATGACCGGGCCCCGCGCCGTGTTGACGATGTAGGCGGTCTTCTTCATGCGCTTGAAGGCCTCGGCCCCGAACAGGTGCCGGGTGCCGGGATTCAGCGGGGTGTGCAGGGAGATGAAGTCCGACTGCTCCAGCAGTTCCTCGAAGGAGACTAGGCGCGCGCCCAGCTCGGACTCCAGGGTCGCGTTTTTGCGGCCCGAGGAGCTGGTGTACAGGACCGGCATGTCGAAGCCCCGGCTCATGCGGGCCATGGCCGTGCCGATGCGGCCCGCGCCCACGATGCCCAGGGTCTTGCCGGTCACGTCGCCGCCGATGAACTGCATGGGGCCCCAGCCGGGCCAGGAGCCCGAGCGCATCACCTTGTCCGACTCGACCACCCTGCGGGCCACGCTGAAGAGCAGGGACCAGGCGCACTCGGCCGTGGCGTTGGTCAGCACGTCCGGCGTGTTGGTCACGGGCAACCCGCGCCGGGTGGCCTCGGGCACGTCGATGTTGTCGAAGCCCACGGCGTAGTTGGCGTACCCCTTGAGGTTCGGGGCCGCGTCGAAGAATTCGGCGTCGATCCGCTCGGTGAGCAGGCCGATGACGCCCTGGCAGTCCTGGATGATCTTGAGCAGCTCCGCGCGGGGCACGGGGCTGTCTTCCGGGTTGACTTCCACCACGGCCGCCTGCCGGAGCAGGTCGAGCCCCTGTTCGGGGATCTGCCGGGTGACATATACTTTGGGTTTGTCCATTGTTGCCTCCTTGGTGTTCCCTCTAAGGATGCGGCCCATTGGCCGTGGAGTCAATGGGGGATCGGCAACAACGAAAAGCCCCCTCACCGGTCGGTGAGGGGGCTTTGCTATCGTGGTGCGCCCGGCACGATTCGAACGTGCGATCTTTCGGTTCGTAGCCGAATGCTCTATCCAGCTGAGCCACGGGCGCGCAAACGAAGTGAATGTCTATGCTCAAGCGCGGTCCACGTCAAGGGATTTTTTCAGGAATTTTTCAGTTTGGTGGTAAAAACGTCCTCGATCCCCGTGGACAGGCACGCCTCGACCCCGTTGACGCGGATGAGCATAGCGTCGGGGTGGGCCGCCAGATCGGCCATCTGCGGGAATTTCATCAGGAAGAGTCGGGTGATCGCCTCCGTGGTCTGCCGCTTTTTGACGGGCGAGTGGACCCCCTGGATGCTCAGGGCCAGGCCGTCCTGCCGCCGGTCGATCAGCAGGGATACGTGGGGGTGCTCCCGGATGTTCCGGCAGAGGTGCGAGGAGTCCTTGGCGAAGAAATAGAATTTCATGGCCGCATGGTCCGCGAAGAAGTACATGAGGGAGCTGTGCGGACGGATGCCGTCCGAAGTGGCCAGCACGCAGGTCTCTTCGCGGGTGATGAGGTCGTCGATAAGATGGAGTTTTTCCTTGCTCATGGAGTTGCTCTACGGCAACTTCGGGTGGTCTGCCATTATAATGAAGCGAGCGCCCCATGCCTACTCTCGAAGAAAAAATCCTGCACAGCGAATCCCTTCTGTCCGGCCTGTTGGAACAGGCGCGCCGGGGCGCCGGGCCCGAGCGTGTGCGCGTGGCCTGGACCGGAGGCAAGGACTCCACCGTGGCCCTGTTTATCTGGAAGCTGTTGGTGGAAGACGCCGGGGCCGGGCCGGTGCGCGCGATCACCCTGGACACGGGGTGCAAGTTCCCCGAGGTCCTGGCCTTCCGCGACCACATGGCCGCCGAGTGGGGCGTGGACCTGTGCATCGCCCGGCCCGGGGTCTCCCTGGACGGCTACCCCCTGGCCGAGGATCCGCTCAAGTGCTGCCGCGAGCTCAAGGTGGAGCCGTTGAAGGAGGCGCTGCGGGCCACCCGGGCCACCCACCTCGTGACCGGAATCCGTCGGGACGAGCACCCGGACCGCGCCGGACGGCGGGAATTCGAGACCCGGACCGACCCGGAGCACACCCTGGTCAACCCGCTGCTTGACTGGACCGAGACCGACATCTGGGCCTTCCACGCCCGCTTCGGTCTGCCCCATTGCGGGTTGTACGACCAGGGGTACCGCTCCCTGGGCTGCCGCCCCTGCACCACCTTGCCCGACGCACGGGGCGGGGAGCGGTCCGGGCGCGCCCGGAACAAGGAAGCGGTCCTGTCCGCTTTGACCGGACTCGGATATTTTTAATCCGCAAAAATGTTCAAATGGAGAACACCCCGGAGCCCCCGTCGAGCGGGCCTTGTCCTTTTTTTCACAAAATTCCATACTATTTTGATACCAGTTTTTCAAAAACGTAATTCGGTGCAAAATCGCGTGTAGATACAATCAGTTGCAGCAAGAAAAAGGATGAGGCAAAAGTCCGGTTTGGGTCTTGACCTGGGGGTCAACTTCACCTAAGGACAATTGTTTACTAGGCTAAGGGTTAAGTGCAAACGCACTGGTTTTCGGTTGGAGGTGAACCGGCTGCCAGGTGCCTGCTGTACTCGTTCTCCATCTTCTGAAACGAGGTCTTCATGTCAAATCTGTTAGTGCTTCTCATCCTGCTGCCGGCGGCAGCGGCGCTGGTCTGCTATTTCGTTCGGTCCACGGCCGTTCGGAAGCTGACCGTGCTCGCCACCGGAGGCATCCTGACGCTCTCGGCGTTGGGGCTGCTCGCGCAGGGGGTGTTTGCGCCGATCGAGGTCGGCTCATTCCTGGGCATAGGCAGCGATTTCCTGGTCACGGTCCTGGATTTCGTCCTGCTGGGTGTCATTTACTTCTACGGTTACAAACACAAGAGCCTGCTCATCCAGGGGTTCACCCTGGCCCAGGTCGTCCTGCTCGCCTGGTTCGAGGGGGTCTCGGTCGGCCATGAGGCGGTTCCGGCCCTGATGGGCGACCAGCTCTCCCTGATCATGGTCCTGGTCATCTCGATCATCGGCTCCCTGATCTGCATCTTCGCGCTCCCCTACATGAAGGAACACGAAGAGCACCTGCACCTGAAGAAGACGCGCCAGCCGAGGTTCTTCTTCTTCATGCTCATCTTCCTCGGCGCCATGAACGGGCTGGTCCTGTCCAACAACATCCTGTGGATGTACTTCTTCTTCGAAGTGACCACCTTCTGTTCCTTCATGCTCATCGGCCACGACGCCACCGAGATCGCCACCAAGAACGCGGTCCGCGCCCTGTGGATGAACGCCCTGGGCGGGCTGGCCTTCGTCGTCGGCATGATGCTGGTCTACTCCCAGGCCGGAACCCTGAACATCAGCGCCATCCTGGCGCTCGGTTCGACCAGCGCGGTGATGCTCACCGGGCTGGCCTTCCTCTGCCTGGCCGGATTCACCAAGGCCGCCCAGGTGCCGTTCCAGTCCTGGCTGCTCGGGGCCATGGTCGCCCCGACCCCGGTGTCCGCGCTGCTGCACTCCTCGACCATGGTCAAGGCGGGCGTGTTCGTGGTCCTGCGGTTCGCCCCGGCCTTTGCCGGAACCTTCCTGTCCACGGGCGTGGCCGTTTGCGGCGCGTTCACCTTCCTGGCCTGCGCCGCGCTCGGCATCGGCCAGTCCAACGGCAAGAAGATCCTGGCTTATTCCACCGTGGCCAACCTCGGCCTGATCATCTGCTGCGCGGGCATCAACACCCCGTTGGCCCTCACCGCGGCGATCATGCTCATCCTCTTCCACGCCATCTCCAAGTCGCTGCTCTTCCTGTGCGTCGGCACCATCGAGCAGGCCATCGGCTCCCGCGACATCGAGGACATGCGCGGCCTGTACGGCACCAACCCCCGCACGGCGTTGATCACCATCATCGGCATCCTGACCATGATGCTGCCGCCGTTCGGCGTGCTGCTCGGCAAGTGGATGGCCATGGAGGCCTCGGCCGACAGCAACATCTTCATCGTGGTCATGCTGGCCATGGGCTCGGCCATGATGGTCGTGTACCTGGCCCGCTGGGCCGGTTCCATGATGGGCACCCGCGAGCCGGGCGCCAAGGCCGAATCCCAGCCTCTGCTGACCCGGCTGCCGCTGATAACCCTGTGCCTCGGCGCGGTGCTCCTGTCCCTGGCCTCGCCGTGGATCTACAATTCCATGCTGGCCCCCTGGATCGGCTCGGCGCCCTTCGTGGTCGGCTTCGGCTCCCTGGAATCCGCGCACGGCACCTTCGTGGTCGTGCCCCTGTTCCTGGTGCTCGGGCTGGGCCTGCTCTACGCGGTCAAGGCCGCCTCGGGCTACCGCAGGGTCAAGATCATGCCGCCCTACGTGAGCGGGGCCAACTCCGCCTCCGGCGACGGCACCTACGTCGGTCCCATGAACGGCGACGTGCCGTTCTCCGCCGGCAACCTGTACCTGGGCGAGATGTTCGCTGAACCCAAGCTCACGCCCATCTTCAATGCACTGGCGGTCGCGCTGATCGTCCTTATGCTGGGAGGGGCGCTCTAATGGAAACACTCATTCTCGTCATCATCGGTCTTGTGGGCGCGCCGCTCGCGGGCGGCCTGATCGCCGGCCTGGACCGCCGGGTCACCGCCTGGTTCCAGTCCCGCCAGGGGCCCCCGATCATGCAGGCCTTCTATGACGTGGCCAAGCTCTTCGGCAAGGAGAAGATGGTCGTCAACCAGTGGCAGATCCTCTGCGCCTGGGTGTACCTCATCGCCGCGGCCGTGTCCGTGGCCCTGTTCTTCGCCCAGGGCGACCTGCTGCTTGTCTTCTTCGTGCAGGCCATCGGCGCGGTCTTCCTGGTCATGGGCGCCCTGTCCGCCAAGTCCCCGTACTCCCAGGTGGGCGCGCAGCGCGAGCTGTTGCAGATCCTGGCCTACGAGCCGATCCTCATCCTGGTCTTCGTGGGCTTCTACATGGTCACCGGCTCCTTCTCCATCCACGCCATCTGGGCGCAGGACATGCCGCTGCTGGCCAAGATGCCCCTGCTCTACCTGGCGCTGGGCTACGCCCTGACCATCAAGCTGCGCAAATCCCCGTTCGACTTCTCGACCTCCCATCACGGGCACCAGGAATTGGTCAAGGGCGTGCTCACCGAGTACTCCGGCCCCTACCTCGGCCTGATCGAGATGGCCCACTGGTACGAGACCGTCCTGGTGCTCGGCCTGTGCGCGCTCTTCTGGCACACCAACGTGGGCTGGATGGCGCTCTTGCTCGTGGCCACCTACATGCTCGAAATCCTGGTGGACAACACCATGGCGCGCATGACCTGGCGCTGGATGCTCAAGCGCGTCTGGCTGCTCGGCATGGGCATGTCCGTCGTTAACCTCATCTGGCTGTACGCGGGGTAAATCATGTTCGGATCATTCATCAAGAAATCTCGCGCCAAGTCACCGTGGATCATGCACTTCGACTGCGGTAGCTGCAACGGCTGCGATATCGAGGTCCTGGCCTGCCTGACCCCCCTCTACGACGTGGAGCGGTTCGGGATCATCAACGTCGGCAACCCCAAGCACGCCGACGTGCTCCTGGTCACCGGCACGGTCAACCACCGGAACAAGAAGGTGCTCAAGAACATCTACGATCAGATGCCCGAGCCCAAGGCCGTCATCGCCATCGGCGCGTGCGGCAACACCGGCGGCATCTTCCGCGAGGCCTACAACGTCGTGGGCGGCGTGGACAAGGTCATCCCCGTGGACGTCTACGTCCCCGGCTGTCCGGCCAAGCCCGAAGCCATCATCGACGGCGTCGTGGCCGGGCTCGCCAAGTTCGCCCAGAAAGTGGAAGAAGCCAAGTAGCTTCACGCGAGGTACATAATGCAAGGTAAAGTTATCGACGTGACCCTCGACACCGTTGTCGGCGAGGTCATGAACATGAAGAACGACGGGCAGAGGCTGGTCACGTTCTCCACCTATCAGGAGGGGGACAAGATCGGCATACTCTACCACTTCGACAAGAATCTGGAGACCACCCACCTGCGGCTTTTGGCCGACATGGACAAGCCCATTCCGAGCGTGTCCGGCGTCTACTTCGCCGCCCTGCTGGTGGAAAACGAAATCCGCGACCAGTGGAACGTCGAGTTCGACGGCCTGGTCCTCGACTTCAACCGCACGCTCTTGCTTGACCCCGAGGTCACCCAGGTACCCCTGGTGTCCAACGTCAAGATCGAGCCCAAGAAATAGGGGGCTGAAATGGCAACCACCGTTATACCCTTCGGCCCGCAGCATCCCGTCCTGCCCGAACCCGTCCACCTGACCCTCAAGGTCGAGGACGAGATCGTCAAGGAGGCCATCCCGGCCCTGGGCTACGTCCACCGCGGCCTGGAAAAGCTGGCCGACATCCGCGACTTCCATCAGATGATCAACGTCTGCGAGCGCGTCTGCGGCATCTGTTCCATGATCCACGGCACCTGTTACTCCGAGTCCATCGAGGAGCTCATGGGCATCGAGGTCACGGACCGCGCCAAGCTGCTGCGCGTCATCTGGAGCGAACTGCACCGCAGCCACTCCCACCTGCTCTGGCTGGGCCTGTTCGCCGACGCCTTCGGCTTCGAGTCCCTGTTCATGCAGTTTTGGAAGGTCCGCGAGCGGATCATGGACATCAACGAGGCCACCACCGGCAGCCGCGTCATCGTGTCCGTAAACGTCATCGGCGGCGTCCGCGCCGACCTCTCCCCGGAGCAGATCCGCTGGATCCTGTCCGAGATCGAGATCGTCGAGAAAGAGGTCAAGGCCATCCAGGACACCATCATGAACGACTACACCGTCAAGTCCCGCACCGTGGGCGTCGGCGTGATGACCAAGGAACAGGCCTGGGAACTCGGCGCGGCCGGTCCGACCCTGCGCGGTTCCGGCGTGGCCCAGGACATGCGCCAGCAGGGCTACGGCGGCTACTCGTTCCTGGACTTCGAGCCCGTGGTCGAGACCGCCGGCGACTGCTGGGCGCGCTCCACCGTGCGCTTCCGCGAAGTGCTCCAGTCCATCGATCTGGTCCGCCAGGCCATTGCCAAGCTGCCCGAGGGCGAGCTGGCCGTGAAGATCAAGGGCAACCCGCCCGAGGGCGAGGTCTACCACCGGGTGGAACAGCCGCGCGGCGAGTGCGTCTACTACATCCGCGGCAACGGCACCAAGAACCTCGACCGCCTGCGCATCCGCACGCCCACGTTCGCCAACATCCCGCCGCTCCTGGCCATGCTGCCGGAGTGCGAGTTGGCCGACGTGCCGGTCATCGTGCTGTCCATCGACCCGTGCATCAGCTGCACCGAACGCTAGGAGGACCGCATGCAGTTTACACCCACCGTCATCAAGAACCTGCTCAAGAAGCCCGCCACCCGGAAGTATCCCTATGAGGTGCGCGAGCCGTTCCCCATGTACCGCGGCGAGCTGGTCATCGACATCGACAGGTGCATCTTCTGCGGCATGTGCTCCCGCAAGTGTCCCAGCCAGTGCATCACCGTGGACAAGGCCGCCGGCACCTGGCAGTGCGACCCGCACGCCTGCGTCTACTGCGGCCTGTGCCGCGACCACTGCCCGACCAAGTGCCTGTCCATGAAGGACGTGCACCGCAAGCCGGTGACAGAGAAGGTCACCTGGATCGAACACGGCAACCCGCCCAAGCCCAAGGTCAAGGCCGCCCCCAAGGCCGAGGCCAAAGCCGAAGCCAAGCCCGGGAAAAAGGCCGACAAAAAGGACGGCAAGTAACCGTCTTTGCAATGTGAATAAAAAAGCCCCGCGCATGTTGTCGCGGGCTTTTTGCCTCGCGCCGGGGAAGGGGAGAAGGGAACCCTTTGAGAAAAGGGTTCCCTTCTCCTCCCCGGACTCCCATCCCTCATCCTTCCTAAACTTTTTGTATACGCTTTCGCGTGTGCGGCAGGGGCGGGAGAGAGTGCCTCTTACAAGAGCATGGTGGGAGAGCCGCTAGGTGGTGAGCCCGGCACGGCAGTAGTTCCCACGCGGGCCCCGCGAAGCGGTGCTAGAAGGCTTTGAAGGGAGTCCAGAGGGGAACCTTTCCGGAAGTTTCCCTCTGGCGGGTCCGGGGCAGCGCCCCGGCCGCCGGAGGCATTCTTTCCCTACAGCTTCTGGTCGATATCCGTGAAGCAGGGGATGCAGTAGGTCTTTCCGGCGAACCGGCGGGTGCGGGATTCCATGGTCATCTCGCCGCATTGTGCGCAGCGCAGGCTTTGCAGCACGGCGGCGGGCCGTGGCGGGGGGCAGTCGAGGGGAGTGACGGCGAACATGTCGTCAAGGGGCAGGGCCGTGAAGCGGTCGATACCCGCTTGCCGGGTCTCTCCGGGCGCGCCCATGGCGGAATCCCTGAGCACGGCGCGGAACCCCTTGCCGGACTTGCGGTCGAAGAAGTTGAAGGCGCGTTTGCCATAGTCGCGGTGGATGAAGTTGCCCTTGCCGAAGGTGCAGTCGGTCAAAAACTGGATGGCGTCCACGCCGCACATGTCGGTCTCGGCCACGGCGACCAGGTCCAGGGTGTCCAGGTCGCCGAGTTCGCGGCGGGCCAACTCCACGGCGCGGATGCCGATGGTCAGGCCGGGACAGTGGTGGCCGTGGAAGGCGATGGTGGCGTCCAGTTTCTCCTGGGGAATGGTGCCGGGCATGGGATTCTCCTTGTTCTTGGCTAGGCGGCCGGGACCACCATGGGGTGGCCCTGGATGTGGTGGATATGCACGGGCAGGCCGTAGACCTCTTCGACCACGTCGGAGGTGACCTCGCAGGCCGGGCCGGTGGAGTGGATGCGCCCGTCCTTGAGGAACAGGACCTTGTCGGCGTAGCGCAGGGCGGTGTTCAGGTCGTGCATGGTCATGATCGCGGCGATGCGGTGTTCGTCCACCACCCGGCGGAGCATGGTCAGGATGTCCACCTGGCTCTTGAGGTCCAGGCTGGAGGTGGGCTCGTCCAGGAGCATGAGGCGCGGCTCCTGGACCAGGGCGCGGGCGATGGCCACCTTTTGCAGTTCGCCGCCGGACAGGCAGTCGATGTAGCGCAGGGCGAGGCGGGTCATGTGCAGACGCTTCAGGGCGGAGTCGACCATCTTGAGGTCTTCCTCTCCCACCCGCCAGACGATGTGCGGCTTGCGGCCCATGAGCACGGCGTCGAACACGGTCAGGCGGGCGGCCTCGCTGCGCTGGGCCACGTAGCCGATGCCGAGCGCGATCTCGTGCGGGCGCATCCTGAGCACATCGCGGTCTTCGACCAGGACCTTGCCCGCGCACGGGGCGTGGATGGCGTTGATGCATTTGAGCAGGGTGGTCTTGCCCACGCCGTTGGGGCCGAGAATGGCCAGGAGTTCCCCGCCGTCCAGGTTGAACTGTACGTCGCGCAGGACCTTGGAGCCGTTGTAGGCGAAGTCGAGATCGTTGACCGAGAGGATCATCGCCGTTGCCCCCTTATGATGAGATAGATGAAGACCGGCGCGCCCATGAACGCGGTCAGGACCGAGACCGGCAGCATGTGCGGGGCCAAGACCAGCCGTGCCGCGGTGTCCGAAACGAGCAGGAGCAGGCCGCCCGCCAGGATGGAACCCGGCAGCAGGAATCGGTGGTCCGAGCCGATGATCCGGCGGACCATGTGCGGGACCACCAGGCCGACGAAGCCGATAATGCCCAGGAAGGCGATGACCACGGCGGTGAGCATGGAGGCGAGCATCATGCCGATGAGCCGGACCCGGTCCACGCGCACGCCCAGCCCCTTGGCGGTCTCGTCGCCCGCGTCGATGGCGTTGTAGTTCCAGCCGTTGGCCAGGAAGTAGAGGGAGGTGGCCGCGGTCACTCCGGCCATGACGCCCAGTTCGGTCCAGGAGGCCCGGGCCGTGTCGCCGAAGGTCCAGAAGACCATGGCCGCCAACTGTACGTCGTCGGCGAAGAATTGCAGGAACATGGTCCCGGCGGTGAACAGTGCGCCGAGCGCGACGCCGGTCAGGATCATGATCTCGGGCGAGGACCCGCGCAGCCGGGAGACTCCCACGATGACCCCGGCGGCGGCCAGGCTGAAGAGGAAGGCCACGGCTGTGGTCAGGTACGGGTTGGTGATGCTCACGGCGTCCGCGTTGGAGGAGCCCATTATCCCGCCGCCCAGGACCATGACGGACAAGGCCGCGCCGAAGGCCGCCGCGTGGGAGATGCCCAGGGTGAAGGGCGAGCCGAGCGGGTTGCGCAGGATGGACTGCATGACTGTCCCGGCCACGGCCAGCCCGGCCCCGGCCACGATGGAGGCCAGGGCCTGGGGCAGGCGGATATTCCAGACGATCACGTCGAACCGCTTGGACACGGCCCAGCCCATGAGGGTCTTGGCCACGTCCGCGATCGGGATGTTTGCTGCGCCCAGGGAGATGGAGACCACCAGGGCCAGGGCGAGCAGTCCGCCGGTCAGGCAGACCACGGCGAGCTTGACGCCGATGTATCGCCGGTATTCGGCGGGCACCTGTCCGTCGGAGAAGTGCATCTAGTTAACCGGGACGGGCTTGAAGGCCATGCCGTGGAACAGGGCGTCCATGTCCTTGAAGACCGGCTTGCCCACCAGGAAGGTATATATCTCGTCGGCCTTGGCCGCCGGGTCCACGTCCGCGAACCGGTCGGGGTAGAGGACCTTGCCGATGAAGTAGGCGTCGGCCAGGATGGAGCCGAAGTTCTGGGTGTACCAGTTGTACGGCAGCACGCCGTAGACGCGGCCCTGCTTCACGGCGTCGAGCAGGCGGTAGGCCGGGTCGGTGCGCAGCTCGAACAGCCCGCCCGCGTCGTCCCCGAGTTGCAGGGTGGCCAGGTCCAGGAAGAGCACGTCCGGGTCCCATTCGACGATCTTTTCCTTGGCGATATCGGACTGGGACAGGCTCTTGCCCGCCTTACCGGCCTCATAGGCAAGGTTGATGGCATTGACGAACTGGAACGGGGGATAGGCGGGCTCGGTGGACTGGAAGCCGTGCGGTCCGCGGAAGGCCACGCCGCCCAGGTAGACCGTGGACCGCTCCTGGCCCGGCACGCTGCCCGTGCGGCGGCTCAGGTCGGCAATGAGCCCGTCGATGTACGTGATGATCTCCTCGGCCCGCTGCTCCTTGCCCATGACCTTGGCCATGATGCGCAGGCTCTTGTACAGGACTGGCCGGGCCTTGCCCAGGTTGCCGTAGTCGAGGACCACCACCGGGATGCCGGTCTTGTCCTGAAGCTCCTGGGGATCGTAGCCCATGGACGAGGTGTAGGTCTTGAAGATGACCTGGGGCTGGGGCTCCAGGGTCAGGATCAGCTCGGGGTTGTCGTGGCCCCGGAACTCGCCGAAGATGGGCATTTTCTTGAACTGCGGGTTGGCGATGGCGTAAGGCCGGGCGTCGAACTTGCGGCGGCGGACCTCAATGTCGTCCACGGCCACGATGCGGTCCTGGGCCCCGAGATAGGTCAACAGGCGCAGGCACCCGGAGCCGGAGCAGATGACGTGCTCGACCTTGTCGGGGATGTCGTTCTCACGGCCGTTGGAGTCGGCCAGGGTGCGCGCCGATCCGGTCGCGGGCAGGGCCAGAAGGAGCAGGAGGATGGCGCAAATAATATGAAGTTTTTTCATTTGAACACCTTGCAATGCATACAAAGAAGAGATTGCAACCCGATAGTTGCTACGAATATATAAAATGTAACACTATGGTCTTCCTAAATAAAAGCGGGAAGGGCGTCAAGAGGGAAATGAAAACGGACTATTGCGGTCAGTTTTTACGGGCCCGGGGGTGAGCCACCGACGAGCGGGGTGAAGAAAAATGAAAAGGCGGCCCCTCTCACCTTGAGCGGGGCCGCCGTGTTATCGGTCGGGACGGGATCAGAACCGTTCGAAATCGGCGTCGTCGCGGCCGTCCATGTCCAGATCCATCCCGCCGGGAGCGGCTTTGCCGGATAGCTCGGGCAGGGCGGCGGGCCGCCTGGCCGCACCGTGGCACGGTCCGCGCCGGTGTTCTCGCGGATGCGTTCGGTTTACTTATTATGATTATAAATCGAAGGCCATTATTCATCGGTCACGGTTCGGTGTCGGCTCCCTTCCCCGTTTGCCCGCGCCGGACCGCTTGGCTTGGCCGGGGAAATTGCGTAACGTGCCAATCCTTATGCAGCGAAAGCAGACAAGAGTGGTAAACATCGGCGGCGTGGGCATCGGCGGGGACAACCCGGTCCGGGTCCAGTCCATGTGCAACACGGACACGCGCGACGTCGCGGCCACGGTCGGGCAGATCAACCAACTGGCCGGGGCCGGGTGCGAGATCGTGCGCCTGGCCGTGCCCGACGAGGCGGCGGCCGCCGTGCTCGCCGACATACGCGGACAGTCGCCCGTGCCGCTCATCGCGGACATCCACTTCGACCACCGCCTGGCCCTGGCCGCGTTGGACGCGGGCTTCGACGGCCTGCGCATCAACCCCGGCAACATCGGGGACGAGGCCAAGGTGGACGCCGTGGTCCGTGCTGCCGCGGCGCACAATACGCCCATCCGCATCGGGGTCAACGGCGGGTCCCTGGAAAAGGACCTGTTGAGACAATACGGCGGCCCCACGCCCGAGGCCATGGTCGAGTCCGGCCTGAGGCATGTGCGCATGCTCGAAAACCGTGGCTTCCACGACATCAAGATTTCGCTCAAGACCTCGTCCGTGCTCAAGACCGTCGCGGCCTACCGGCTCATGTCCGAGCAGGTGGATTACCCGCTGCACATCGGCATCACCGAGGCGGGCACCCTGGTGCGCGGCGCGGTCAAGTCCGCCGTCGGGCTCGGCATCCTCCTGTACGAGGGCATCGGCGACACCATGCGCGTGTCCCTGACCCACGACCCGGTGGCCGAGATCGGCGTGGCCTATGAAATACTGCGCAGTCTCGGCTTGCGGGAACGCGGCCCGGAGATTATATCCTGCCCCACCTGCGGGCGCACCGAGATCGGCCTGATCGACCTGGCCGAGCAGGTGGAAGCGGCGCTCAGGGGAGTGGAAGAGGTCTTCACCGTGGCCGTCATGGGCTGCGTGGTCAACGGGCCTGGCGAGGCGAAAGAGGCCGACATCGGCATCGCCGGGGGCCGGGACCTGGGCATCATTTTCCGCAAGGGCGAGGTGGTCCGCAAGGTTCGCGGCAACGCCAACCTGCTGCCCGAATTCATGAAAGAAATCGATAAATTCCTGGAAGAAAGGAGAACCGACTAGATGCGTCTTTCCCGCTATTACATCCCGACCCTGAAGGAGGACCCGGCCGACGCCGAGGTGGTCTCCCACAAGCTCCTGATGCGCGCGGGCATGATCCGCAAGCTGACCAGCGGCATCTACAACTACCTGCCGCTGGGCCTGCGCTCCATCAATAAGGTGGCGCAGATCGTGCGCGAGGAGATGGACCGCGCGGGCGCACTGGAAGTCCTCCTGCCCACGGTCCAGCCCGCCGACCTGTGGAAGGAGACCGGCCGCTGGGAGTACTACGGCAAGGAGTTGCTCCGCTTCAAGGACCGCCACGACCGTGACTACTGCCTCGGCCCGACCCACGAGGAGGTCATCACCGACCTGGTGCGCGGCGAGATCAAGTCCTACAAGCAACTGCCGGTCAACCTCTACCAGATCCAGACCAAGTTCCGCGACGAGATCCGTCCCCGGTTCGGGCTCATGCGCGGCCGCGAGTTCATCATGAAGGACGCCTACTCCTTCGACAAGGACGAGGCGGGCGCGGAAGAGTCCTATTTCGGCATGTTCAACGCCTACAAGGCCGCGTTCTCGCGCATCGGTCTGCGCTTCAAACCGGTCCAGGCCGACTCCGGGGCCATCGGCGGCGATTTCTCCCACGAATTCATGGTCCTGGCCGAGACCGGCGAGGACACCATCGCCTCCTGCCTGTCCTGTGACTTCGCGGCCAACCTGGAAAAGGCCAAGGTCAAGCCCCTGGGGACGTGGACCTCCCTGGACGAGGACCTGGTGCCCCCCCTGGAGGAGGTCGCCACGCCCGGAGCGCACACCGTGGACGAGGTCTGCGCTTTCCTGGGCGTCTCCCCCAAGCGGCTGGTCAAGACCCTGCTTTTTGTGGTCGACGGCAAGCCCGTGGCCGGGCTGGTGCGCGGCGACCGCGAGCTGAACGACGTCAAGCTGCGCAACCTGGTGGGCGGCAACGAGATCGAGCTGGCCGACGAGGCCACGGTCCGCAGGCTGACGGGCGCGCCCGTGGGCTTTGCCGGTCCTGTGGGGCTGGACCCCGAGGTGCCGGTTTACGCCGACCAGGAGCTCATGACCGAGATCGACTGGGTGGCCGGGGCCAACAAGGGCGACACCCATGTGCGGCACCTGTCGCTCAAACGCGACTGCGCCATCGAGAAGTTTCACGACCTGCGCGTCATCGAGCCCACCGACCCCTGCCCCGAGTGCGGCGGCGAGATCGAGTTCACCAAGGGCATCGAGGTCGGCCACGTGTTCAAGCTCGGCCTCAAGTATTCCGAGAAGATGGAAGCCACTTTCCTGGACGAGAACGGCAAGACCCAATACATGATCATGGGCTGCTACGGCATCGGCGTGTCCCGTATCGTGGCCTCGGCCATCGAGCAGAACAACGACGAGAACGGCTGCTGCTTCCCGCCGTCCATTGCACCGTTCGAGGTCTGCCTGATCTCGCTGGGCGGCAAGGACCAGGACGTGGCCGACAAGGCCGAGGAGCTCTACGGCGAACTGAAAAAGCTCGGCGTGGACGTGGCCTTCGACGACCGCAAGGAACGTCCGGGCGTCAAGTTCGCCGAGGCCGACCTGATCGGCTACCCCATGCAACTCGTGCTCGGCGGCAAGGGACTCAAGAACGGCATCATCGAAGCCAAGGACCGCAAGACCGGCGAAAAGATCGAACTTCCCCTCGACACCTTCGCCGCGTCCTTCGCCGACTGGCGAAATCAGATCTGGAATAACTGGGGCCTCGAAACCCCCTAGATTCCGTACGCTCGTTGACATTGCAAACTCCCCGGCGCGGAATCGCGCCGGGGAGTTTTTTGTTTGCCTCCGGCGGCCGGGGAAGGAGAAGGAAACCCTTTGAGAAAAGGGTTTCCTCTCCCTCTCCGATCCGATCCCTCATCCTTCCTAAACTTTATCTGCGCTTCGCGGGGTGGCGGGTTGAGGGGAGGGTACTCTTCAGGGATGCGTTGTAGTGGGTGATGGAGCACGGCAAGTGGCGTCCGCACAGCTCCCGCGAAGCGGCGCTAAAAAGTTTTGAAGGGGAGTCCAGAGGGGAAACTTTTTCAAAAGTTTCCCCTCTGGCCGCCGGAGGCATCCGGCATTCTCCCTCTCCGCGCTTTCCGGTTGAAGCGTGGGGGTGGGGGTGGTAGGTTGTGATCGGCCGGGAAAACCGTATGGGAGAGAGAACATGACAATCGAAAGCGGCATTGCATTGGCCTTGGCGACGCTGGTGTTCGCGTGCATTCCCGGGCCGGGCATTTCGGCCGTGGTGGCGCAGTCGCTGGCGCGCGGGTTCAGGGCCGGGGCCGGGTTCACCTGCGGGCTGGCGCTCGGCGACGTGTGTTATCTGCTGACCGCCCTGTTCGGCATGGGCTGGGTGGCTTCGCAGATCGGGCCGTATTTTGTTGTTCTGAAATGGGCGGGCGCCGCCTACCTGGTGTTCATGGGCGTGAAGTGCTGGCGGGCCAGGCCCAGTGTCGAGCAGGCCGGGTGCGCCCTGCCGGTTCGTCCGGGCCGCAGCTTCCTGGCCGGGCTGTGCGTGACGCTGGGCAACCCCAAGGCCATCGCCTTCTATTGCGGCTTTTTGCCCGGCTTCGTGGACATGCAGACCCTGACCGGCACCGACGTGGCCCTGGTCATGTCCATCATCGTCCCGATCATCGCCACGGTCCCGCTGGTCTACGCCGCACTTGCCGCGCGCGGCCGCCACGCCATCCGCTCGACCCGGCTGTGGAAGGCCATGAACCGCACGGCGGGCACGATCATGATCGGCGCGGGCGTTGCCATCGCTTCGGAGTAAAATGAAATAACCCGGACCCCCGGCCTCTTTCCTCCCGCGAAGCGGCGATAAAAAGTTTAGGAAGGATGAGGGGATGGGGGTCCGGGAAGGGGAGAAGGGAAGCCCTTTTCAAAGGGTTCCCTTCTCCCCTTCCCCCGGCCGCCGGAGGCATTCCTTGTCCAATATACTGACCGTTTCCGAACTGACCAAATCCGTCAAGGCCCTGCTGGAGGCCGAGTTCCCGTTCGTGTGGGTGCGGGGGCAGGTATCGAATCTGGCGCGTCCGGCGTCCGGGCATGTGTATTTCACGCTGACGGACGGGGACGCGGCATTGAGCGTGGTCTGGTTCAAGTCTTCGCAGCGCTCGGCCGAGCCGGTGCGGCTGGGCGCGGACAGGGTCAACCCGCTGACCGGGGAGATCGAGGAGGACGAGGGCGGCACGGCCTTGACCGGCAGCGGGCTGGAGGACGGCATGGAGGTGCTCTGCGCCGGGCGGCTGAACGTGTACGAACCGCGCGGGCAGTACCAGTTGGTGGCCGAGCTGGTCCAGGCGCAGGGCGTGGGCGACCTGGCCGTGGCCTTCGAGGCGCTCAAGAAGAAGCTGGCGGCCAAGGGGTATTTCGACGAGGACCGCAAACTGGAGCTGCCGCGCGACCCCAAGCGGGTGGCGGTGGTCACCTCCAGGTCGGGCGCGGCCATCCGGGATTTTTTGCGCATCGCGGACACGCGCGGCACCGGGGCGGAGATCCGCATCTATCCGGTGCTGGTCCAGGGCGACCGGGCCCCGGCGCAGATCGCGGCGGCGCTGGACCAGGTGGACGACGAGGGCTGGGCCGAGGTGGCCGTGCTCATCCGCGGCGGCGGGTCGCTGGAGGATTTGTGGGCCTTCAACACCGAGGAGGTGGCGGACGCCATCTACCGGGCGCGGTTGCCGGTGATCACCGGCGTGGGGCATGAGCCGGACGTGTCCATCGCGGATTTCGTGGCCGACAAGCGGGCGGCCACCCCGACCCACGCGGCCCAAGAGCTGTGGCCCCGGCGCGAAACCCTGGCCCAGAAGGTGGACGTGCTCGATTTGGGGCTGACGCGGGCCTATGCGGCCTGGCTGTCGGGCAAGGAAGGGGAGTTCGAGCACCTGCGCAAGGCCCTGGTCTGGCTGTCGCCCCAGCGGCGGCTGGAGCGCATGGAGGACCGCTTTTCCGCGCTCATGTCCCGCTTGCAGGGGGCGGGGCTGGACCATTATTTCGAACGCGCCGAACAGGGGGCGCGGGCGGCCGAGGGACTTTCTCGCGCCCTCGGCACACACCGGCTGGACGGCCTTTCGCACGACGCGGCCGGGCTGGCGCACCGTCTGGGCCGGGCCTTCGGGCCGGGATGCGTGGACGGACTTGCCGGGGCCGTGGACGGGCTCGGGCGCAGGCTGGACAAGTCCGGGCGCGGGGCGGCCGAGGGTGCGGCCCAGCGGCTGGCCGTGCTGGAGACCGCGTTGCGCGGGCTGGACCCCGAAGGACCGCTGGAGCGCGGGTACGCCCTGGTGCGAGTGGCCGGGACCGGCGAATTTTTACGTGACCCGAGAAGGGTGACGAAGGGCGATGCACTTGATATCACGGTCCGTGACGGCCGCGTGGCGGCCACGGTAACGGACACCCGACCCAACGAGGAATAGCGATTTATGCGACGGTTTTTTCTACTGGTGATGTTGGCGGCCCTGCTTGGGCTCCCCTCGAATGCCCTGGCCCAGGATCAGGCCCCGGACCAGGCACGCCCCCAGGCACAGCCCCAGGGACAGGAGGAGACCTTCGGGCTCCAGGAGGGCGACGGCCCGGCCCTGGTGACCAAGGCCGACGCTGCGGCCGAGGAGCCCGCGCCGGTCAGGTCGGTTCCGGCCCTGGTATTGGCCGCGCCGCGCAAGGCGGGCGTGGGCAAACCGTTCCTGGTCCGGTTGACCTCGGACCTGCCGCTGGAGTCGGTGTCCGTGCACTGGCAGGGGCGCGAGGTGGTCCCGTCCATTTCGGTCTGGAACAACCGGCACGTGGCCCTGGCCATGCTCGGCACGGACGTGCTCACCGAGCGGCCCGGCAAGGAGGACCTGGTGGTCATCGCCTCGGTGGACGGCAAGGAGAGCACCCTGCGCCGCACCGTGCGCATCGTCCCGGAAAACTATCCGAAACAGGAGCTGACCCTGCCCGAGAAAATGGTCACCCCGCCCAAGGGCGTGTATGCGCGCATCGAGGCCGAGGGCAAGCAGACCGCGGCGGCCAAGAACACGGTCTCGGCCATGCGCATGTGGCGTCTGCCCCTGGAGCGGCCGGTGCAGGGCAAGGTGTTGTCCGTGTACGGCGCGCAGCGCATCCTCAACGGCAAGCCCAAAAACCCGCACCGGGGGCTCGACTTCCGCTCGGCCATGGGCAACCCTGTCAAGTGCGTGGCCGACGGCAGGGTCATCCTGGTGGGGGATCACTACTACGCGGGCAACTCGGTCTACGTGGACCACGGCAACGGGGTGGTCTCCATGTATTTCCACCTGTCCGAGCCCACGGTCAAGGAAGGCGACGAGATCAAGCGCGGCCAGACCGTGGGCCTGACCGGCATGACCGGTCGGGCCACCGGGCCACACCTGCACTTTTCCCTGTCGGTTCTGGGCGAGCTGGTCGACCCCGCACCGCTGTTCACCACGACAGCGGACAACATGCTGCAATAACAAACGGTTGATAACTATCCATGACGATTCGCAAGCTTTTCGGTAAGCGGCTGTTGCCGCCGCTTCCCTGTCTCGTCCTCCTTGCCTGCCTGTGTCTGCCGGTTTCGGCTCGGGCAGGCGGCATGGTCGATGTGACGGCCCCGGCCGCCGTGGGCAGGGGCAAGCCGTTCGTGGTCCGTATCTCCACCTGGTATCCGCTTGAGGACCTGGAGGTGCGCTGGAACGGGCGGAGCGTGCACCCGGCCGTGACCATGGCCGGCGAGCGGTCCGAGGCCGTGCTCCTGCTCGGCGTGGGGTTGCGCGGCGAGACCGGGGCGTACCCGCTGGAGGTGGTGGCGCATATCTGGGGGCATGCGCGCAGATTTTCCCGGACCATCGCCGTCAGGGAATCCGCGTGGGGCACCGAGACCCTGTCCGTCCCCCCGAAGATGGTCCGCCCGCCCGCGTCCGAACAGGCCCGCATCGAGAAGGATCGCGAGCTGCTCAAGGCCGCCTTGGGTAAGGCTTCGCCCGAGCGGTACTGGACCGCGCCGCTGGTCCGGCCGGTCAAGGGCAGGATGCTCAGCCGGTTCGGCCTGTACCGGACGTTCAACGGCAACGTGGCGGCCCGGCACACGGGCCTGGATTTCCGGGCCTGGCTTGGCACCCCCATCCACGCCGTGGCGGCGGGCCGGGTGGTCCTCATCCGGAACCTCTACTATGCTGGAAACACGGTGCTTATCGACCACGGCAACGGATTTATGACCATGTCGTGCCACCTGTTCAAGACAAAAGTGCGGGAAGGGGATATGGTCGAGGCCGGACAGGTCGTCGGCCTGTCCGGGGCCACGGGGCGCGTCACCGGCGCGCACCTGCACCTGGCCGCGTTCGTGCTCGGTGCTGTGGTCGATCCGGAGCCGTTCTTTGACGGCACGGTTTTGGTTGATGGCAATGAAAAATGAATGAATTTAATTGGTAATGGATAATCAGAATGAATCATTCGCGGAAAGTCCGCGGTGATGCCGGTCCCGGTTCTGCCGCCTCGGGCGAGCGGGCGGGGCTGGGCGGGGAGGACGGCGTGTCCGGATCGGCCTTACAGAGAATCCTCCTGGGAGCGGTCGTTCCCGTGCTCGTCTATTATGCCGGGCGCAGGGTCGGCGTGCCCATGGTGGGCGCGGCTCTGGCCGCGGCCTGGGGCGTGGGGGTGTCGGTCTGGTTTTTCCTCCGGGACCGCGAGGTGGACGGCTTCTCGGCCATCGGCGCGGCCTACTGCCTGGCCGAGCTGGCCGGGCTTGCGGTCACGCACGACCCGGACTGGTACCTGCTGTCGCCCATTGTGTCGAACGCGGTCATGGGCGGCGTGTTCCTGGCGTCCATGCTCCTGAAAAGGCCGCTCATCCAGCTTCTGGCCGAACAGAGCGCCGGGAAGGACGCCTTCCCCGACTCGGTGCGCCAAAGCGGGTATTACCGCCCCCTGTGGCTCCGTCTGAGCGTGCTCTGGGGAGGGGCGTATTTTCTCAGGGCCTTCGGGTTGTGGATTGTCCTCCAGGGCTGGTCCACCGAGGTCTATCTGGCGGCCCGCGTCGTCCTGGACTGGCCGGTCGTGGCCGCGCTGATCGCCCTGAGCTTCTGGTATCCCAAGCTGTATTGGAGACAACGGCTGCATCCCGCGAAAAACAGGGAATATGGAGAATAAGATGGCAACGACAACCTTCGAAGACCGCCTGGAGAGGCTGAAGCTCGTGGTCGAGCAGTTGGAACGCGGCGACCTGCCCCTCGAGGAGGGCGTGGCCCTGTACAAGGAGGGGCTCGAACTGGTCAAGGCGTGCGGCAAGCAGTTGGAGACCGCCCGGCACGAGGTCAAGCTGGTGTCCGACGGACTCGTTCGCGAGTTCGACGCGCTTGAGGCGCTGACCACGGAGACGGAGGACGAACCGTGACCTTCAAGGAAGAACTGGGCCGCCGTGCGGCCGTGGTGGAGGACTATCTGGTCACCTGCCTGCGGGGCAAGGACGTCCCGGACCGGCTGCTCCGGTCCATGGAATACTCCCTGCTGGCAGGGGGAAAGCGGCTGCGGCCCGTGCTGGTCCTCTCCTGGAACGGGCTGCTCGGCGGGGACAGGGCCCAGGCCATGCCCTTTGCCGCCTCGCTGGAATGCATTCACACCTATTCGCTGATCCATGATGACCTGCCCGCAATGGATGACGACGACCTGCGGCGCGGGCGGCCGTCCAATCACAAACAGTTTGACGAGGCCACGGCCATCCTGGCGGGCGACGGGCTGCTGACCGAGGCCTTCGGGCTGATGTCCGCCGCGTCCTTGGTCGAGGGGCTGCCCGCGGAACGGGTGCTGCGGGCGATCTCCGTTCTGGCCCGGGCGGCCGGGGCGGGCGGCATGGTCGGCGGCCAGGCCGTGGACATGGAGCTCACCGGGCGCACCGGCGTGCCGCTGGAAGAGTTGAAGAAGATGCACGCCATGAAGACCGGCGCGCTGCTGACCGCCTCCTGCGAGTGCGGGGCGATCCTGGCCGGGGCCGGGGAGGCGGACATCGTCAATGCCCGCGACTTCGGGCGCAAGATCGGCGTGGCCTTCCAGATCGTGGACGACGTGCTCGACGTGGTCGGCGACACCGCGACCCTGGGCAAGCCCGCGGGCAGCGACGAGGCCATGGGCAAGACCACGTACCCGTCGCTCATCGGGTTGGACAAGAGCAAAACCCTGGCCCGGGAGTACGTGGACGAGGCGCTGACGCATTTATCCGGCTATTTCGGGGGAGAACAGGAGTTCCTCTGGCAATTGGCCCGATACATAGTAGACAGGGTGTATTGATTGCACTAGGATTTCGCTTCCATGATCAAAGACCCCAAACAGACAGCCATCCTGTCCACAATTCACAAGCCCGGCGACGTCCGCGCCCTGGAAGGCGACCAGATGGACATCCTGGCCCAGGAATTGCGCGACATCATCATCAGCCAGGTGTCGGCCCACGGCGGCCACCTGGCCCCGTCGCTGGGCGTGATCGAGCTGACGCTCGCCCTGTTCCGGTCCTTCGACCTGGAGCACGACAAGCTGGTCTGGGACGTGGGGCACCAGGCATACGCCCACAAGCTGCTCACCGGCCGGGTCGACGAATTCCGCACCCTGCGCCAGAAGGGCGGCCTGTCCGGCTTCCCGCGCATGGCCGAATCGCCCTACGACCACTTCGGCGTGGGCCACTCGTCCACCTCCATCTCGGCCGCGCTGGGCATGGCCATGGCCCGCGACCTCAAGGGCGAGGACCATGAGGTGGTGGCGGTCATCGGCGACGGTTCCCTGACCGCCGGGCTGGCCTTCGAGGGGCTGAACCAGGCGGGCGACCTGGGCCGCAAGATGGTCGTGGTCCTGAACGACAACGAAATGTCCATCTCCAAGAACGTGGGCGCGCTGTCGCAGTTCCTGAGCCGCAAGATGACCACCCCGTTTCTCCAGCGGCTGAAGAGCGACGTGGAGGGGTTGCTGGCGACCATCCCCAAGATCGGCGACGACCTGGCCGGGTATGCCAAGCGGTACGGCGATTCGGTCAAGTCCTTCTTCACCCCCGGCATCCTGTTCGAGGCCTTCCACTTCACCTACGTGGGGCCCATCGACGGCCACGACACGGCCACCATGGTCAAGGTTTTCGAAGAGGTGAAGAAGCTGGACAAGCCGGTCCTGGTCCATGTCATGACCAAAAAGGGCAAGGGCTACGAGCCCGCCGAGTCCGACCCGTCCCACTATCACGGCGTGGGCGAGTTCATCCCCGAGACCGGCCTGGCCCGCAAATTTTCCGGTTCCGGCCTGCCGTCCTACACCGCCATCTTCGGGTCCACCCTGTGCTCGCTGGCGGCCGAGGACGACAAGATCATCGCCATCACCGCGGCCATGCCCGAGGGCACGGGCACGGAATGTTTCCGCAAGAACTACCCGGACCGGTTCGTGGACGTGGGCATCTGCGAGCAGCACGCGGTGACCTTCGCCGCCGGGCTGGCCGCCGAGGGGTACAAACCCGCCGTGGCCATCTACTCCACCTTCATGCAGCGGGCCTACGACCAGATCGTGCACGACGTCTGCCTGCAAAACCTGAACGTGAATTTCTTCCTGGACCGGGGCGGGTTGGTCGGCGAGGACGGAGCCACCCATCACGGGGCCTTCGACATGAGCTACTTGCGCCACATCCCGAATCTGGTGGTCATGGCCCCCAAGGACGAGGCCGAACTGGCCCGGATGATGGTCACGGCGTTTGACTACGACGGCCCCTGCGCGGTCCGCTACCCGCGCGGCACGGGGGTCGGGGCCAAGGTCTCGGCCCGCCCGAAGAAGATCGCCATAGGCAGGGGCGAACTCATGCGTGACGGCGAGGACGCCCTGGTTGTCACCATCGGCTCGCGGGTCTACCCCGCGGTGGAGGCGGCCATGGAACTGGTCGAGGACGGCCTGCACGTGGCCGTGTTCAATGCCCGGTTCGTCAAGCCCTTGCCCAAAGAGCAGCTCCTGGAGCTGGCCGACCGTTTCGACCGTATCCTCCTGGTGGAGGAGAACGCGCTGGCCGGGGGCTTCTGCTCCGCCGTGCTGGAGCTGTTCACCGAATGCGGCGTCATGGACGGCAAACGCATCAAGCAGCTCGGCCTCCCGGACGAGTTCGTGGAACACGGAACCCAGAAGGAATTGCGCCACATGCTCGGAATCGACAAGGACGGCATCAAGCGGGCGCTCAAGACGCTCTGCGGGTAGCCCGATGGCCGCCCGCGATGCGCTCCCGCCCGGCACCGGCCTCGGCACGAGGTTGGGCCGTTTCCTGCGCGGCGTGTCCACCCTGCGCCGCTGGATGGGACTGGGCGGGACCAAGCTGGGGTTTTACATCCCCTACCGCTGGGCCGGAGTTCTTTCCCCTTTCACCCAGGGCGACCGCTACGAGTGGCTCAAGGCATCCTGGGACGCGGACCGCGCCCCCTTTGAGAATACGCTTTCCCTGATTGCGAGACACCTGGACCGGCTGGCGGAGTTTGCCGTGGCCGACCCGGAAAACGTGGACCGCCCGCGTTTCGACCAAAGCTGGTTCCCCGGCCTGGACGGGGCTGCCGCCTACGCTTTGGTCCGGGAACTCGCGCCCGCCCGGATTATCGAGATCGGTTCGGGCCACTCCACCCGTTTCATGGCCCAGGCCGTCTGCGACGGGGGGCTCAAGACCCGGCTCACATCCATCGATCCTGCGCCCAGGCGAACCATCGACCACCTTTGCGACGAGGTCATCCGGACCACCCTGGACAAGGCCGACCCCGCCATCTTCCGGGGGCTTGCGGCGGGCGACATCCTGTTCTTCGACGGCAGCCACATCGGCATGCCCGGCTCGGACGCGGACACCCTGTTCAACCGGGTCCTGCCTACCCTGGCGCCGGGGGTGTGGGTCCACGTTCACGACATCTTCCTGCCCAACGGCTATCCGGACATCTGGGAATGGCGCGGCTACAACGAACAGCTCCTGGCCGTCAGTCTTCTGGCCGGGGGCGACCGTTTCCGGGTCCGCTTCGCCTCGGCCTACGTGCGCCGCTACATGGGCGACGTGGTGGCCGACTGGCCGATTCCTCTCCCGGACCAGGCCTTCGAGGCCTCCCTCTGGCTCGAAAAAACCGCCTGATCTCTTCCCGCCCACAGGGCGCAAAAGAAGACGGTCCGAGCACCCGCACGGCCCATCAAGCCCGCACGCCTTCACGCGAAGCGTACACAAAAAGTTTAGGAAGGGAGAGGGGATGGGGTTCCGGGGGAAGGGGAGAGGGACAACCCTTAACAAAGGGCCTCCCTCTCCCCTTCCCCCGGCTGCGGCGCGCTAGCGCCCGCAGCACTTCTTGTATTTCTTGCCCGAGCCGCAGGGGCAGGGTTCGTTGCGGCCGATCTTGGGTTCCTTGCGGATGGGCGGCCCGGCGACCATCTGGCCGTCCACGTAGAGCCATTTGCCGTCGATGAGGTGGAACCGGCTGCGTTCGCGGTGCGTCTGTTCCTCGCCGTCGATGGCGTACTGGGCGGAGAATTCCACGATGCCCGCCTCGTCGCCTTCCAGGCCGGCCCAGGTGTCGTGGATGGTCAGGCCCAGCCACTCGGCGGATTCGGCCCACTGGCGCACGGACGCGTCGTCGTGGTCCTTGAGGGCCTCGGGCGCGAGGGTGGCCTTGAGATAGTCGAGCTCTTTGAGCACGTAGGCGGTGTAGCGCGAGCGCATGAGCGCTTCGGCGGTGGGGGCCGTTTTCTCACCGGAAATATAGGGGCCGCAGCACTGGGCCAGTTCCAGGCCGGAGCCGCAGGGGCATTCTTGGGACATACGATACCTCGCTTGGTTTTGGTCAGCGGATTGTAGAGAAAACCGCCCGGCTGTCAATGAGTAAGCGCTTGCCCCGCGCCGCCGGGCGTGGCACCCTGCGTCCATGCTCCGCATCACCGAGACCGTTTACATTCCCTGGACCGAGCTGCGCTTCACCGCCTGCCGGAGCTCCGGCCCCGGCGGCCAGCACGTCAACACCGCGGACACGCGGGTGACGCTGCTGTTCGACGTGGAGCATTCCCCGAGCCTGACGCAGTTGCAGAAAGTCGCGGTCAGGGGGAAGCTCAGGCGGCGCATGGACAAGCGCGGCGTGCTCCAGGTGACCAGCCAGAAGTTCCGCAGCCAGAAGACCAACAAGGATTCGGCCGTGGAGCGGTTCGTTGAGCTGATGCAGTGGGCGCTCAAGCCGGTGGTCCCGCGCAAGGAGACCCGGGTGCCCAAGTCGGCCAAGCGCAGGCGGCTGGACCGCAAGAAACGCACGGCCCAGCGCAAGCGCGACCGCAAGCTGCCAGATTTCAGCGGGGAGTACTAGCCCTTTCCGAGCGCGGCCCGGAGGTAGCGCTCGCCCAGTTCCATATCCGCATAGGCCTCGGCCAGGTGCAGGTAGACCACCTTGAGATACTTGGCGTGGATGCCCGCCGCGTTCGCCTGTCGCTCGCGCACGGTCTCGGGCGTGATGGCGTCCATGGCCGCGAGCAGGGCCGCGGCGCGGTGGCGCGCCCGGTGGTGCGCCTCGATCTCGGCCTGACCCGCGCGGGCAATGCGTTCGCGCCGCTGCGGATCGGCCAGCAGGTCGCAGACGATGCGGACCAGTTCGTCCACGTCGTCCGGTGGGTAGGTGACCAGGTGCTCGCCGTCCGTGAACAGCTTTGACTGGCCGTGGCCGATGGCGGGCGTGACCAGGCAGGCACCGGTCGCCAGGGCCTCGAAGACCCGGAAGTTGAGGTCCCCGCGCTCGGCGATGTTCAGGACCAGGCGGGCCTTGGGGAAGAGCTCGCCGAACTCTCCCTTGGTCACGTGGAGGTTGGGCAGCCGGGCCTTGAGCTCCTTGAGAAATTCGTAGCGGACGGACGTAGTCTCGCGGTCGACGTTGCCCGCGAAGAGCAGGTCCCATTCCTTGGCCGGGGGTGTTTCCGGCGGCTGTTCATCCCGCAGGGGATAGGGCGGCAGCCAGAGGACCTGGTTGTCGGCGAGCCGCCGGCGGAAGCGGGGCATGTGGTCGCGCAGGGACACGGCGGCCAGGTCGAAGGCTTGGGCGTACAGGGGATACCAGGAGTGGATGTGCGAGTCGATGGCGTAGAAGGCCGTGGCGCAGGGATAGGATTCCACGCCGAGCAGCGGCGGGGGAATGGAGCGGTCTGCGTACAGGACGATGTCCGGTTCGCCCGCGCAGCGCGTGACGATGTCCGGCCAGGTCAGGACCTCGGGCCCGGCCAGCGGGATGTTGACGATCTCGAACCCCGTGTCCTCGGTGTGCTGCGGCCGGAAGCAGTAGCCGCCGATCCAGGCGATCCGCTTCACCGGCTAGGCCTCCTTGCGGACCATGTGCAGGATGCGCCTCGGCCCGATGCACGACTGCGTGCGGTGGGACGGGATGTTGCGCGCCAGCTTGAATCCCTGACGCGTGGCCTCGGCGATGATCACCGGCAGTTGGCTCTCGCCCACCTCAAGGATGCACTCGTTGCAGTGGGCGAACATGATTTCGGTGGTCAACTCGAACTTGCCGGTGCGGTGCAGGACGTTCAGGGCCAGGATGATGTCGTACTTCTGCTTCAGCGGGGTGGTGATGTCGTAGATCATGAAGTGGCAGCCCGACCCCTTTGCCCCGGCCAGGTAGTTGGCCAGGGCCACGGCCCCCCTGTCCATGTCCAGGCCCACTCCGGCGGCGCCCATCTCCTCGGCCTTGAAGGTGTAGTAGCCGTGCATGCAGCCGTAGTCGCACAGGGTCTTGCCCGTAAACTCCACGCCGAGCTTGAGGATGTTTTGCCAGGCCAGACCGGACTGGGTGAAGCCGGGCACCAGCACGCGGCCCCGGTACTCGATGGTCTGGTAGAAGGGGTTGAAGGACTCGGCCTCGGCAATGGCCTTGAAGACCTCGTGGTCGGTCTCGGGCACGCCCGGATGGACCGCGTCCCGGTTGGCCTCGGCCCAGCGGAGGATGTCGTCCGAATCCTCGACCACTTCGTAGCCGTCCAGCACGGGTTCGAGCATCTCGCAGAACGGGGTGTTGGCCGGGAGCGGTCTGCCCGCCTTGACGGCCTCCTTGGTCTGGCGCACCCGGCGCAGGGCGAAGCGCTGCATGCGGACCTCCCTGGGCGGGTTGAGGTAGAAGGGGTGCACGATGGTGAAGGGCGAATAGATGTCGTCCAGGGCGTCCAGAAAGGCCTGGTGGATGTGCGGGTGGCTGACCCGGCAGCCTTCGAACACGAGGTTGCGGAAGCGGCGGGCGCGCAGGTGGGGAATGAATATCTCCTTGAAATCCTTGTAGGTACCCGGATGGCGGACGGCCTCGATGTCCCCGCCGTGCCGCTCGGCCACCTGGTGGGTGAACCCGTCCAGGCGCAGAAGGTCGTAGCCCAGGTCCTCGGCCAGACGCCGGGCGGCGAAGCTCTTGCCCGCGGCGGGCGGGCCCGCGATGATGATCACCTTGGGGCTGAAGCGGTAAATCCGTTCCGGGGCAGCCTGGTTGCCGGTTTCCGCGGCGGCTTTGGGGGTACATTGCTCTTTCATGGGTAAGTCCAATATATTCTGTGCGTTGCAGGCCACGCCCAGGCGCGGCCCGTCAGAAAAACGGCATGCGAAAGGCACGAATTACCCGTTTGAGGAGAAATTGCACGATACATGCCAAGGGGGCCCTGGCGCGCGGAGGGGTTAGGTCAGGCCGAGCTCTTCCAGGGCCAGGTACAGTTCGCGGCTGATCCAGGCGTCGGTGGCGGCGTAGACGATCTGCTGCCGGGTGAGCTTGTCCTTGGCCCAGTTGGAGCACTGGGCGGACTTGGAGATGCGGAAGCCGAGCAGGTTCGCGGCCATGTTGCGCAGGCCGTGGGTCTGGAGGTTGTATTTGGCCGTAATGTCCGAGAGGTCCAAGAAGCCGCTGGGTTTGAAGCGGAAGTGTTTCTGCAGCCCGAGGATGTCGTCGCGCACGGCCACGCCGGTCTTGAGGATGCGTCGGTTGGCCAGGATGTCGCAGACCCCCTTTGCCAGGGGCAGGACGCCCAGCTGGAAGACGTAGGCGCAGTCCGCTGTGGCCAGTTGGAGCAGGGATGGCGGGCCGGGCTTTTTGCCCTTCTTGAACACGGGCCGGGTCTCGGTGTCGAAGCCGAGCAGGGAGGAGTCGCGCATGCCGTCGAGCGCCTCCTCGAGGTCGGAATCGCTGCGGACGACCTTGATTTCCCCCTCGTAGCGGCGCAGGGGCATGTCGTTGATTTCTTCCTTGGTGAAGGCCCGGAGGTACTGTTGCGGGATGTCGAGGCTGTCCGTGGTCATTAATGTACTTGGTGCGTTAAAAGTTTGAGGGATCGTTGTACATTCCCGCAACTTCGTCAAGTACAAGGTGACGTGCCCGCCCGGAAGCGTCCGCGCGGGCACGTCATTTCCCTATTCGTAGCGCAGGAAGCCGCCCGAGCAGGGGGCACTGTTGTAGCGCCACCAATAGGCCCCGTTGCACGTTTCGGTGGCCGGAATCATGCCGTTGCGGTTGTTGTACCGCAATACGTTCTGCACGAACTGGTGCTGGGTCGCCTGCTCTATGGAGTCGATGGCGTCCGAGAGCTTGACCGTGCCGTCTTTGACGCCGGGCAGGACCCGGCTCATCTCCGTGGTGATGAACCGTTGGGAGGGGTTGGCCTCCAGGAACTTGTCGAAGGCCGCGAGCGTGGCCTCCTTGTCGCCCTTGCGGCCCTCGGACAGGGCGATGAACAGGGCGGCGTCCCAGATCTTGTCCTTCTCGCCCTGAGCCTCGGTCAGGGTCTTGATGCTCTGGTCGTATTCCCCGGCGAAGTACATGGCGATGCCCGCCTTGACCATGGAGGACTGGAATCCCATGGTTCGGTCCATGGGCTCCTGTCGCAGGGCCTCGCCGTAGGCCTTGGCCGAGGCCTTGAAGTAGTCCACGGCCCGTGCGTCATTGCGGGTGACGTAGACGCGCCAGGCGCGTTGGAAGTTGCGGTCACCGGTGTTGACCAGGCCCGCCCGGGCGGGCAGGGCCATGGCCGACACGAGCAAAATGGCTGTTATAATTAATGATTTACGCATGATAAAGCCTCCTTGTTCAGGACATATAGGTCCTGGCTATACGGAAGATATCGTCGTAGGCGGTCTTGGTCCTGATGGCCAGCGCCATCTCCAGGGCCATGTCCATCTTGCGGCCGGTTTCGATCATGACCCGGTCCCGGATGTTCTCCAGGTGGTTGGCCAGGAAGTCGGCCTCGAAGTTGTCGATGGCCAGGGACACGCCTTCGGAGAAGAACCGCGAGCCGAGGTGGGGAATGAACCGGTCCAGGTTCTGACGCCCCTCGCGGCGGGCGTACATGACGAAAAAGAGCAGTTTGACCAGCAGCCGGTCGGCCTTGAGCTTGTGATCCACCGAGAGCAGGATGTCCAGGTCCACGCCCCGCGGCTTGAGGGCGTCGAACATGGCCGTGGCCATGTCGAAGGCGCGTTCCTCGGTCATCAGCGGGTGGGCGAATTTGGAATCCATGCGCACCAGGGTGATGCGCGGGTTTTCGCCCGAGGCCACGGCGTAGATGGCCAGTCGCATGAGGTCGATCTTGGTCCGGTAGTCGTCGATGAGAATCTCCTGCTTGGCCCGGGCCAACCGCCGGACCAGGGGAATGTCCAGGGCGGAGAAGACCGTTTCGAGCAGGTGCAGGATGTACGGCTCCGAAGTGGCCGCGATCTCCTCGTCCAGGATGTCGCGTCCCTTGCGCGCGTCCATGAGTTTTTTGATGGACAGCCAATAGGCGGCCAGCCCCTCAACGGGCATTTCCAATATGTCGATTTCTTGCGGCTTCTGCATGACGGACTGCTTTGGGCTTGACGGGGCGATGAAAAAAGGGACACCCTGTGCGTTGCTTTTCATCGTATCCGATTTTTAGAGGAAAAAAAATACGGTCTTTGCCGACGGAGCCCTTTTCCCATGCTCAATTATCCCCAGTTCGACCCGGTCATGATTTCCATAGGCCCGCTGCAATTGCGCTGGTACGGCATGATGTACGTCTTCGGCATCCTGTCCGGCTGGCTGCTGGGCCGCTACCGGGCGACCAAGCCGTGGAACAAGATGACGCCCAAGCTCATGGACGACTTCATCACCTGGTCCATCCTCGGCGTGGTCCTGGGCGGGCGCATCGGCTACGTCGTGTTCTACAACCCGTCCTTCTACCTGGCCAACCCGCTCAAGATCTTCGCGGTCTGGGAGGGCGGCATGTCCTTCCACGGCGGCTGTCTCGGCGTGCTCGCGGTCTGCTGGCTGTTCGGCAGGGCCCACGGCATGTCCTTTGTCGAGGTGGGCGATTTCGTCTCCCCGCTGGTCCCGCCGGGCCTCTTCTTCGGGCGCATCGGCAACTTCATCAACGGCGAGCTGTGGGGCCGGTACACGGACCTGCCCTGGGCCATGCCGTTCCCCGGGGCGGGCGGCCTGCCGCGCCACCCCTCGCAGCTCTACGAGGCCGGGCTCGAAGGAGTGCTCCTGTTCGTCATCGTCTGGGTCTATTCGGCCAAGCCGCGCCCCAAAGGGTGCGTGGGCGCACTCTTCCTGCTCGGCTACGGCGTGTTCCGCTTCCTGGTGGAGTTCGCCCGAGAGCCGGATCGGCAACTGGGCTTCGTGGCCCTGCACTGGATGTCCATGGGCCAGGTGCTCTGTCTGCCTATGATCGCCTTTGGCGCGGGCTGGTTGATTTGGGCCTATCGCAAGTCAGCGTAATTCCGGAATTTCGATTTCAAACAGTCGGTCCCAGTGCTTGCCGGTGACGTACAGCCGTTTCCCGGCCGTGTCATAGGCGATGCCGTTGGCCACGCCGCAACCCCGGCCCAGCCGTTCGCGCAGGGGCGAGAGGTCGAGCCAGGCGCGGACCCTGCCGTCGCGGATGTCGATGATCGCCACACGGTCCGCCTTCCAGATGTTGGCGTAAAGCCATTTCCCTATGAATTCCAGCTCGTTGAGTAAATACACCGGGCGCCCCTCGTCGGTCACGGGCAGTTCGTCGACCTTGGCGAAGGTCTTGGCGTCGCGCCATTCCAGCCGGTCTTTTCCTGTGGACATGACGAACCGTTCGCCGTCCTGGACCAGCCCCCACCCCTCGGTGGAGTCGGCGGTGGTTCGGTAGGCGAAGCTGTGCACCGGCCTGAGGTCCTTGAGGGTGTAGATCAGCCCGACGCCCGACTTCCAGGTGAGCATGCGCAGGGTCTTGCCCTGCGGGGCGATACCCTCGGCGAACAGGTCGGGCGCGACCGCCACGGCCTTCAGGTGGCGGCCCGTCGCGGGCTCCACAATGGCCAGGAACGACTGGCCGTAGCCGCCCGAGGACTCATAGAACAGGCCGTGAAGATAAAACAGGCCCTGGGTGGAGGTGCCGGGGTCGTGGGGGTAGGCGGCGATGACCTTGCAGCGGATGACCGGGGCGCGCGCCGCGGCGGGCGCCGTCCAGGCGAGGACGGTCAGGAACGGGAGCAGGAAAAGGACGGATTTGAGCCGGTGCATGGGCGATCCTCGAAAATGGCGGAGCGGGGAGGGACATCCGGGGATGCCGCGCCCCGCTCCGGGGGGAAGGGTGCGGCCGACCGGTGCATGGTCAAGGGAGGGTGTCCGGCCGACGCACGCCTACGCGCGTTGTTTTACTCCATTGATGCCGCCCAGGGCGAAGCGGAACACGTGGTCCGCGAAATCCTCCACGTCCAGGCCCAGGTTGGGCCGGTGCGGGGTGAGCCGGTCCAGAATGGGCTGGGTCAACAGATGGTCGAGCATCAACGCCCAGATGTTCGAGCTGCAATAGGCCAGGGTCTGGTCCGGCGTTTTCGGGCCGAGGAGCAGGGTCAGGATATCGCGCAGCTCGTTGGCGCGCGGTTGGACCTGATGCTGGACGATGAGGTCCAGGTTGTGGCTCGGCTTGGCCATTTCGCGCAGGAAGATGGCCCATTTCTGGGCGATCTGCCCTGTGCTCTGGGTGTAGATCTCCTCGGCCAGCCCCTTGATGAACCGGTGCAGCCGCTCCTCCGGGGGTCGGTTGCCGTCGTCGCCGGAGATCCACTCCTCGTCCTTGGGGAAAATCTCTTCGAGAACGGCCGCGTACAGGCCGTCCTTGCTGCCGTAATGGTAGTTCACGGCGGCCACGTTGGCCTTGGCCAGGCCGCAGATGTCCCGCACCGTGGCCGAATCGAAGCCTTTGTCCGCGAAAACCTCCATGGCGGCGAGCAAAAGGGCTTTTTTGGTATTGACGTCCGGGGATTCGTTCATAATTAATAGCCTGCGGGCGCAAAAAACGCCTTCTGAATTGCTTGAAACGTATGTTTGACGAATTCTATATTCCCGAGAGGTGTCGGCAAGTCAAGGGTTTTCCCAGGCCCGGCGGTTCACGGTAAAAAGGCAAGGAGCGCAGCCAGTGGAAGTCATTTTAGCCGAAACCGCGGGGTTTTGCATGGGCGTGGACATGGCCCTGACCAAGCTCGACCAGTTGGTCGCCGGGCCCGACGGCCACCCCATCTACATCCTCGGCCCGATCATCCATAACCCCCAGGTCCTCAGACGTTACGCCGACAAGGGCGTGATCATGGTCCACGATCCCGCCGAGGTCCCGGCCGGGGCGCACGTGGTCATCCGGGCCCACGGCATCACCCGCCAGGTGGAGGCCTCCCTGCGCGACCGCAACGTCCGGATCAAGGACGCCACCTGCCCGCGTGTCAAGAAGGCGCAGTTGCTCATAGAACGCAACACTTCCGACGACAGCGAGCTGCTCCTCTACGGCGAGGCCGACCATCCCGAGGTGGCCGGACTGGTCAGCTATGCCCGGAACGGCCATTTCGTGTTCGGGTCCGCCGACGAACTGGCCGGGCACCCGCTGACCCCGGGCAGACGCTATATCCTGGCCGCCCAGACCACCCAGGACCGGGTCCAGTTCGAGGCCATCGCCGAGGACCTGGTCGGGCGCGAGGACATCGATGTGGTCGTGCTTGAGACCATCTGCGACGCCACCAAACTGCGCCAGACCGAGGCCCGGAACCTGGCCCGGACCGTGGACTTCATGGTCGTGGTCGGCGGCTACAACAGCGGCAATACCCGCCGCCTCGCCCAGGTGGTCTCCGAACAGGGCACGCCCTGCAAACACGTCGAGACCGTGGACGAACTGCCGCTCGACGACCTGGCCCGATACAAACACATCGGCGTCACCGCCGGCGCCTCCACCCCCCGCACCCTCATCGACAAGGTCCTCGCCGGCCTCGAATCGCTGTAGGGGAGATGGTGATGCCTCCGGCGGCCGGGGGAAGGGAAAGGGAACCCTTTGAGAAAGAGTTCCCTTTCCCTTCCCGGACCTCATCCCCTTTCCCTCCTGAACTTTCTGGGCGCTTCGCGGGGCGGCGGGAAACGGGAGAGGGATTGATTTCGTCGGACAGGGGAACGGGTAGGCAGAGAGGCTGGAAAAGGCACGGCCGACCGCTCCGCACGGACCGCGAAGCGGCGACAAAAAGTTTTGGAGAGTCCAGAGAACCTTTTTCAAAAGGTTCTCTGGCGGGGTCCGGGGCAGCGCCCCGGCCGATCGCTGCTGTCCTCATCCGTAGGGCTCGAAGACTCGCCAACGGCTGGAGGCCCGGAGGCACCCATAAAAATGGGGCCAGGCGGTCCCGGACCGGGTTTGACCGGGAGCTGACCCTGGCCCCGTTCAGGACGGTTCTGGCATCAAAGCCGCGTTGCAGGTACCGCCGGCCACAGTGGAGGGCCTGGATCCGGGGAACGCGGCCTCTCCTGGTACGATGCCTTGAAACCGCCAGCTATAGGAGGGGTGCCGTTTTGGGCGGCCTGTGCGGCCGTTTTGTCAAGCATAGCCTATCCTGCGGGCGGTGGTATTATTTTTTTGCTTTCCCCGGGTGCCTGATTCGGGGGAAAAACAAAATGGTTGTCTGCACCGGGCCGAGGGCATACCCTCACCCGGTACGAAACGTGACAACAAGGAGTCGGATATGGATATCAACAAGGCCCTGGCCGATCTGAAGAAGGAGCCCGGTTTCGTCGAGAACGTGGGCATGGTCCTGGTGCACAACGGCGTGGTTCGCGGCTGGTCCCGCAAGGGGCACGAGGAGGTCACCTCCATCGAGATCACGCCCGATTTCGAGAAGATGGAGGAAATCCGGCAGGAGATCGAGGCCCGCGAGGGGATATTCCGGGCCTGGTGCCACGCCAACGCAGGCCACATGAAGCCCGGCGACGACGTGCTGTTCCTGATCGTGGCCGGCGACATCCGCGAGAACGTCAAGGCCGCGCTGGCCGACTTCCTCGACCGCGTCAAATCCGAGGCCGTGACCAAGAAAGAGATATTCGCGTAGGTGTAGACATGCACAAGCATCTGGAGGACAAGCACGGCCGCGAGGTCAGCTACATGCGCATCAGCGTGACCGACCGCTGCAACCTGCGCTGCACGTACTGTGCGGGCGAGGGCATGGAGTTCATCCCGCACCCGGACATCCTGCGGTACGAGGAGATCGAGGAACTCATCGCCATGGCCCGCAACCTCGGCGTGCAGAAGATCCGCTTCACCGGCGGCGAGCCCTTTGTGCGCAAGGGATTCGCGGATTTCATGATCAAGGCCGCGCAACGCTTCACCGACATGGACCTGTGCGTGACCACCAACGCCACGCTCATCGGCCCGGACGTGGAGCGGCTGGCCGCGGCGGGCATCAGGCGGGTGAACATCTCCCTGGACACCCTGGACCCGGAGAAGTTCGTGACCATCACCGGCCGCGACCATTTTGCCGTGGTCCGGGAGAACATCGACCGCTGCCTGGCCGCGGGCATGACCCTGAAGATCAACGCCGTGGCCATGAAGAACGTCAACGACGATGAGCTGGGCGACTTCATCGAGTTCGCCCGCACCCATCCCGTGGACTTCCGGTTCATCGAGTTCATGCCCGTGGGCACGGAGACCGGCTGGGACGACAGCCGGGTCTGGACCGCGGCCGAGATACTGTCCGAGGCCCGGGCCTTTGCCGAACTCGTGCCGGTGACCAGGTCCGGCGAGCGCCGTCACGGCCCGGCCCGCATGTACGAGATCAAGGGCGGCCAGGGGCGCATCGGCCTTATCTCCCCGTACACCGACCATTTCTGTTCCACCTGCAACCGGCTGCGTATCACCTCGGACGGCAACCTGCGGACCTGCCTCTTCTCGGACAAGGTCTACCGGCTGCGTCCGGCCCTGCGCCATCCCGCCCTGGGCATGGACCAGGTCGAGAAGATCATCCGTCTTGCCGGCAAGAACAAGCCCATCGGCAACGAGCTGCTGCGCCGCATGCGTGCCTCGGATCACGGCGTCTGCAAGACCCGCATGGCCTCCATTGGCGGGTAGGCACCGAATCTGCTTCGTTGCCGGAGGTTTGCCGTAGAAGGCTTCGGCTGCACCTCCGTCGTCTCGCATCTCCGGCACCTCCCCGCCAATGAGCGTGTCGGCGGGTGACCACCGAAGCCGTCGGCTTTGTTGCCGGCGGGATGCCGTGGGAGGCTGCGGCTTTCCCCCATCGTCTCGCATCTCCGGTACCCCCGCCAATGGAGTGCGGGGGGATTGTGTCGGGAGTTGAATTCAGACTTTTTGTACCGCGCCGTTTTTCGGCGCGGTTTCTTTTTTTGCGGGAAGGGCGTTGACCTCGGGCGGTTGTGCGGTAGTATCGCGGGCAGGAAAGAAGCCGTCCCGCGAGGCGGGACTGATCGCAATACCGAAACAAAGAGAGTCAGCCATGTCCATGTCCGTCAAGGAAGCCATCGGTGCCCGGCACAGCGTGCGTTCGTTTACCGGGGAGCCCGTATCCGAAGCGGCGCTTGAAGAGTTGCTGGAGGCGGCCCGGCAGGCCCCGTCCAGCCTGAATTCCCAGCCATGGAGGTTCATTCCGGTCAGCGACGAGGCGACCCGTGAGTGGATCGCGTCGAGCGAGGTATCCAAGAAGCAGCGCTGGCTGGCGGGCGCTCCGGCCATCCTGGTCTGCTGCGCGGACCTCGAGGGCTATGTCCGCGACACCCAGGCGAGCGCCTTTTTCTACAAGGAGCACAAGGTGATGGACGAGGAACCCACTCAGGGTGTCCTGGATTACGCCGAAAACGCGGAGAAATCCTCCGAGACCGCCCGGTTCGGCGCTTCGGCCATGAACGTGGCCCTGGCCGTGTCCTTCATCATGCTCCGTGCCGTGGAGCTCGGCCTGGGCACCTGCTGGGTGGGCATGTTCAACGAGGCCCCGCTCAAGGAGCGGTTCGGCCTGACCAAGGACCAGCGCGTGGTCTGCCTCCTGGCCGTGGGCCATCCCGACGAATCCTCGGTCCCGCCCCGCAGGCGCAAGTCCCTGGACGAGATCGTCCTCAAGTAATGACTCGGGATAACCCGACACAAATGAAAAGGCCTCATCGCTTCGATGGGGCCTTTTTCTTTCCTTTTGGCGAACCGGGGCTTTCGAGGGTGGTGCAGCCGTGCATTTTTCCCCGGGGGTCTTTGACCGCAACGTAGTGGGCCTACGTGAGGATCAAATCCCCCCCCGGGAAAATGTGCGGATGCGCCGCTCTCGGAAGCCGACGCCTGCTAGTCGATGCCGAGGTCCGCTCTATGCTTGGGCACGCCGGTCTTGCCGCCCGACTTGGCGTCCTTGTCCAGGAGGAAGATGCGGTCGGTCAGGGCCGGGTCCTTGGAGATGATGTACTCCTTGACCGCGTTCGCCCGCTCCATGGCCAGTTTGTGGAGCATTTCGTCGGTGACCACGATGCGGTCGCGGATGAACTTCTCCATGACGTCCACGGGCTGCCGGTCGGTGACGAACAGGGTGGTCGGCTTGACGTCCTCCTCGTCCGGCTCGGCGGCGTAGGCCTCGTAGAGCATGTCCTCGTACTCGTCGGGCGCGACCGTGATCTGGTCCACCGTGGTCTCGGCCCGTTTGGAGCGGGGCAGGTCGTCGTACTTGGCCTGCCTGACCTTGTGCTCCAGGATGGCCTGGACGAGGCCGTTCTTGTCGGCCACCGGGTCCGTGACGCCGTCCACTTCGAGCTTGAGTTTCGGACGTTCCGTCAGGGCCTTGATGATGGTGTCGAGCTTCTCGTCGCCCTGGGCGCTCAGCGCCGCGCGGCCCGGTTCGAAGACCACGAAGTCCATGTTCTCGCCGCCGCCGAACATGGAGCCGATCAGGGAGAACGGCGAGGCCAGGGCCTTGAAAAACAGATTGATGATGGCCTTGAACACGATGCCGCCGATGCGGAAGTTCGGGTCGTCCAGCCGCCCGGTGATGGGCAGGTTGAGCTGCATGTCGCCGTTGGAGTCCTGGAGCAGGGACAGGCCGAACTCCACCGGGATGTTCGGCGCGCCGGGCCGCTTGTCCTTCTTGCCCAACTGCAACTGCTCGATGAAGAACTTGTTTTTGGCGTCCAGCACCCAGTCCTCGGTCTTGAAGGTCACGTCCGCATAGAGCCGCCCCTTCTGGATGGGGTAGGCCAGGTTCTTGAGGGTGTACGGGGTCAGGGGCACCAGTTCCATGCCGTTCACCGAGATGGCCAGGTCGGAATAGATGGGCGTGATCACCGGGTTGACCACCCCGGTCACGGACACGGGCGTGGGGCCGATCTTGGCCTTGAAGTCCACCTTGGGCCGGGCCTCGGGGGTCTGGTCGATATCGGTCAGGCTCAGGGTCATGGCCGTGACCTCGGTAGCGAAGGCCGGGTGGACGCTCTCGTCGCGGAAGGTGACCGCGCCGTTCTGCATGCCGACCTTGCCCACGGTCAGGGTCTCGAAGAGCGGCTTTTCCTCGGCGGCCTTGGCTTCGGTCCGGGCCTCGACCTGCTTGACCTCGGCCTCGGGCACCGGGACGGGCTGTTCGCCCTCTGGCGTCTGTTCCTCGGCGGGCGGTGTCGGCTCGGGCATGCGCAGGGCGCGCCTAACGTTCAGCCTGCCGTCCTTGTCGATGTGGATCAGGGCGCGCGGCCCATTCAGGTTGACCTCGCCCACGGCCAGGGACATGGGGGCGTTGGTGAAGTCGATGCCCTTGACGTCCAACCGGTCGATGCCCGCCATCTCGCCGTCGTCGAAGGTGTTCTTGACCTTGAGCTCGGCCAGGGCGGTGCTGCCCTTGAGCGTGAACTTCGGGGTCTCGCCGCCGGTGAAGGTATAGCCCAGGTCGGCGAAGGCCTTGCCGTCGGCGATGAGCAGGTCGGTGTCCTGGGCCAGATAGTTGTCCAGGGGGCGCAGGCCGAACTTCTCGACCCGGATGGAGCCGCTTGAGGCCAGGGGGTCGGCAACGGCCCGGCCGCGAACCGAGAACCAGCCGCCGCCGTTCCAGCCGCCGCTCAAGGCAAAGGGTATCTCCGCGCCCTTTTCCGTGGAGACGTCGGTCACGTCCAGCTTGAAATTGCGTATGCCGAGGTCGGCCGGGTGGGCCAGGGTCAGGTCGCGGAAGTCGGCGGCCCCGTCCTCCACGGCGAAGTGCTGCACGGTCGCGGTCCACGGTGTCTCGGGCTCGCCGGCCTCTTGGGCCGTGGGCTGGTCGGCAACGGGCTCGGCAGGCTGTTCGGTCTCGGCCTTGACCTCCTCGCCCGTCTTGGCGGCCTCATCCAGGACCCGTTGCAGGTCCAGGCGGCCGTCCTTTTCGCGGATCACGTCCACCGAGGGCTCGGTCAGCTTGATCTCGGTCACGCCGACATGCTTGGCGGCCAGGTCCAGGGTCGCGCCGGACACGTCGAGCGCGCCCAGGGTGAGGCTCGGCTCCTTGGCCTCGGGCTTGCGCACGGCCAGCCCGGCCAGGTTTAGGGTGCCGTTCTGCGCGGTCACCTGCGGCTTGCCGTCCTGGTCATGGTAGGCGAGGTCCACGGAAAAACCGAGCTTGCCGGAGTCGACCAGCAGAGGTTGGGCCTCGTTGATGTACGCGGCGTACGCGGGCACGTTCAGGTCCTTGCCCGCCACGGTGATCTTGGCCCCGATCGGGTCCAGGGTGGCCTCGCCGTTGACGTAGATGAACCCGTCCGAGCCGAAGGAGCCCTTGAACACGGTGGTCTGGTTCTCTCTGGTGGACAGGTTGTCCACCGAGAGGTCGAGCTTGGAAAAGGTCCGCTTGAATCCGCCCTTGACGAGGTCGTCGCGGAAATTCATGGTCCCGTCGTTGAGTTCGAACTTGCGCACGTCCAGGACAAAGGCGGCGTCGGTGTCGGCCTTGGTCTTGACCTTGGGGCCGGTGGGGCCGGGCTCGGATCCGGGGAAGTAGTCCACCCAGTTGATGTCCCCGCTCGCCCGGCGCACGACCTTGAAGAACGGCTGGTTCATGGACACCCGCTTGATGATCAGGGCGTTGTCGCCCAGGGAGAAGCGCTCCATCTCAAAGACCAGCTTCTTCATGGAGAAGACCGGGCCGTCTCCGGGCGCGGTCAGTTCCAGGTCGGTCAGAGTCCCGCCGCCGCCCAGAAAGAGGTCGATCCGCTGGGGATCGGGCCGCTCGAAGAACAGGGAAATGTCCGAGGTGAAGCGCCCGCTCTTGAGTTCGAGCGGGGTCTTGATGGGCACGTATTGCCAATACTGGTGCAGGTCCACGTCCACCGCGCCCAACTCGAATTCGGTCTGGAGGGTCTGGTCGAAGGGCAGGGTCCTGCCCTTGAGCTCCACGGGGTCGCCGTTGACCACGGCCGTGAACACCGGCTGGGTGAACTCCTTGACCTTGCTCGCGATGCTCGAAGTGAACGGCACGCGCAGGTGGATGTCGGAGACCACGTGCTTCTTGCCGTGGGGCCGGTCGTCGAAGGTGATGGCGGAGTTGGTCATCTCGAAACCGTACAGGGCGAAGGGGAAGACCGCGTCCTTCTTCTCGGGCTGTTTTTCGGGGGTCTCTCGGTTGACGCTGTCCGGGGTGCCGAGCAGGTCGGAGAAGGAGTACCTGCCCTCGCCGTAGAAGGTCAGGTTGACGTTGAGCCCGTCGAGCTTGAGATAGCTGACCACCGGGGCGAGCTCCCAGACCGTGGCGATGCCGGGCGCGACCTCCATGTGTTTCAGGGAGACGAGGTCCCCTTCCTCCTTGAGGTTCTTGACGTGCAGGCCGGAGAGCTCCAGGCGGAAGGTGAGCGGGTTGAAATAGATGTCTCCCACGCTGGTCTCGCGCTTGGTGGCCTCCGTGACCTGGCTGACCAGGACCGATTTCATGATCGGCGGGACAGCGAAAAAGCCGAACAGGGTGTAGGCCGCGAACGCGGTCAGCAGCCAAAAGACGATGCGTCGCAGAAGAGGAGTTCCGAATTTTATTTTATCGAGAAAAACCAGCATGATGAACCTGTCCGGGAGATTAGTGTTTCCGACGTTGAACCATTCTAGCCCAAATTGAGCGGAGAATCCATAATGGATAACGGTCTTGCGGTTTCTTGAGACCGGTACGTTTTCGGCCGCTTCCGGGGTGTTTCGCCCCACCTCCTGCAACACTATGGAAAACACGGATTTTGTTGCCCTAATAGGGAAATCCGGTGTATGCGGGAGGGGAATGCAGACATGCCTCGGGGCCGGTATCCGGCCCGCGACCATTGGGGGCATGCGAACGCCGAACGGAGCGGGTCCATGTCCGACGTGCACTATTACCAGGGTTTGGCCAAGAGCATGATGTTCACCATCATCCTGGTCTCCTTCGCCCCGCTGTTCGTGGTCGTGCTCATTGCCGGATACCAGTACAGCGTGGCCTACGAGGAGAAGGTCGAGGCCCACCTGCGCGAACTGGTCCTCAAGCACGACCAGACCATCGACGCCTACCTGGACGAGAAGATGGCCGAGATCCGGGTCCTGGCCGAGATCATCGACCTCGGGCACCTGGCCTCGCCCGCGGGCATCGAGGCACTGCACGACGCCCTGACCGTGGGCCACGGCACCGACTTCGTGGACCTCGGGCTCATCGACGAGAACGGCATCCAGGTGGCCTATTCCGGCCCGTTCCGGCTCCAGGGGCTGGACTACTCCCGCGAGGCTTGGTTCAAGGCCGTGCGCAAGAATACGGTCCACGTCAGCGACGTGGGGCTGGGCATGCGCGGGGTGCCGCACTTCATCATCGCCCTGCGCATGCGCGCGGACGGCCGCGAGTGGGTCCTGCGCACCACCCTGGACTTCATCGCCTTCAACCGGCTGGTGGAGGACATCCGCATCGGCGAGACGGGCATGGCCTACATCATCAACCGCGAGGGCGACTTCCAGACCACCCCGCGCCGGGACATGACGGCCGAGGTCCCGTTTCTGCGCGAGCTGGCCCGGTCCCTGACCGAGGGCGCCGACCGGGTGCACGGCCGGGCGGCCATGGCGGTCATGGACAACCCTGCGACACACCGCGAGACCATCTTCGTGACCAGCCCGATCAAGGGCGGCGACTGGCTGATGGTCTACCAGCAGGACACGGCCGACGCCTTCGCCACGCTGAACCGCAGCCGAGACCTGGCCATCGGCATCCTGTTCCTGGGCGGCCTGGCCATCACGGTCATGGCCTATCTCATGAGCCGCCGCATGGCCCGCAAGGTGGCCAGGGCGGACGCGGCCAAGGAGATCCTGAACGAGCAGGTCATCGAGGCGGGCAAGCTGGCGAGCGTCGGTGAGCTGGCCGCGGGCATCGCCCACGAGATCAACAACCCGGTAGCCATCATGGTCGAGGAGGCGGGCTGGATACAGGACCTCCTGGAAGAGGGGTTGTCCAGCGGCGACAACGAGCGCGAGGTCCAGCGGGCCCTGAACCAGATCCGCACCCAGGGCGCGCGCTGCAAGGAGATCACCCACAAGCTGCTGTCCTTCGCCCGCAAGATCGACCCCACGGTCATGTCCTTCGACCTCAACGACCTGGTCCGGGAGATCGTCGAACTGTCCGGGCAGCGGGCCAAGTACGCCAACGTGGTCATCGAGACCAGCCTGGGCGACAACATCGCGCCTATCGAGGCCAGCCCTTCCGAGATGCAGCAGGTCTTCCTCAACCTGGTCAACAACGCCATCGACGCCATGGACCCCGGCGGCGGCGACCTGGACATCAGCACCCGCCAGGAAGGCGGCACGGTCGTGGCCCAGGTCTCGGACACCGGCTCCGGCATCCCCGAGGCCAACCTGTCGCGCATCTTCGATCCGTTCTTCACCACCAAACCGGTGGGCAAAGGGACGGGGCTCGGCCTGTCCATCATCTACGGGATCATCAACAAGCTGGGCGGGACCATCTCCGTGGATTCCGCCGTGGGCCGGGGCACCACCTTCACCATCAGCCTGCCCGCCGGCAGGGCCGACGGGACCGGGACCCCTGAGGCGTAAGAAACCATCGGGAGGGCGACATGCCTGCAAGAGTACTGCTCGTGGACGACGAGAAAGGGTTTGTGGACACCATGGCCAAGCGGCTGGAGAACCGGGGCTACACCGTGGGCGTGGCCTACGACGGTCCGCAGGCGATCAACGCCCTGGGCAAGGGGGACATCTTTTTCGACGTGGTCGTCCTGGACGTCAAGATGCCGGGCATGGACGGCAACGAGGCCCTGAAGCGGATCAAGGCCGACCACCCCCTGGTGGAGGTGATCATGCTGACCGGCCACGCCACGGTGGAGTCCGCCATCGAGGGCATGAAGTCCGGGGCCTTCGACTACCTGATGAAGCCGTGCGACCTGGAAAGCCTCATGGCCAAGATCGGCGAGGCCCAGGACAAGAAGGAGGCCCATGAGAACAAGATCCTCGAGGCCAGGGCCCGGCACATCGTCCTGCGCCGGGGCGAGTAGGGAAGCCGCCATGGCCGACGGCCCCATCCGCGTGCTACTGGTCGACGACGAGCTCGGCTTTCTCGAAGTGCTGGCCAAGCGCATGGGCAAGCGCGGCTACCTGGTGACCACGGCGGGCAGCGGGGCCGAGTCCGTCCGGGTCCTCCGGGACAACGATTTCGACGTGGCCGTCCTCGATCTCAAGCTCGGGGATATGGACGGCATAGAGGTCTTGCAGATAATGAAGAAGATGGTGCCGGAGATGCCGGTCATCATGCTCACCGGCCACGGCTCGGAGCAGGCCGCCAGGGAGGGTGTCGAGTCCGGCGCCTTCGACTACCTGCTCAAGCCGTGCGACCTGGACGATCTCCTCGAAAAGGTCGGGGAGGCCGTGGCCGGGTAGCCGGAAACGACAACGAGACGGGAGTGGCCCATGGCCGACATAAAAGCGCTCCTCGTGGATGACGAGGAATCCTTTCGAAACACCTTGTGCAAGCGGCTTAAGCGCCGGGGCATGACCGTGGAGCAGGCTGGCTCGGGCGAGGAGGCCCTGGATCTGCTGGCGGCCTTCCAGCCGGACGTCATCCTGCTCGACGTGAAGATGCCCGGCATGGACGGGCTGACCGCCCTGCACAAGATCAAGGAAGTGAACCCGCTGATCGAGGTGGTCATGCTCACGGGCCACGCCAGCATGGAGATCGCCATCCGGGGCATGGAACTCGGGGCCTTCGACTATCTGATGAAGCCCGTGGAGTTCGAGGAGTTGCTCTACAAGCTCGAGGACGCCTTCAAGCGCAAGCAGTACCACGAGGACCGCATCACGGCCCGATCCAGCGGGTCGTGACCGCCGAACACCCCGAGCATTTCCCCATGAACCCTGCGACCCTGACCTAGGCTGCTTCCAAAGGACGACACCCGATGGGCCTGTTCGACTGGCTGCGCTTCCGCAAGAAGGAAAAGACCCCCGAGGAGCGGGCCGAGATGCGCCGCGTCTTCGCCACGCGCTACGACCATTTCCGGCTGCTCATCCAGGCCAACACCCGGGCCCACGAACTCATGGGCGAACTGGAGGAGGCCCTGCGCGGTTTCACCCCCTACGGCATGCACTTCGTGCGCACCCTGTGCACGCGCATCTCCACTTCCATCTACCAGATGGTCCGCCACCTGGGGGAGCTGGAGACGCAGGGCCACGACGACCTGGTCGCGGCCATGCAGGCCATCAACGAGCGGATCATGGAGGAGCTGGAGCCCGAGGTCCACGCCGTGGGCGGCGAACCGGTCATCGACCTGGCCGAGGTCAACCGCGACCACGCCGACCTGTGCGGCCCCAAGATGGCCATGCTCGGCGAGGCCGGGGCCAGCCTGGGCCTGCGCATCCCGTCCGGCTTCGTCATCACCGTGGCCGCCTACCAGCGGTTCGCCCAGAGCCAGGGGCTCGGCGTGGAGATCGACCGACTCATCCAGACCATGGCGGGCGATGACCGCGAGTCCGTGTTCCAGGCCTCGTCCAGCATCATGCAGCTGATCATGGAGACCCGCCTGCCCGACGACCTGGCCGAGGCCATCCTGGCCGCTTATGACCGGCTGGCCGGGACCTTGGGCGCGCCGCCGGATCTGGCCGTGCGATCCAGCGCGCTGGGCGAGGACATCGAGGGCTCGTCCTTTGCGGGCCAGTACCGGTCCGTGCTCAACGTGGACCGCTCCTCCCTGCTCGACGCCTACAAGGAGGTGGTCGCCTCCAAATATTCCCGCCAGGCCATGGCCTACCGGCTGAGCCACGGCATCCGCGACGACGACGTGGCCATGTCCGTGGGCTGCATGACCATGGTCGAGGCCTCGGCCGGGGGCGTGGCCTATTCCGGCAACCCGGTCAACGTGCGCGACGACCGCGTGTCCATCAGCTCGGTCTGGGGGTTGCCCAAGCCGGTGGTGGACGGCACGGCCGGGACCGACGAATTTATCGTCGCCCGCGACCCCCTGCGCGTGGAGGAGGTCCATGTGGCCGAGAAGGCCGACATGTACGTATGCAGCCCGCACGAGGGCGTGTGTCGCGAGGAGTTGACCGGGGACAAGGGGACGCAGCCGTCCCTGACCGGGGAGCAGGCCCTGCTCGTGGCCCGCGAGACCGTGCGCATCGAGGAGCATTTCGGCACACCCCAGGACATCGAATGGGCCATGACCCCGGACGGGGCCTTCCATCTGCTGCAATGCCGCCCGCTCATGCGCGTCATTTCCGGAGGCGACTCGGCGCCCGCGGCCAACCTGCCCGAACCGGTGCTGACCGGCGGGCGGACCGCCAGCCCGGGCGTGGGCGTGGGCCCGGCCTTCACCTTGCGCAAGGATGTGGACGCCCTGACCTTTCCGGACGGCGGGGTGCTCATCCTGCGTCAGGCCCTGCCCAGCCGGGCGGCGCTGCTGGACCGCGCCAGCGCCCTCATCTCCGAGCAGGGCGGCATGGCCGGGCACCTGGCCAACGTGGCCCGCGAGTTCGGGGTCCCGGCCCTGTTCGGGGTCAAGGACGCGGTGGGCCGGTTCGAGAACGGCCGCATCCTGACCGTGGACGCCGAGGGGCGTGCGGTCTACGACGGCGCGGTGGAGGCCCTGCTCAAGGACACCCCCCGGCAGCGGATCATGCGCGGCAGCCCGGTCCAGGGCGCCCTGCGCAAGGCCGCCCGCCACATCGTCCGCCTGAACCTGACCAACCCGGAGTCCCCGGAATTCAAGCCCGCCAACTGCCGGACCCTGCACGACGTCATGCGCTACTGCCATGAGCGGGCCGTGAACGTCATGTTCGAGTTCGGCACCCACGATGACTACATCGAGGCCGCCAGCCGCCAGCTCATCTGCGACGTGCCCAAGCAGTTCTGGATCCTCAACCTGGACGACGGGTTCTCGCCCGAGGGCCTGGCGCGCAAGGACCGCTGCATCCTGCTCGAACACATCGTCTCCTATCCCATGCAGATGCTTTGGGAGGGCATGCAGGCCGTGCCCTGGGAAGGCCCGCCGCCGGTCCACGGCCGGGGGCTCATGTCGGTCATGTTCGAGGCCACCATGAACCCGGACCTGGTCCCGTCCGCGGGCACCCGCTACACCCAGAAGAACTATTTCATGGTCTCGAAGAACTACTGTTCGCTCCAGTCCCGCTTCGGCTTCCACTTCTGCGGGGTCGAGGCCCTGGTCGGCGAGCGGATCAGCGAGAACTACGCCTCCTTCCAGTTCAAGGGCGGGGCCGCCAACATGGAGCGCCGCATCCGTCGCGCCCGGTTCGTGGGCGACCTCCTGGAGATGTTCGACTTCCGCGTCCGCGTGCGCCAGGACAACATGTTCGCCCGCGTCGAGGGCCTGGACCACGACACCATGGGCCACCGTCTCAAGATCATCGGCTACCTCATCACCCACACCCGCCAGCTCGACATGATCATGTCCGACGACGCCGCCGTCGCCCGCCGCAAGGAACGGTTCCTCAAGGACTTCAAGTTGTTCGATGGATGAGCCTCCAGCGGCCGGGGAAGGGAGAAGGGAACCCTTTGAGAAAAGGGTTCCTTCTCCCTTCCCCGGACTCTCATCCCTCATCCTTCCTGAACTCTTTATCGCCGCTTCGCGGGGCGGTCCCCTCAGATAAATAAAAGCGCCTTTGGATGCCCCGGCATCCAAACAGCGCCCATAAGAAACCACGGCCTTCGATCCCACCGCCGCGTTCCCCCCCCCTTTGGAGCGATTCGGGTGCGCAGCACCCGACAGCGGCTCTCTCTTTTCCCCGTCGTACGTGCGTCCTCGGAAGCCGCCCTCTCACCAGATCCAAGAAAAAAGGCGGCTCCCGTAGAGGAGCCGCCTTATTTTCGGGGGTCTATCCTAATCTATTAGGATTTAGGATGGCATTGGGCGCAGGCGACCGGGCCCTTGCCTTCCTTCTTGTGACAGCCCTGGCACTGGAGGTGGTAGGCGCGCATGAGCGGGGTGCCGCCGTCGGTGCGCTTCTCCGCGTGGCAGGAGCTGCAAGGCTCGCCCTCGGAGGATTCTTCCATGTTGCGGGTGCCGTCGTCGTTCTTGGAATGGTGGCAGATGACGCAGTCGTCCAGGCCGGCCTTTTCGTTGTGTGCGTCATGCATGAAGGGCACGCGGGGGCGTTCGAGCTTGGCGAAGCCGTCCACGGGCACCTGGGTCATGTCGTCCTGGGAAAAGGCCGTGGGGGCCATGTACACGACGACCAGCAGAGTGACGGTCAGCATGGAGGCCGCGAGTGTGAAGGTATTCTTTTTCATGGCGTCCTCCTAGACTTCCGGTTTTTCCATCAGTTCGTAGATGATGTCACTGATGAACTTGCCGTGCATTCCGAGATCATAGTAGCCGATGATGTCTTCGATGCCGCCGTGGCAGTTGTGGCAGGGGATGACCACGTCGTGCACGCCGGTCGCCTTGAGCTGCTCGGCCTTGACGCGGTTGCCGGTCATGCGGGTGTTCTTGAACGGCGGCCCGCAGTTGATCACGCCGCCGCCCGCGCAGCAGCAGTAGTTGTGCTCGCGGTTGGGGGTCATCTCGACCACTTCCTTGCACAGGAAGTGGACCACGTCGCGCAGCTTGTCCATGAGGCCCCGGCCGCGGATGATGTTGCACGGATCCTGGATGGTCACCGGGTTCTCGTACTGGTGGGTGATCTTGATCTTGCCCTCGTTGATCAGCTCCCAGTAGAACTCGATGGCGTGGTTGACCGGGACCGGCATCTTCTTGTGGCCGAGCCAGCGGTTGCCCATGTCGTAGACCGAACGGAAGGCGTGGCCGCACTCGCCCATGACGATGCGCTTGACGCGCAGCTTCTGGGCGGACTCGTAGTGGGCGCGTTTGAGGCGGCCCATGTTTTCGAAGTCGCCCACGAACATGCACATGTCCGAGTTGTCCCAGCCGGGATGCGACGGCATGGTCCAGTCGATGCCGGCGGCGTTCATGATGGCCGCGGCCTGGTAGATGAGCTGGGTCCGGAACTTGGGTTCCGGGGCGATGACCGAGTAGTAGACCTCGGCCCCTTCCTTGTCGAGCGGGATGCGCAGGTCCGGGAACTCGTCTCTCGCCTCGTCCTCCTGCCACTGCAGGGAGTCGATCCACTCGTCGTCCTTGACCCACATCTGGTTCATGGTCGAGGCGTGGGAGTGGGCGGTGTCGCGGATGTACTGCGGGACCACATCCAGCAGGTAGCAGATGCGGCGCACCATGGACATGATGTAGCCGGTGTCGATGCCGATGGGACAGTAGTGGGCGCACCGCTTGCAGAGGTTGCACTCGGTGTAGGCCATCTGGGCCATCTCGTAGATCCGCTGGGGCGAGACCTTGCCCTTCTTGTCCATCAGTTCGTACATGGTCTCGGTGGCCTTGTTCACGGGCGAGTAGCTCGGGTCGGCGTCGTGGGACATGTAGTAGTGGCAGCCCTGTGAACAGAGGCCGCACCGCATGCACGTCTCCTTGTACGCCCGGAGTTTGGCACCGGTTTCACCTTTGAGCACCTGGTTGACCACCTTCTCGATTTTGTCGGTGGTCAACGCGGCGACGCCGGCTTCAAGGCCGACATCGGATATGATTCTGTCAGCTATGTGACTCATTATTCGTACCTCGCGTTACTGTGATGGTTTGGCCTACCAGTCGTGGGCATGGCGGACGCCGCCGAACTCGGACCCCATGTACGCCCTGGTGAACAGGACGAACAGCGCGTGGCTCAGGCGGGTGAACGGGATCAGGGCGATCAGCAGCTCACCGGAGAGCACATGCAGGGTGGTCATGACCAGGGGCGAGCCGACCTGATGGTAGGCCAGGACGCCGGTGATGAACGGCAGGGCCACGAGGACCAGGGCAAACCAATCCTGGCAGCGGGTGACGCCCTTGACGTGCGGCAGCGCGAAGCGGCGGTACGCGAAGACGGCGCAGCAGGCCAGGGCCACGAAGCTGACGATGTCGCCGAACTGCGACGGCAGGCCCGGAATGGAGATGCCGAACGCGGTGTCCCACAAGACGACGTGCGCACCCAGGAATACGGCCACCAGCAGGAAGCAGAGGTGGAAGATGAAGGTGGTCACGGTCATCAGGGGGTCGGACTTCCAGCCCATGGACTTGAACGGGACCATCCAGACCAGGATGGAGCGGAGCCCGTAGTACCAGCTCATGTAGGCGATGGAGGAGCCGTCCTTGGCCTTGGCCAGCGAATACATGCTGACCAGCCGGTAGATGGCGCCCAGGATGAAGATGCCGAAGGCGATCCAGGCGAGGGGGCCGGTGGCGAAGACATAGAAATCAGTCATATCAGCTCCCCCTTAGAAGTCGCATACTTCCGCGACGATGCGGACGTAGCTGTTGTTCTCGATGGCGCGGATGAGCACCTTGGTGCCGTCCTCGCTGAAGATCGGCGGCCACACGGCGTCGAAGTCCCGTTCAAAGGACTTGCCGTTGACCAGGATGCGGAATCTGCCGTTCTTTTCCACCTTGGCGGCCACGGTCTTGGAATCCGGGGAGAAGACCGCGGGCCAGGCCATGTCGTAGGTGCCGGACCAGGGGGTGCCGTCCACCACGATGCGGAAGTCTTCGTTGCAGTCCGAGGCCAGGATGGCGGCGCGCTGCCCGTCGGGGCTGACCACCAGGTCGGACACGGTGGGCCAGGTCTCGTTCCAGGCGGCGTTGTCCACGCAGGCGGTGAACTGGCCGTAGCTGGTGGCCACTACGGCCCACAGCTTCTCGCCGGAGGCGTCGTACTGGAGGTAGAGGCACTGGACGTAGCGGGGTTCCCACAGGGTCTTGCCGTCCTTGTCCACGCCCCACTTGCCGGCCACGCGGACCGGGGCGGCCACGCCGCCGTCCTTGGGACAGAAGACCGGCTCCCAGACCTGGTTGTAGGTGGTGGGCCAGGGCTTGTCGTCGACCACGATGGTGTGGGCGTAGACCGTGGTCCGGCAGGTGGCTGCCAGGGAGTCCCCGGCGTTGTTGAACACCGGGTTCCAGATGTTGACGTAGCGGCCCTTCCAGGCCTCGCCGTTCACGGCCACGGTGTACACGCCGCGCTTGAACCCTTCGATGTCGGCGGCGGCCAGGCTGTCGGCCTGGACCACGGCGGCGGTGTTCGCGCCGTCCTTGGACAGGGCGGGCATGTTGGCGTTTTCATACAGGTTTTCCCAAGGCTCGCCGTTGACGCACATGCCGTACTGTTCCATGGACTTGTACATGGTGGCGATGACGGAGCCGTCCTCGCTGAACATGGTGTCCCAGATGTAGTCGGTGGTCTCGCCGACGGCTTCGCCGTCCACGACCAGGACCCATTCCATGTCCTGCTGGCAGATGGCGGTCAGGCGACCGTCAGGGGAGAATTTCGGATACCAGATCTTTTCGAACGTGGCTTCCCAGACCGAGTCGTTGGTTCGAACGGAGAATTCGCCGTCGCCGACCTTGACGATCGCGACGAAGGTCTCGCCGTCGGGCGAGACGTACGGCTCTTCCTGCCATTCGTGTCCTTCGAGGAGGGAGAGGGATTTAACGACCGTTTTTTGGCCGGGTTCCCAATCCCATGAGGAGATTTTTCCCATAGCACCCCCTTGTGTTGTGACACCGCCCCCCATGGGGAGCGGCAAAAATCATCCCGCCCAGGGGCGAGACCGTTCATTCAACGCGGGGTCGTATGCATCCGGCGGCGGTCACTTCGGGCCATCCCGGCAAGGTCATCGGATTGCAGCCATCCGCCCGGCCCACGGTACGCAGCCCGGCGGGTGTGTCTGAATCCAAGGGATGACCCGGTCAAAGGTGGCGCAGCCCTTCATGAGCGATCTTCCCAGGATCGTCGCCCCTGACGCTTTCGACTCCCAAGGATCCGAGGCGGTCCGGTGGCCAGCGCCGACCGAACCAGGATGTGCATCCCTTCCCGAAGTGCACCCTCGATTCCGTTGCTGATATCAGCTAAAATCTCGGGCCCAAGACACGGCTGGGCAGGAAATGTTCAAACATTCCCATATGTTACCTACAGCCCGCAACCTCTTGGCCTGAGACAGAGCTATGTATAAGCACATGGCAAGAAAATAGTCCATTCTTTTCAGAGTTAAATGGGTATTCCACACCTGTCAGGTTCGTTATTTTTCGGTAAAATAGCGAAACGATCCCCGGATTTGGCTCAACGGCGGGGTTGAGGGGCATTTCCCTCCCGGAAAGGGAGGAGTTGACCGGTTAGGACAGGACGCCGGCCGTGTCGGTCGGCGTCCTGTTCGGGGGGCGAATCGGGGAAGTGGGGAGGGCTATTGGCGGCTCGAATCGAGCATGAGGCGGCTGATGCGCAGGAGGCAGTCCGAGCCGTCGGCGTCGGGATCCACGGCCACGGTGTTGATGAACCGCGCCTGGACGTTGCCCGTGCTGTCCACGTTCTCGATGAAGAAGGCGCCCATCTCGTAGACGGTCAGGGTGTTGCGCCCGCCGCTGGGCGGGTAGCGCGGGTCGTAGAAGGAGATGATGACCACGCGCGGGCTGTCCATGGGGTCGCTGAAGACGCTGCCTTCGATGGCGTTGGCGGATTCGTCCCAGGCGGCGTAGGGGTCGAGCCCGATGAGGGCGGAGGCCCCGGCCTTGACGGGCCCGGCGGAGTTGCCGGGTTCGAGGAGCAGTTCGTCGCCGGGGGCCACGGTGGCGAAGCTGTTGGAGCCGGTGCACCCCTCGATGTTCTCCTTGACCATGGCCGCGCCGGTGATGGGGTCGCCCTTGTTCACCGGGGGCAGGTCCACCAGGTTGTACTGGCCGGGCACGATGGCCAGGCTCGGGTCGCCGGGCTTGATGATGATCTGAGTGCCGATGTCGTCCTGGGTGTAGCCCAGCACGTTGACCGTGGCCATCTCCTGCGGGCTCTCCACGTCCAGGGTCCCGTTCTGGTAGTACTTGGTCCCGGGCGCGGCCTCGTCGTCCCACTCGTACTTGGTGGGTACCACGAACGGCTTGGCGCACTTGCTCGAACACATGCCCGCCAGCCCGGCCCGCGAGGTCACGGTGATGTTCATGGCGGGCTTGCCCACGGCCTTGCCGAAGTACAGGGGAAAGGCATTGTCGCGCAGGCCGGTCAGGGAGATGGTCACCTCCACCTGGTTGGGCTCTTTCTCGTCGGGCACGCCGTCGCGCAGGAAGACGATGTCCGCGTCGGTCAGGGCCTTGGCGGGCACGTCGGCGTCGGTCAGGTTGCGGGTGGCGTAGTTGGTCACGATCAGGCGGAGCTTCTGCATGTCCCGGCCCTCGGCCAGCAGGGAATTGGCCCCGGCCAGGGCTCCGGCGTCCGCCGCCGTCTGCAGGGCGCTGCGCTTGAGGTAGGCCCGGCCGAGGTCCACGGCCAGGGCGGTCAGGCCCATGAGGGCGGCCATGCACATGCTGACCAGCACGGTGGCGAAGCCGCGTTCGTTGTTCAGTCCTTGGAGGGGATTGCGCATGGCCGTTACTCCATCTTGGCGCGGGCCACCGTGGTCATCCCGCCGGGCATGAGGCTCTCCCAGGGGTACACGGTGCTGTCCGCGAAATTGTAGTTCAGGAAGACCGAGACCTCTTGGCCCAGTTCGCGGTCCTCGGGGCCGACTTCCACGGACACGGTCAGGTGGTCCGTGGACAGCCCTTCGGAGGCCACGTAGGAGCGCACCGTATCCGCGGGGTCGTCGCCGCGGGAGGCCATGATCACGCCTTCGCGGGCGGCCCGGGTCAGGATTTGGTTCATGTCTATCATCTTTGCGGCATCCCATATCCCGGCCAGGAGGGGGACCAGGAGCAGGGACATGAGCAGGGCGAATTCGATGACCGCGCTGCCGGTCAAGCTGTCGGTGTTCTTGCGCATGGCTACCTCTCGTGCGTCATGACGGCCGTGGCCGCCACCTGGCTGCAACTGTCGCTCAGAGCCGGGATCAGGTTGTCGATGACCAGGAAATCAAAGGGCACGGACACGGTCACGTCCACGGCCTGGGACGGCTCGCGCGGGCCGACCTCCACCGAGGACTGTTGGCTGACGCCGCCGGCGGCCAGTTCCTTCTGGACCGCGGCCTTGATCTGGTCCAGGGAGGTCTCGTTGAGCACGGCCATGCGCGCGCCCTCGAAAGCGGCGTCCCGGACCACTCCCTGGGTCCAGAACAGCCGGGCCGCGTCCATGATGCCCATCAGCAGTATCAGGAAGACGGGCAGCAGCATGGCCATCTCCACGGCGGCCAGTCCGAAACGCCTCTTCCCGTTCGTGTCGCATCGTCTCATCATCGCATCCTCCAATCAGAATGTGCATTGTACGAAGCAAGGGACATGCCAGAAAAATGCCCGTAAAAAAGTTTGTAATTATCAAATATAATTGAATAAAAAAATGTGACCGAATCGGGGGTATCGTCGTAGGGCGGTCGATGTTTCCACGATTGATGGAGTAAGAGAGGGGTGTTTTATCCATTTTTAGTGGATATACATGATCTTTCTCGGCAAGTGAGGTGGAGTGGTTTTCTCTATGGGAGAGCGGGACGAAAAAAGGGCGGCCCCGCGTTCTGGACCGCCCAATAGAGGGTGCGGAACAGGGGGGATCAGAACCGCTCGAAGGCGTCGTCCCCGTCGTCCTCCAGGTCGATGTCCATGCCGTTCACGGGCTCGGGGGCCGAGCGTTTTCCCCCGGCCGGGGGGAGCATGGCGGGCTTGGGTTGGGCCTGGGGCTTGGCCTTGGTCCGGACCGACCGGGGAGGCAGGGCCCCGGCGGAGTCGTGGCCGAGGTTGAAGAAGGCCATGGTCGCTTCGAGCTGCACGGCGTGGGAGGACAGTTCCTCGGCCGTGGAGGCGATCTCCTCGGAGGAGCTGGCGTTGGTCTGGACCACGGAGTCGAGCTGCTGGAGGGCGCTGTTGATCTCGGAGGCGCCCGCGTTCTGCTCGTTGCTGGCCGCGGAGATCTCCTGGATCAACTCGGCGGTCTCCTCGATGCTCGGGACGATGGAGTCGAGCATCTTCCCGGCCCTGGCGGCCACTTCCACGCTGGAGGCGGACAGTTCGCCGATCTCGGCGGCCGCGGTGCCGCTGCGTTCGGCCAGCTTGCGCACCTCGGCCGCGACCACGGCGAACCCCTTGCCCTGCTCCCCGGCACGGGCGGCCTCGATGGCCGCGTTCAGGGCGAGCAGGTTGGTCTGCCGGGCGATCTCCTCGATGATGGAGATCTTCTCGGCGATCTGGGTCATGGCCTCCACGGTCTGGCGCACGGCCTCGCCGCCCTTGCGCGCCTCATCGGCGGTGCGTACGGCGATCTCGCCCGTCTTGTTGGAGCTCTCGGAGTTCTGGCTGATGCTCGAGGACATCTCCTCCATGGAGGCCGAGACCTCTTCCACGGCGGCGGCCTGTTCGCTGGCTCCCTGGCTCATGGTCTGGGAGGAACCGGCCATTTCCTCGGAGATGGAGGCTACGTTGGAGGCCGAATCCTGGACCTCGAAGACGATGCTCCGCAGCTTGTCGATCATGACGCCGATGGCCTGGGCGAGCTGGCCGATCTCATCCTTGCGGTCCACGTCCAGGCGTACGGTGAAGTCGCCTCCGGACAGGGCTGCGGCCACGCCCGCGGCGCGCTTCATGACCGCGGCCATCCTGGAGGAGAAAATCAGGGTGACCACCACGGAGGCCAGGGTGAACAGGAGCGAGATGAGCACGTAGGTCCAGATGGTCCGGTTGACCACCGCGCCGAGGTCGGTCATGCGCGTCTCGACCCGCGCCATCTCGGCCTGGCCGAGCCGGTCGATGGACCCGCGCATGGCCTCGAAGGTCTTCTCGCTCTCGGCCAGCAGGGTGATCCGCTTGAGGTTCTTGTCCGCGTTGGCCGTGGACAGGTCGACCACCTTTTGGCTGTGTGCGGCCCAGGTGTCGAGCAGGGACAGGAAGTTCTTTTCGAGTTTCTGCCCCTCGGGGCCGAGGAGCCTCGCCCCCTGGGTCACGCGGTCACGGGTCTGCCCCAGGTTTTCGGTGAAGGAGTCGGCCCACTTCTTGATCTCCGCGGGGTCGAGGCTGCGGATGACCAGGAGCTGGGCCACATAGGTCTGGTAGGCATCGCGGTCGGCGTTGAGGATCAGGGAAAGGGCCTGTTCGGTGTGCCTGCGCTCGCCCTCGGGCAGCAGGGCGCTCTTCAACCGCGTGTCGGCGATCTCGCCCAGCTGATTGATGATTTCGCGCATGGCGTCGAAGGAGCCCACGGCCGCCTTTTCCTCCTTGTCGCGTTCCAGGTTGGCGGCCAGGGTCTCGGCGGTCAGCGCGAGTATGGTGTTGTTGGCCGTTTCCCAGGCCTTGAAATCGGTTTTGAACGTGTTGAAGTCACCGTCCATATCCGGGCTGAAGTTCTTTGCCGGGCCGGTGATCCTGTCCCAGGTCTGCTGCATGTTCTCGGTGCAGTCCGACTTGTCCGTGTTCAGGGCCTCCATCGAGGGCGCGGTTTCGGACTTCATGACCGCCACCTGGGCCTGGTAGGCGTCGCGGTCGGCGTCGATCATGGTGGCCCGGTCCATGTGTAGGTCGTTCACGGAGACCATGTTCGAGTCGAGGACGTTGAAACTGGTCAACCCCACGGCGAAGATGATCAGGATGGCAGAAACCGGCAGGCCGGTGATCAACAACAATTTCCATTTGATGCCCATAGAAGATGCCTCCAGGAGTGCGTTGTCGGGTCGCGAAAACCCGGATTTACAAAAACTATACGATGTGTCCGGTAAAATTGGCTATTAGAAAATGAAGAGGATAGCAGAACGCAGGACCTGCGCGGTTTTTCCCCCGATCGTTATTATTCCGCGGCGGCGGTTTGAAAAAAAATGAAAATAGCTTATTGTGCGCAGTAGGTATCGAACTGTAACCATATTTCTAACAGTAGGGGACGACATGAAAAAACTGCTGGCTGTTTTGACCATCGTGTGCTGTTTCGGCGTGACCGCCGCCTTTGCCGTGGACGGCGCGGATCTCTATAAGAAACGGTGTTCGCCTTGCCATCGCGACGGAAGCGAATCTTCCAAGGCCGGAGGCGACGTCGTCCTGAAGGGCCAGACCGCCCAGGAGATCGAGATGAAGCTCACGGGCTACAAGGACGGCACCTACGGCGGGGCCAAGAAGCGGACCATGGAGCGCATGGCCAGCCAGTTGACCCCGGACGACATCAAGGCCCTGGCCGCCTACGTCGGCTCCCTCTAGAGAGGGCGGATGCGCAATCTTATCCCGCTGCTCATGCTCGTCGCACTGCTGGCCGTCCCCTGTCGGGCGGCCGGCGGGGACGACGGCGTGGAAAAGGGCGTCGAAGCGGCGCGGGAATCCCTGGAACGTGCGGGTCCCGAGGTGGACGGCCGTGACCTGGGCAGCCCCGATCAGGGCAGTCCCGAGTTGGACCGCCGGGGCGGTCCGGACCTGGACGACCTGGCCAAGCCGGGCATGGGCAGTCCCGAACTGGACGGCCTGAACATGGACGGCCGCGCCGTCGAGAGACTGGGCGGCCCGGACATGGGCAGCCCGCAGCTGGACGAGCCGGCTACCCCGGACAGGGACGGACCGGTCATGGACGGCCCCGGCATGGACGGCCCCGGCATGGAAGGGCACGGCATGGACGGCCCCGGCATGGAAGGGCACGGCATGGACGGCCCCGGCATGGAAGGGCACGGCATGGACGGCCCCGGCATGGAAGGGCACGGCATGGGCGACCGGTCCATGAACGAGCCCCACGATCATGCCAAGATGATGGCCGAGGCCGAAAAGGCCGACCTCCCGGTGGGCATCGAGGAACACCTTGGGGCAATGCTCCCGGACGTTCCTTTCACGGATTCCGAGGGCAACCGGGTGACCCTGCCCGAACTGGCCGACGCGCCGATCCTCCTGCTGCCCATCTACTATCGCTGTCCGGACGTGTGCAGCCTGCTCCAGGGCTCGGTGGCCTCCATCCTGCCCGAGGTGAAGCTGACGCCCGGCAAGGAACTCAAGGTGGTCTCCCTGAGCTTCGACCCGCACGAGACCGTCAAGGACGCGGCCCGGGCCAAGCGCAACTACACGGCCATCGCGGGCGACGCCTTCCCGGCCAAGTACTGGACTTTCCTGACCGGCGACGAAGCCTCCATCGACGCCACGCTCAAGGCCATCGGCTACACGGTCCGGAAGCAGGGCGGCCTGTGGGCCCACCCGGTGGCGGCCATCGCGCTGGCCCCCGGCGGCAAGGTGGTCCGCTACCTCTACGGGTCCAGCTTCCTGCCCTTCGACATCACCATGGCGGGTACCGAGGCGGCCCGAGGCCAGACCGGGTTGTCCGTGAAACGGCTGCTCTCGTTCTGCTACAACTATGATCCCCAGGGGCGGCGGTACGTCTTCGACATCCTGCGCGTGTCCGGGTACACCATCGTCGGGTTTGTGGTCGTCTTTCTTGGCTGGCTGCTGCTCGGCGGCAAGAAAAAAAAGAGGCGCTAGATGGCGACGGAGGCGGTGAGTCCCGGTTTTATGGCATCGGGCGGCAAGTCCTGGGTCCGCGAGTGGCTGTTCACCCTGGACCACAAGCGCATCGGCATGCTCTACCTGTGGTGCATAACGGCCTTCTTCGTGATCGGCGTGTGCATCGGCATGGTCATCCGGATGGAGCTCTTCTGGCCGGGCAAGGATTTTATCGGGCAGCAGGCCTACAACGCGCTGTTCACCGTGCACGGGGTGATCATGATCTTCATCGTGGTCATACCGTCCATCCCGGCGGCCTTCGGCAACCTTTTTCTGCCCCTGCAACTGGGGGCCGAGGACGTGGCCTTTCCCCGGCTGAACACGTTCTCCTTCTGGCTGTACGTCATCGGCGGGGCCACGGCGCTGATCTCGCTGTTCACCGGCGGGGGCGCGCCCGACACGGGTTGGACCTTCTACGTGCCGTTCTCGGCCGTGACCACCACCAACGTGTCCGTGGCCGTGGCCGGGGTGTTCATCCTCGGTTTCTCGTCCATCCTCACGGGCCTGAATTTTATCGTCACCATCCACCGGCTGCGCGCGCCGGGGCTGACCTGGACCCGGCTGACCCTGTTCGCCTGGGCGCTGTACGCCACGGCCTGGATACAGGTCCTGGCCACGCCCATCCTGTCCATCACCGTGGTCCTGATCATCGTCGAGCGGCTGCTCGGCCTGGGCATCTTCGACCCGGCCCGGGGCGGCGACCCGATCCTCTACCAGCACCTGTTCTGGATCTACTCCCACCCGGCGGTGTACATCATGATCCTGCCCGCCATGGGGGTCATCTCGGACATCATCCCGGTCTTCTGCCGCAAGTCCATCTTCGGCTACAAGACCATCGTCGGCTCGTCTCTGGCCATCGCCTTCGCGGGCTCCCTGGTCTGGGCGCACCACATGTTCGTGTCCGGCATGTCCGACACGGCGGTCATGGTCTTCTCGTTTTTGACCTTCATCGTGGCCGTGCCCTCGGCGGTCAAGGTCTTCAACTGGCTGTCGACCATGTACAAGGGGTCCATCCGGCTGGAGCCGCCGCTGATCTACGCGCTCGGCTTCATCTTCCTCTTCGCCATGGGCGGCATCACCGGTCTGGTTCTGGGGAGCGCGGGCACGGACATGCATGTCCACGACACCTACTTCGTGGTCGGCCACTTCCATTACGTCATCTTCGGCGGCACCGGGTTCGGCATGTTCGCGGCCATCCACTACTGGTTCCCCAAGATGTACGGCCGCATGTACAACCGCAAGCAGGCGATCACGGCGGCCCTCATCCTGGTCGTCGGCCTGAACGGGCTGTATTTCCCCATGTACCTCCTCGGGTTGGAGGGCATGCCCCGGCGTTACTACGACTACCTGCCGCAGTTCACCTCGCTGCACCGGCTGTCCACCTACGGCTCCTGGATCACCTTCGCCGGGCTCGCGCTGATGTTCTACAACCTGATCCATTCGCGCTACCGGGGCGAGCCCGTGGGCCGCAACCCGTGGAAGGCGGCCACACTGGAATGGACCCTGCCGTCCCCGCCGCCCACGCACAATTTCGATACCGAGCCGGTGGTCACCCACGGCCCTTACGACTTCAGCGAAGTGAGGGACGATGACCATGCATAGGGACTACCAGGGCGCCAAGATGGGCATGTGGATCTTCCTGTTCACGGAGATCCTGCTCTTCGGCGGCCTGTTCGTGCTCTACTCGGTCACGCTGGGCCGCTATCCCACGGAGTTTCACGAGGCGAGCAAGCTCCTGGATGTGACCCTGGGGACCACCAACACCGTGGTCCTGATCACCTCCAGTCTGTTCGCGGCCCTGTCCGTGGTCGGCCTGCAGCGGGGCGATCGCAAGCTGGCCCAGGGGTTCATGGCGGCCACCCTGGTCCTGGCCTGCTGTTTCCTGGTCATCAAGTATTTCGAGTGGTCCCACAAGATCCACGCGGGCATCTACCCCGGCGGGGAGACGCTCATCCAGTGGGCGCCGGGCAAGCAGGCCTTTTTCGCCCTGTACTACACCATGACCGGACTGCACGGGCTGCACGTGATTATCGGCATGGGCGTGTTCCTGTGGGTCTGGACCCGCATCGTGGCCGGGACGTGCACCCCGGAGCATTTCGTGGCCCTGGAGAACGCCGGGCTGTACTGGCACCTGGTGGACCTGATCTGGATCTACCTCTTTCCGCTCTATTACCTCATCACCTAGGCGGGCAACGGCATGAACGAGCACGAACAGACAAAACACCACGGACCGGGCTACGGCCTGTTCATCGCCGTGTGGGCCGCACTCATGGTCCTCACGGCCATCACCGTGGAGGTGTCCACCATCCACCTCGGCTTCCTCAACGTGGTCTCGGCCATGACCATCGCCTCGATCAAGGCGTCCCTGGTGGTCTTTTTCTTCATGCACCTCAAGTACGAGAACCGGACGCTCAAGACCATGGTCCTGGTGGCCTTCGTCATCCTGGCCATCTTCATCGGATTCACCTTTTTCGACACAGCGAACAGGTAGCCCATGTATCCGCAGATATTCACCGCCGCCAAGGGAGTGGACCAGGCCTTTCTGATCATCCTCGGATTCGCCTTGTTCATCCTGGTGGCCGTGACCGTGACCATGCTCTATTTCCTGTGGCGCTACCACTGGACGCGCAACCCGCAGCCCACGGACATCAAGGGGTCGGTCACCCTGGAGATCCTCTGGACCGTCCTGCCCACGCTCATCGTGCTCGGCCTGTTTTGGACCGGCTGGACCTCGTTCAAGGCCATGCGCAACATCCCGGAAGGGGCCATGACCGTGGGCGTGGAAGGGCGCATGTGGTCCTGGCGGTTCACCTATGACAACGGCAAGACCGCCAAGGAGCTGGTCATCCCGGTGGACACCCCGGTCAAGCTGGCCCTGACCACCCGCGACGTGATCCACTCCTTCTACGTCCCGGCCATGCGCGTGAAGTGGGACCTGGTGCCCGGCATGGACACCAAGGCCTGGATACAGTCCGACACCGTGGGCGACTACGACATCTTCTGCGCCGAGTATTGCGGGCTCAAGCACGCGGACATGATCACCATCCTGCGGGTGGTCGAAAAGGACGAGTTCGACACCTGGCTGAAGGGCAAGGAAGAGCCCGCCGAGGAGGAGTTGGGCATGTCCCTGCTGGAGGAGTTCGGCTGTTTCGAATGCCACTCCATGGACCTGTCCGCCGAGTCGGCCCCGAGCCTGCTCGACCTGGGCAACCGCGAGGAGACCGTGGTCCTGCCCGACGGCACGGAAAAGAAGATCAGGCCCGACGAGGCCTACATCCGCCAGTCCGTGCGCGATCCCGGCGCGGTCCTGGTCAAGGGGTGGGACGACATGATGCCGGCCTACGGCGACGAGCTGTCCGATGCCCAGCTGGGCATCATGGCCGCCTACCTACTCAAGGGCGGGCAGGGCAAGGACAAGGGCGCGGCCCTGGCCGACGAACTCGGCTGCCTGGGCTGCCACACCACGGACGGCACGGATGACGTGGGCCCGACCTTGCTCGGCCTGTACGGGAGCGAGCGCAAGGGCAAGACCGCGGACGGCAAGCCCTACGACCTCAAGGCGGACGACGGCTACATCCGCCGGGCCATCACCACTCCGTCGGCCGACGTGCCTGACGGATACGACGATCAGATGCCCGCCTTCGACGACCTGGACGAGGGCTCTGTGAACCAGCTCATCGGCTACATCAAGTCCCTGGGGAAGAAGGACGCCGAATGATCCCGGACCGCCCCGCATCCGTTTTCTCCCTGATCCGGCCCAAGGTCGGCTTGGCCGTGGCCGCCGGGAGCCTGTTCGGGGCGCTCTACCACGGCCACCTGTACGGCGGGGCGAATCACGCCTTAGCCGCGGCGGCCGGAGCCTTCCTGCTCTGCGGAGGGTGTTCGGCCCTGAACCAGGTCCAGGAGCGCGACCGCGACGCGCGCATGGCGCGCACCCGGAACCGGCCCCTGGCCTCCGGGCGCATGGCGCCCGCGCGCGGCCTCCTGTGGGCCGCGCTGTTCTCGCTGGCGGGGCTCGCCCTGTTCTTTATGGCCGGTGGGTGGCCGCCCCTGCTGGCCGGGCTCGGCGTGGTCGCCGTGTACAACGGCCTGTATACCCCGCTGAAGCGGGTCTCGCCCATGGCCCTGCTGGCCGGGGGCGTGGCCGGGGCCGCGCCGCCCCTGACCGGCTGGCTGGCCGCCGGAGGGCACCTTTCCGATCCGCACATCCTCGGGGTGGCCGTGATCTTCTATCTCTGGCAGGTGCCCCATTTCTGGCTGCTGGCCGAGAAGCACCGCGAGGACTACGGACGCGCCGGGTTCGCCCTGCTCCACGTGGGCCCGTCCCCGGCCGTGCGCGCCGGGCTCATGGCCGTCTGGGTGGCCGCGTACTTCGTGGGCCTGGGCTGCTTCGCGGGCCTGGCCGGACCGGCCTCCCTGCGCTGCATCGTTGTGCCCGGACTGCTCCTGGCCGGGGGGACGGCCGCTTGGCTGGCCGCCGCGAACCGCCATCGGCCCGCCCTGGCGGCCATGCACCTATCCCTGCCCCTGGGGCTCGCCCCGCTCCTGTTCGCCACCGTCTAACCCACCTGAAGGACGATCATGCTCTGGATACACCCCATCCTCCAGCTCGCGGCCCTGCTCATCGCCATCCGGGTCCTGCTCATGGGCATCAACCGGTTCCGCTTCCAGCACCTCAGACAAAAATGCGCCTTCGACTGGAAGGGACACGTCAAATACGGCAAGATCGCGGCTTGGCTCTGGATGGTCGGGCTGGTTCTCGGCGTGTACGTGGCCCAGCAGACCTGGGGGACGACGGCCCTGACCGGGGCGCACTATGACGTGGGGATGCTCATGTGGCCGTTCATCCTGGTTGGCCTGGTCACCGGCTATATCCTGCAGAAGCCGAGCGGCAGGCGGCCCGGCCTGGCCCTGTTCCACGGCACGGCCAATGCGGTCGCCTTCGTTCTGGCCCTGTACCAGACCTGGACCGGGGTGGAGGCCGTCCGGCTTCTGCTGCTCTAGTCCTGCCCCACGGGCAGTTCCACGGTGAAGGTGCTGCCCGAGCCCACCTCGGAGGCGGCCGTGATGGACCCCCGGTAGTGCTCGACGATGTGTCGGCAGATGGGCAGACCCAGCCCCGTGCCGCACGGCTTGCCCTTGTCCCCGTCTTCGCTCTGGTAGAATTTCTGGAAGATCAGTTCGAGATCGGCCGGCCGGATGCCGTGCCCGGTGTCCCGCACCTCGATGCGGACCAGGCCCGGCGCGGCGGTGGCCCGGATGCGGATTTCGCCGCGTTCGGTGTGTTTGCAGGCGTTGGACAGCAGGTTGAGGAGCAGTTGCTGCATGCGGTCCGGGTCGAAGAGCAGGGAGGGCACCGCGCCGGAGACTTCGGTCACGAGCCGCACGGCGTTGTTGTTCTCGAACTGGGGGGCCATGGTTCTGGCCGCCCGCTCGATTTCGTCCGCCAGGTTGAGCCGGGTGTCGCGCCACTCCATTTGTCCGGCCTCGATCTTGTTGATGTCGAGCAGGTCGTTGATCAGCCGGGTCAGCCGGTCGCCCTCGGCGGCGATGACCTCCAGGTTGGCCAGGATGACGTCGCTGCGGCTTCCCAGGCCGAGGGCTTCGGCATGGGGGGCGAAGTGCCGGGAAAAGGCCTTGCGCACCAGCTTGGAGAACCCCAGCACGGCGGCCAACGGGGTGCGCAGCTCATGGGAGGCCGAGGACAGGAAGGCCGCGCGCTGGTTGTCCAGGCGGACCAACTCCAGGTTGGCCTCCCGGAGCTCCATGGTCCGGATGGCCACGATATGTTCCAGCTCATCGTGGGCCTTGGCCAACTGGCGCTCGGCGACCTTGCGCTGGGTGATCTGGCGTTCGAGGACCGCGTTGTTGCGCATGAGCCGGTTCGTCTGTTGGCCCACCTCGCGGAGCAGGGCGTTGTACTCGGCCACCACCTCGCCCAACTCGTCGCGGCTCTTCCAGACCAGGGGCTTGCGCTCGTCGCTGCGGGCGTTGAGCCGCAGGGACAGCTTCAGCCGGTGCAGCGGGCGGCCGACGATGATGTGCAGGAACAGCCAGCCCGCGGCGGCCACCACGGCCATGAGCAGGGCCACGGGCATGAGGTCCTCGTAGCGGCGCCGCCCGAGGTCCTCCATGAGGCGGTCGGTGTGGTACTGGACCACCAGCCTGCCGAGATTCAGGGTCTGGCCGTTCACGTCCCGGGTCAGCGACCGCTCGGCGGTCAGCAGGGTGTGGCCCGGCCTGGCGTCGCGCCCGTCTTCGCGGAAGAGTTCGCGCCCCTTGTCGTCGTAGAGGATGATGCGGTGCAGGTCGCGGTTGTCCCGGTAGCTGCGCATGAGACTTTCCATGACGTCCTCCTGGAAGCTCCACAGGGGCTCGCTCAGTTCGGCGGCCTTGCTTGAGGCGAAGACCTCGAGCTGGTTCTTCAGGTTGGCCAGTTCCTGCTCCCGGATGCGGGAAAGATACAGGGAGTAGAGGATGACGCTGGTGATGATGAAGACCAGCAGCACCGGGGTCAGGATCTTCGCCCCCAGGGAGATGGGAAACCCTTGGGGAGGGCCGAACAGGGGGCGCTTCAGGATGCGGGGCGCCATGGGCTTATTTCCGGTCCAGGGCCCTGAGGTCGGCGTCCACCTCATCAAGGCGCGTCCGCCTTTCGACCCCGGACAGGGTCTCGTCGCGCTCCAGCTTCAGCCGCTTCTTGTACAGTTCCAGCCTGCGGATGGGGTCCAGCTGGGAGTTGTCCGACTCCTGGAAGCCGACCCACTTGCGGGCAGCCAGGTTGGCCGCCTCGCGGCGTACGCCCGCCCGGGTCTTGCCCTTGCCGGGCCGGGCGTAGCCCACGAAGAAATCGCGGATCTCGGCTTTGAGCGCGGGGTCGAGGTCCGAGCGGACCAGGACCGGGTCCGAGGGGATGCGCGGCGAGGTCCAGATGATCTTGATGCGCTTGTACTGCTCGGGGAAGCGCTCCCTGTAGCGGCCCAGGGCCGAGCTGTTGTTGGTGGCCACGTCCAACTGCCCGGAGGCCACGGCCAGGAAGTTCTCCTCGTGGTTGTGGTGGACCAGCCGCTTGAACGCCCCGGCCGGGTCCACGCCCCGGGAGGCGAAGAGGTAATAGCTCGGCACGGTGAAGCCCGAGGTGGAGTTGGGGTCGCCGATGCCGAACTCGATTTCGCCCGCGTGGTCCAAAACGTCTTCGGCGCTGTTCCAGGGCGCGTCCCGACGGGCGATGAGATGGGCGTAATACCCGGCCCCGTATTTGGTCGTGGTCTGGGCCACGACCTCGGCCCCGGCACGGTCCACGGCCTCGATGGCCGCCTTGTTGCCCAGCCAGGCGAGCTGGACCCTGTCGGCGGCCATGGACCAGATGACCCCGGCGTAGTCGTCCAGGACCACTGCCTCCACCGGGCGTCCCAGCCGCTTGGACAGGTCGTCGAGCACGGGCCGCCAGGAGCCGAGCAGGAACTGCTTGGAGTCCGTGGAGGCCAGTCCCATGACCAGGGGCGATGCCTGGGCCCGGCACCATCCTGGCTGGAGCAGGACGCAGGCCAGGGCGAGGATCGCCACGAAGGCGCGTCCGGCGATGGGGTGCGTTTTCATGAGCCTCCCGGATTTGCGGGTTTTCAGCTAACCGAAACTACCCGTGGGTACTGCATCTGGCAATTTAGGGAAGAAGGCATCGGATGATGTTGCGCAATCGTAACGTTGGGAGAAAACCGGGAAAAGCGAGGCCGTCCCGTTGCCGGAGCGGCCTCGTCGTTGATCGAATCCGGCGCGGGACCGGGCTAGTCTTCCAGGAAATAGTCCACGCTGGTGACCACCCGGACTTTCTTGATCTCCGGGGTGTACTGGTCGCGGTCCTGGAGGGAGAAGTACCCCTGGGAGGCGCGCCGGATGCCGCCCACGCGGGAGCCGGAGTCCTCGGCGAACTGTTTGGCAGCGCTCCGGGCGTTGCGCGTGGCCTCGGCGATCATGTCCGGCTTGATCTTGTTCAGCCCGGTGAAGGCGAAGGTCGGGCGGAACTCGTAGTTCTGGACCAGGAGCACACCGCGCGAGACCAGTTCGCCGGCCACGGACATGCCCTTTTTGACCTTGGCGATGTCGCCCGTGCGCACGGTGACCACAGCCTGGGCCGTGTAGCGGTGCGTGGGCCGCTGGTTGGGCGAGTTGTACTGGTTCTCCTGCACGCGGGGGGCCGCGTTCATGATGTCGGCTCCGCCCAGCCCCTGTTCGTCGAGGAAGGCCATGACCTTTTTGCGGGAATCGGCCAGGGCCGCGTCCAGGTCGGGCAGGGTGTCTGCGGCCACGCTGAAGCTGATGGGCCACATGGCCAGGTCGGCGGGCACTTCGCGCTCGGCCAGCCCTTTGACCGAGACGTAGCGGTCCATGGCCTTGAAATCCACCACTGCCCCGGCCAGGACCCAGCAGCCGGCCACGAAGCCGACGGCCAGGATGAGGCCTTTCAACAGGGAGGGGACGACGGGTCTATGTTCCATGACGTTTCCTTTTTGTTGGGGATGCTCTCCAATTTAGGAGCGTACCGCGTTCGTCCCGTGCGGGCAAGGTGCTGAAGCGAAAGAGTGAGGTGTGCTGTTGCCGAATTCCTCGTTTTGGGACTATACTCACTATCTTGTACCGGACCCCTAACGCGACGAGGACGACGCTATGAAACGACATCTCCTGACCCTGGCCGCCTTCCTGCTCGCGGTGGTCGCCGCCCTGCCTTCGGCAACCGCCACGGCCTCGGACGTGTTTCCCGACGTGGCGCTTCAGGGCAAGATCAGCCCGGAGCAGCGCCAGTATCTGGGGGTCCCGGACGGCGACATCCGGCTCTCGGACATCAACGCGGACTTCGTGTTCGTGGAGGTGTTCAGCATGTACTGCCCCATCTGCCAGCACGACGCCCCCGGCGTGAACGACATGTTCGCCCGGGTCCTGGCCTCGGCCGAGGCGGACAAGATCCGGTTCGTAGGCATCGCCGCGGGCAACACGCCCTTTGAGGTGGCCTTCTACCGCAAGAAGTTCGGCGTCCAGTTCCCGCTCTTCGAGGACCCGGACTACACGGCCCACAAGGCCGTGGGCAACGTGGGCACCCCGGCCTATTATCTGGTCGATCTGCGCGACCGCAGGCGCGCCATCCTGGTCTTCCACGAGGGCGAGATCAAGGACAAGGACGCGTTCCTGAAGAACGTGCTGGGACTGGTCGGGAAATAGGAGGAAATCATGAGACGTGCGTTGCTTTTCTCGCTGCCGGTCTTGGGGCTGCTGGCCTGGGGGCTGTTGGCCTCGGGCGCCCTGGCCGCCCACATGGAGACCTTCGACCCCGGCCGCCTCAAACCCACGGATTCGACCCTCAAGGTCAAGGTGGGCGACGCGGCCCCGGACTTCACCCTGCCCGCGATCAGCGGCGGCACGGTCACCCTGAGCGACTATAGAGGGAAGAAGAACGTGGTCCTGTCGTTCGTGCCCGCGGCCTGGACCCCGGTCTGCTCGGACCAGTGGCCGGGCTACAACCTGGCCCTGGACATGTTCCACGGGCTCGACGCCGAGGTCATCGGCATCAGCGAGGACAACATCCCGTCCCAGGCCATGTGGGTCAAGGCCATGCACGGCCTGGATTTCCCGGTGCTGTCCGACTTCTGGCCCCACGGCAAGGTGGCCGGGGCGCTGGGCATCCTGCGTTCGGACGGCATGGCCGAGCGGGCCATCGTGATCATCGACAAGAAAGGGATCATCCGCTACCTCGACGTCCACGACATCAACTCGCGGCCCGACCTGGGCGGCATCATCCACGAACTGGAGAAGCTCGCCGAGTAGGCCTAGCCCCCGGTCAGGTCCGCGGTCTCCTGGTCGAACAGCTCGGCGTACCGGGTGATGCCCAGGGTCTCGAACACGGACCGGAAGTTGCTCGACAGTCCGGCCAGGAATATCCGCGTGCCCGAGCCCGCGTTGTCGCTGAGCAGCCCGGTCAGGCCGGTGATCCCCGCGCCGTTGATGGAGGCGTTCTTCTCGAACTCGATGAGCACGGCCTCCTTGTTCATGGCCACGGCCTGCTCGAACGCCTCAGTCAGCCGGGGCATGGTCATGGCCGAGACGTTGCCGCGCACGCCGATGACTGCGGCCCGGTTCTTCTCCTCCAGAACCACCTGCCACTCCGCGTTGCGCGCGATGGTCATGCGCTCTCTGGCGCGGGTCAGGGCCTTTTCCAGGGCCTCGCGCTTGAGCGGCTTGTTGATGAAGTCCGTGGCGTCGAGGTTCAGGGCCTGGATGGCCAGGTCCATGTCGCCGTGTCCGGTGATGACGATGACCTCGGTGGCGGGGTTCAGCTTCTTGATGGCCTTCAGGGCCTCGATGCCGTCCATGACCGGCATCTTGATGTCCGTCAGCACCAGTTCGGGGGCCTCGCGCTGGAAGGTCTCGACCCCCTCGCGGCCGTTCTCGGCGGTCAGGACCTCGTAGCCGTAGGCCGAGAGCAGGAGGGTGAACATCTTCAGAGTGGGCCGTTCGTCGTCTATGACCAGTACTTTGTCGTTCATGCCTTGGACTCTCCTTGCGCGGTGGCGGCAGGGAACTCCATGCGGAAGACCGTGCCTTGTCCCTTGGTGCTGTCGATGCGGATCTCTCCGCCGTAATCCTTGATGATGCCGTAGGTTATCGCCAGGCCCAGGCCCATGCCCTGGCCCGCTTCCTTGGTGGTGAAAAACGGTTCGAAAATCTTCTGCTGATCCTTCTCGTCGATGCCGCCGCCCGTGTCCTCCACCTCGATGAACACCTTGCTCTCGTCGTTGCCCGTACGGATGATGATCCGCCGGTCCCCGCCGCCGTCGGCGTGGGATACGTCGTTGATGGCGTCGCGGGCGTTGGTCACCAGGTTGAAGATGACCTGCTGGAGCCGGTTGGAGTGGGCCCGCACCGGGGACAGGCCCTCGGCCAGCCTGAGCTCGAAGCGGATGTTGTCCAGTTCGAACTGGCGCCGGACCATGGACAGGACCGCGCGCACCGGCTGGTTCAGGTCCACGGACTCCTCCATGAGGTCGGACTTGCGGCCGAAGGAGCGCAGGGTGTCGATGATCTCGGCGGCCCGGTCCACCTGGGTAGAGATCTCGTTGACCACCTCCTCGAAGTGCTCCTTGGGGATCTCCAGATCCTCCTCCCGCATCATGGACAGGAACTCGCTGCCCACCTTGATGGCGTTGAGCGGTTGGTTGATTTCGTGGGCCACGCCCGCGGACATCTCGCCCAGGGACTTCATCTTGGCCGCCTGGATGAGCTGGGCGTCCTTCTCGATCAGCTCGGTGATGTCCGTGACCGCGATGATGATGGCCTGCTTGCCCCGGTAGGAGATGGGGCAGGCGTGCATGTTCACGAAGAAGGGCTCGCCGCCGTTCTTGTAGTGCAGCCGTTTGGGATAATAGACGCACCCGCCGCCGCCCTCGGTGAAGAAGTCCAGGCAGGCCGGGTTGTGCTCCGGGCCGAGGTCCAGGAAGGGCATGCCCAGGAGATCCTCGCGGGGATAGCCGTAGAGCTCGGTGGTCCGGGGGTTGGCGTCGCGGATGGTCCCGCTGGCGCAGTCCACCACGAAGATCGGGTCCGGGCCGGAGTCGAACAGGGAGCGGTATTTCTCCTCGGACTCGCGCAGGCGGCGGCGGTAGAGCTTGATGGACCAGACCATGTTGCGGAAGGAATCGCCGAGCTGGACCACCTCGTCGCCCTGGTGCTTGCGGTAGAAGGCGCAGTCCGCGCACTTGCGATGTGTCT